>CAZYUS010000170.1:0-5551 GCA_964650615.1 uncultured Pseudomonadaceae bacterium | reverse complement strand
TCATCCAGTTGTGCGGCGTATTTACACCACGATATTTGATCGACTGGCTCGGGGGTATTTATCAATTTATCACGTCGCATAGTATTGTGTTTATCGAGTAGTTCACGCCATGCTTTTTGTGTGGCGAAAATATCTAGCGATTGATTTTTGCAGCGTGAACGGATTTCCGTTAACAAGACGGTGAGTTCGCGATCGAATTGGTCGTCAGCGTTGCAATGTGTGCAGTCATTGTTTGCTTTTTGAGGAGCAGATGCACTGGCGGCTTCGGGTGGTGGCGGCAGTGACAGTGGCGCGAAATCGAGGCGCGTTGGCTCGTTTATCTGGCGCGAGTGTATCGCATTAATCGAGGCGACTTTTTTGTCATCGGTGTCGCGCTGACGCATGGATAGTGCATCATTTTCTTGTCGTGCGACGATGGCTTCCGGCGTTATGGTCTGAATGGCATTTTCGTTTTCGCGCGGGGATGTTGTGAGTTCGGCGGTCGCCTGAGCAGACGGTGTTGCATCGGAGCTTTCTTGCTTTGTTATCTCGGCTGCAACAACGGGGCGTTGTGCAGTGGGTTGCGGCACAGCGTCATCGGCGTGCGTTTTTTCTTGTACATTTTTTTCGTCACCGTAAGTCGCGGTTTCGGACGCCATTGTCGGAGGCATTTCATCACTGCGCGTTTGTTCGTTAATGGTTTGCAAAAGTTGTTGTTGCGGCCACGAAAAATACAGCAGCGCGACCAATGCCACTGGCAGCGCAAAGCCGAGTACGTATCGCCAGCGACCGAATTCGATTTTTATTAAGGCGTTGTGTTGCGTTTCATTCGGCAACACATGCGCTTGTGCTACATCGAGAAAAACGCCGTAACAATCGTTGCACTCATTTAGGTGTTGTTTCCATTGTTCAACCCTTTCTGGTGGTGCGCTGTGCGTGATCAGTTGCGCCAGTTGTTCGGCACTTAAATGATCGCCATTATTGAGTTGCCGCTTTAATAGTGCCAGCGCAAGTTGCGCTTGAAAGCGCGCTATCTCTTGTTCGTTGGGTTTTGTCATCGTCGTGGGCTCCACCAAATTATGGGACGATTATTAAAGGGTTTAGGACGGACATCGCCGCCGTTTCTGGCAATTATTCATGCTGCTGACTCCAGTCTTGCCAGTTAAATCCGGCACGTTGCAAATGCTCGGCGATTTGCGTCAGCGTGCGTTTGATTTGACGGCGGGCGTTGTGTTCGGCAATGCCTAATAGCGCCGCCGCTTTAGGCAGGCTGATGTCGTCTTGATAAATCATGCGCAGCAGTAAACGGGTGTCGTTGTCGATGGTGATACCATTGAAACAATCGGCGCTTAATGCGGCGCTGTTTTTGTTTTTTGCATCCAGCAGCTGCGTCAGCGCATTAACGATTTCGTCGCACAGTTGTTGCGCGTGCTGTTGCGACGGCCCGGTGTGCAGCGGCGCGGCCATTTCGGCTGCGTCGTGGTCGTCGCGGTTGGCATCGAGCGATTGAAATTGCACGCGGCTGCCGCAGTGCGGGATCTTGGCTTTGATCACACGACAGATCTCGCGCACGTTATGTTCGTCGTCGCGATGTTGTGCGCAACGTGCAATTAGGCTTTCAATGCTTTGTCGCTCGCAGCACAGGCGTTGATACAGTGTTTGCCAACGATGACCTAAGTGCTGCAACCATTGTGGCGCGCGACATTTGCCAAATCGGGCGATGGCAAAATCTTCGATCAGATGACGATAAACGCACAATAAAAACGCATGGGGTGAGGTGAGATCCTGCGCCTTGTTTAGTCGCGCCCAGTTGTTTTCCTGCATTTTGGCCAGCGCGAATTCGAGCGCTTGGTCAGCGAGATTGACATCGGGCAAACGGCGGCGCGCCAGCTTTTCGAAGCGGGCGATCCAGTTGTGTTGCGGGTCAAATAAAAAACCTTGCCAGTCCACGGTTTGGTGTGCCGCTGTATTGAAATAGACACGAGTCTGCCACAGCCCTCCGATACGCTAAAGACATTCGTTCAGCAAGCTGGGATAATCGCGCCCTGGCTCTTATCAGGATCGACATTATGTTGCCCCCTAATCAATTACCCGACATCAAAATGGACGCGACCCAGTTGTATCGCGAAGAAGTGTTTACCGACCGCACCATCGGCACTCTACGCGTGTTAACGCCGGTCAATCTTAGCGGTGAGTTCGACATGAGCCGCAGCGTGATTTATAGCGGTCAAACGCAGTTAATGACGGCGGCCGGACCGTTGCCATTGGCGTTTGATATTGACGCCAGCACCCTTGAATATGCGGTGGCAAAATTTGGTGACGCGGCAAAAATTGCGTTAGAACAAATGATGGAAGAAATGCGTGAGTTACGTCGTCAGCAAGCGTCGAGCATCGTGATCCCCGGTCAAGAACCCGGCGGCATGGGTGGAATGGGCGGAATGGGTGGCAAATTCCGTATGCCGTAATCGACGGTGCAAGCATTTTTCATCCAACACAAACGCCGCATTTGCGGCGTTTTTTGTTGGCGTGATTAGACGCGACGGCGAAGGCCTAACCATCCTAATAAGATGCTACCGATAAGCCCCCAACTGCCGCCACCACCGCCGTATTCATCGGATGAACTGTCGCCGCCGCCGCTGGATCCTCCTCCATTAGCCGCACGATCTTTGTTGGCATCTTCGAGCGGCACACGCGATAACTCAGCGCGTTCACTGCCAACGGTGGCGACCAACATATTGCTGGCGGCATCGTATAAATCAATTTGCACATCGTAACGCGCGGTGTCGTAACCGCTTAACCAATCGCCGGTAAACGTGTATTCATCTTGCGTACCGCTATCATCCACTTGAAATAGCGATGAGGTGTGTTCTTTTAACCACTCACCACCCGGTTCGCGCACCCACAACACCGCATACGCCATGGCGGCACCGAAATCGCGATCGGGATCGAATGTGATGCGAAATTTCGAATAATAACCGTCGCGATCATCATCAATTAATAATTCAGTGGAAACGGAATTAATGTGATAGCCCTGCTCGACCACCGGCTGATCAAGGCCGATATCCTCTAATGGCAGATCGCGCAGGGAATCGTCTTCAAACGGCCCCATGGTAGCGACAATGCCGGAGTAGCCGCTTTCATATAAATCGATCAAGACATCGTAATCAGCGGTGGCAAATCCATCGTCTAAAACCGTTTCAACATAATAATCATCGGTGTCGGAATTGCCGTTGATCCAGAAATCATTGGTGCTGTAATAGTGTTTCCAGCTGCCACTATCGCCAACACGGCGCAAATACAATTTGGCATACACTTTCGAACTGCCGGAACTTACATCCGCATCAAAACGAATTTTGAATTCGCGGTGATAACCGTCACCATCAACGTCATGCAATAAGCTGCTGCCAGCATCCCACAACCGAAAACTGTAAGCAGAATTACGCAGCGGCGCGTTCGCGGGACGATCCGGCTCGCGGCTAAGGTGGGCGGTTTTCGCTAACGATAATTTCGCTGCGCGCTCTTCATCACGATACATTACGCCGTTTTCGCTTTGACGCTGAACGCCTAGCGCAGCGCCATCGACGAAACGTGCCTGCGCGCGATCACGGCTGTGTGCAGGCGTTACACCACCCGCTATGGTGGACACCAAGCCTTCACCCGCTTGCACGTGAACGGTGCTGGCGAGCGTCAACAACAATACGGCGCGTACGATATTTGCATTCATGGTAATCACTCCGGCGCTTAACACGGCGCTATTGAGCCGGTTTCCAACTTAATCATTCCTGAACACTGGCTCGCGTCGCCTTCCTTCCCTACACTGTTTAACACCAATGGATCACGTCTTATGATTGCCCATGCGCCCCACGACACCCTTACGCCTGTTGCGCTCGACGCCTATCAGCAGCAACACTCGCTTGTTACAGTTCAGCACACTTGAAGCATCCTTTTCTTTTCGTCCCGGCGAATTTGTTTCATTGATCATGAACGATGAAGACGGCGAATTCCGCCGCAGTTACAGCATCGCCAGCATCAGCGAGACACCGCAACACACGACCGCATTCGAATTAGTCGCCAGCTTTGTTGCAGGCGGGCGTGCGACGCGCTGGTTGTGGAATGCGCCAAGCGGAACCGAGTTGGCTTTTTCCGGACCTAATGGGCAGTTGACCTTTCCGGAACTGCTGCCGAAACGATTATTTTTAGTCGCCACCGGCACCGGCGTTGCACCGTATCGGTCGATGTGGCATCAAATCAAACAGGCCGCGCACAATAGCGAAAGTGAGATCCACGTTTTGTTTGGTGCGCGCACGCACGATGAAGCGATTTTTTTAGACGATTTCCGTGCGTTAGCAAAACTGAACCCGCGTTTTCATTTTCACTTTTGTGTCAGCCGCGAAAACGCGCGCCAAGAAGACGAGTTTAACGGTCGCGTTAATCAGAAGTTGTTTTCCTTTCATCCTGACGTTAGCACCGATGTCGTGTATTTATGTGGCAATCCGCCCATGGTGGATGAAACCTACGAGGCGCTAAAAGCGCATGGTTTTGGTGCCAAAACCGTGCGTCGCGAAAAATACGTTTTTTCACCAACATGATGCCCGAAACAGCACGACAAATTACGTAACTCCCTCCAGCTATTACGCCTCTAAGGAAACGGAATGCTTTGGCAAGCCATCTTGTTACTATTACTCACCACGGCGGCAATTGCGACTTTGCACCGTTTTCGTTTGCCCGCGTTATTGGGCTATTTGGCAGCGGGGGTGGTGCTGCGCGAACTGGGCTACGACCTGTATTCGCAAAACGATTCGCTACGATTTTTAGGCGAACTCGGTTTAGTATTTATGCTGTTTGCTTTAGGTCTAGAGTTTTCGTTTTCACAGTTAAAGTCGTTGCAGCGATTTGTTTTTATTTTAGGCCCGTTGCAGCTGCTGTTTACCTCGGCATTGGCGTTCGCCGCCACTTATTGGTTTCAACTACCGATGGCCGGCGCCATCGTGATTGCATTGGCGGTAGCGCAATCATCGACCGCACTCAGCACCAAAATTTTATCCGAACAACGTGAATTGAATTCCACACACGGTCGCGTCGTCGTCGGTTTGTCGCTGTTTCAGGATATATCCGCCATCCCGTTGCTTATTTTGGTACCTAGCCTTGGCAACATCGCAGCATTATCGTGGAGCGATGCGCTGTTGTTGCCCCTGTTAAAAGGTATTACAGCGGCGATTTTATTGATCTGGATTGGGCGGCGCGTATTGCCTTTTGTGTTTAAAGGCGTCACCCGCACCATGAACGAAGAATTATTCGTGCTGATTTGTTTATTGGTGGTATTGCTGGCCAGCGGCGTGACGCACGCGCTTGGTTTATCCATGGCGCTGGGGGCTTTTTTGGCCGGCACATTGCTCGGTGAAAGCCAATATCGTTTGCAAGTGCAAGCGGAGATCCGGCCCTTTCGCGATATTTTACTCGGTTTGTTTTTTGTTTCGGTAGGCAATTTATTATTGCTGGATAATTTGTGGCGCAGCATTCATTGGTTGCTGATCTTTTTGCCGTTGATTTTTATTTTGAAAGCCGTTGTCAT
>CAZYUS010000169.1:0-5581 GCA_964650615.1 uncultured Pseudomonadaceae bacterium | reverse complement strand
TCTGCAACGCATTTTTCATATTCAGCGTATGAAACTGGCCGGTCTGACTTTGTCTGAGATTGGTCAGATATTTAATGCACAGCAACATCCCTGTACTGATCTTCCCGATTGCTTAGGCCGAAAAATTAACGAACTTGAACAGAAAATTGTTGAGCAGCAACAAACCTTGCAATTGTTAAGGCGCATGCAACAGGCTTGCAACGGTCGCTGTGAATGTGAGGCCGGATTACCCAGTTGTGTACCAGCGTAGCAATGCCTTTACTCGTTCTTGTTTAGCGAAACCTTACAGCTAGGTGCGCGCTGACGATGACGACGGACAAAAAGATAAATAATAGAACCGACGAGCAATGCCGCTAACGCCAGTTGTTCTGCATAAATGGCCACGCTGGCTATAAGCGACGAACCAAACCAAAGCCCGATAAAAGGCAAAGCGCAGCAGCCAGCGCAGGCAAGTCCGGTAAAAACAACAATTCGAGTGAGTGATTTTGTTGGGAGAGTTGACATTCTTTATCGTCGGTCACGACTAAACGGAATGTCATGCTAAAGCGTGGAGTGCACTCCAGGGTCAAGGGTTTTGTGGTTGCAAGGCAATGATCGTCATGCCAACTAAAGCCACCAGCGCGCCTAAAACATCCCAACGCGTCAAGGTGACGCCATCAATCACGCGTAACCACAGTAATGCAACGACGATATACATGCCGCCATAAGCCGCGTAAGTACGTCCCGCAGCAGTAGGATGCAACGTTAGCAACCACGCAAACAAAGCCAATGACAAGGCGGCGGGTAGTAGTAACCATGACGATCGATTTTGTTTAAGCACCAACCACGGCAAATAACAACCCACGATCTCGGCAACCGCAGTGAGTGCGAATAACGCCGCGATATGAATAAACTTCTCCATGATGCCCCTTATTTCAAGTCAAGATGGTTGGTGATAACGGCATTGTTAACATTTTCTTGTTGACCAAGTCATGGACGCTGACTAGGCTTAGCACCTCTTTTGTTGCGCGATGAACGACTGATGCGTCTTTACCGCCTGTTGCTGCTATTTGGCTTGTTTGCCTACGCTTGGATGGCGTGCAGCCTATCATCAGTGGCCATCGTCATCGCCAACCAAGGCCACCATAACGCATCGTTGCAGATTACCGCGGACAGCGTGACGGTGTTGTTGCAACATGACGATCTTGCTCATGTCCACGAACACGGCGATGAGCGTTCTTTTAGTGAACCCGCACATCCTGATCACGTCGTAAAGTTACAACAAGCGAAGGACGTTCCATCGCTAACCGATCCGGCAAAACTGGCTTCAGCAAAAGGGTTGGCTACCGCAACGTTTGAATCAGTACCACCTCACACTCGATTGGCAATCACGAAACGCCTTTTTGCTGCTCAACCACCTCCGCTCGCACGAAGTAATGCCGTCGAACTACGCGCATCCTCTGTCATCCTGATTTGATTTTCCTCCCTCACGTTATCGTGACGCTGATGCTTGCTTGAGTTTTTTCCACAGCAAGTGATCATCGCGTCTGCACTGCATTTTTTCCTATTGTCTGAGAAATTTACGATGAACAATTCTATGTGCTATCGGCCATCATTGTTGGGCGCTGCGTGTGTGTTATTGCTGAGCGCATCGGCGATCGCCGCCTCACCGCCACTGACCTTGAATGAAGCGATACAACAGGCGTTGACGTATCACCCACTGTTGACGGCGCGCAGCGACGCGGTGAACGCACAACAAGCGTTAAGCGATCAAGCATCGGCGTGGCCTAATCCGGTTTTAAGTTGGGGTCGGCAAAATCTCAATAATGATCGCTTAAGCGGTACCGATGGTCCAGCTGACACCGTCATGTTAACGCAGACCATCGAACTCGGTGGCAAACGCGGTGCTCGCATGGACACGGCGGCGCAAACGCGATTATTACGTGAACAAGAGTTGCAACAAACGCGCGCCGATATTGTGGCTGAAACGCGCCGCCGCTTTACCGATGCGGTGGTAGCGCAAGCGCAATGGACACTCGGCAATGAATTGCTTAGCGTGGCGGAAAAAACCGCGCAGGCGGCCAGCGAAAAAGTGCGCGCCGGTAAAGTTGCGCCGATTGAGCAAACCAAAGCCAACATTAGTTTAACCGCGCTGCGTGCCGAACAAATGCAGAGTGAACGGGAACGTGATGCTGCATTAGCACGCTTGCTGTTGTTATGGGGAAATTCGCCGCCAAAATCGAAAGACGATAGCAGTGCCGACATCGCCATCGATTCCACCGCACTTACAATTAACGTTGATTTACCTGCGGTGGAAACCTTGCAACAGCAATTGCAAAGTAGCCCGTATTGGCAGCGCTCGCTTGCGGTGTTAGCACAGCGTGAAGCGGAACTGGATCTGTCGCGCGCCAAAGCCTATCCCGATCTGGCGTTAATGCTTGGGCGCACCACATTTTCGGATCTAGACGAGAAATCCGATCAAGTCGGTTTGAGTCTTTCCTTACCATTATTTGATCGCAATCAGGGCGACAAAGCCGACGCGCTAATGCGAAGAAATGAAGCGCGTGCTGAGCAACAACTGACCCAAGCCGAGGCGCTGGTTTCTTTGCGCGACCTGCATCGCTATTTAAGCAACGCACAGCAACAACTTCGCACCATGCAAGCCGAAGTATTGCCGGCCGCTGACGATGTTTATCGCGCCACCCTCGCGGCTTATCATGCTGGCAAGCTGGGCTTGCTGGAGGTGTTGGATGCGCAGCGCACGCTGTCGTCCTTACAACATCAACAATTACTTAGCCTGCAACAATTTCATTATCACGTTGCGCAGTTGGAGCAATTGCTCGGTCACTCGCTCAACGTTTTGTCGACCAAATAAAGGAGTCGTCACTTATGAATCGTATTGTCTCTATCGGTCTTGGCATCGCTGCCGTATTGATCGCAGGTCTGGCGTTTTATCGTACCGGTGAACACGCGGTGAGTGCCGAACATGGCGAGGCGGAGTCGTCATCGTCTTATCCGCGCGGGCCACACCGTGGCCGCTTATTTCGCGACGGCGAGTTTAGTTTTGAAGTCACGATTTACGAAACCGGTGTTGAGCCGCAATTTCGATTTTTTGCCTACTTAAACGATCAACCGATCGCCGCCAAAGAGGTGATCGCCACTGCCATCGTCAATCGTTTGGGCGCTCGCCAAGAAATTCAATTCAAACCCGAAGCCGATTATTTGTTGGGCGATCAAGTTGTCTATGAACCGCACTCATTTGATGTGACGGTGAATGTCGCGCACGGCGATAAAAAATATCAGTGGAGTTATAGCTCGTATGAAGGGCGAGTCGCGCTGGCGCAAGCATCGCTAGAGAGCGGCGAGATCGGTATTGAAACGGCAGGCCCTCGTGTGATCGCGAGCACATTACAGTTACCGGGCGAAGTCAAAATCAAACACGATCGCCGTGTTCAAATCGTACCGCGCGTAGCAGGTGTCGCAGTTCAGATCCCGAAAGCATTGGGCGACAATGTCAAACAAGGCGACATTTTAGTGGTGCTCGAAAGCCGCGAAGTCGCCACGATGAAAAGCAGCTATTTGACCGCGCGAGAACGGTTGGAATTGGCCAAGTCCAGTTATCAGCGTGAACACAATTTATGGCAACAAAAAATCACCGCTGAACAAGATTATTTGCAGGCGCAAAAAAACCTACGCGAAGCCGAGATCGAATTAAAAAGTGCGATACAAAGTTTACAAGCGATTGGACTATCCAGTGCCGATCTCGAACAAAACCAAGAAGCGTCTTTAAATCGTTTTGCGGTGCGAGCACCGTTTAGCGGCATGATCATTAACCGCCAAGTAGCGATCGGAACATCAGTCAGCGGCGATAGCCCGATATTTGAACTCGCCAACATTAAAGAAATGAATGTTGTAGTTACGGTATATCCGCAATATTTGGATGCGATTAAAACCGGTCAACGTGTCACCGTGCGTGCGAACGTGGCCGATTTAACGGCACAAGGAATTATCCGTTTTGTTAGCTCGCAAGTCGGCGAAAACAGTCGCGCCGCCATTGCGCATGTTGAATTCTCGAACAGCGATGGTCGTTGGCGTGAAGGTCAGTTTGTTGAAACCGAGATTGTGCTCGATGAAAGCACGGTGCCGGTTGCGGTTAAAACTGATGCGATTCAAACCTTTCGTGATTGGCAAGTGGTGTTTGCGCAATTTGGTGAACAATACGAGATCCGCCCGGTTGAATTGGGTCGCCGTGATGGCGAGTGGGTCGAAATTGTCAGTGGTATTGACGCTGGCCAAGCTTATGTTGCCCACAATGCGTTTGTTATGAAAGCCGAGCTCGGTAAATCCGGCGCCACCCACGATCACTAAAGAGTGTCATCATGTTTGATCAATTAATTCGTTTTGTTATCGATCAGCGCTGGGTCGTGTTGATGGCAACGGTGGCTATGGCTGCGCTCGGGCTTTTTAGCTATCAGCGTTTGTCGATTGATGCGGTACCCGACATTACTAATGTGCAGGTTCAGATCAATACCGAAGCCCCCGGTTATTCGCCACTTGAAGCCGAGCAACGCGTGACTTATCCAATTGAAACCGCCATCGCCGGATTGCCGCGTTTGCAACAAACCCGCTCGGTTTCGCGTTACGGTTTGTCGCAGATCACCGTAGTGTTTGAAGACGGCACCGATATTTATTTTGCGCGACAATTAGTTAACGAACGCTTGCAGGAAGTGCGCGCACATTTGCCACCCGAGATCACACCGACCATGGGGCCGATCGCCACGGGTTTGGGCGAGATTTTTATGTACACCGTTGAACCTGAAACCGGTTTTGAAAACGCGCACAATGCCACCGAATTGCGCACGATTCAGGATTGGATCGTCAAACCACAATTGCGCACCGTACCGGGCGTTACCGAAGTCAACGCGGTTGGCGGTTATGTCAAACAATTTGTCGTTGCGCCCGATCCGGGTAAATTAATTGCCTACGGTTTAAGTTGGCAAGATGTACTGTCAGCGCTGGCAAACAACAATGCCAATGTCGGCGCCGGTTATATCGAACGCAGCGGTGAACAATATTTAATTCGCGCGCCGGGTCAGGTCAGTTCAGTCGATGAAATTGGCAATATCGTGCTCAGCACCGACAAAGCGATTCCGGTGTATTTACGTGATGTTGCACAGATCGAAATTGGCGCAGAACTGCGCACCGGTGCCGCCACCGAAAATGGTAAAGAAGTGGTGCTTGGCACGGTCTTTATGCTGGTCGGTGAAAATAGCCGCGCGGTTGCCCAGCGTGTCGCCGTAAAAATGCAAACCATCAATCAAAGTCTGCCCGAAGGTGTGGTAGCGAAAACGATTTACGACCGCACCACATTGGTTGATGCCACCATCGCCACCGTGACCACTAATTTGTTTGAAGGCGCAGTGTTGGTGATTGCTATATTGTTTTTATTCTTGGGCAATATTCGCGCTGCTTTAATCACCGCAGCCGTGATCCCGTTAGCGATGCTGTTCACCATTACCGGCATGGTGCAACAAAAGATCAGTGCCAATTTAATGAGTTTAGGTGCGCTTGATTTCGGCATCATTGTCGATGGTGCGGTCGT
>CAZYUS010000168.1:1633-5627 GCA_964650615.1 uncultured Pseudomonadaceae bacterium | reverse complement strand
AATGTCATTAAACACGGCGGCATTCTGACCATTTATTTGATGAGTGCATTTCGTGTCGCAGATTATGTGTTAACCGATAAAGCGACATTGACCCAATTGATCGGACGACTTGCCGCTGATGTGGTAACGATTGGGATGGCTGCCGGATTGTCATTTATTGGGATGGAAATGGGAGCTGCATTTGTTGGTGTGGCGGTCGGGCCTCTGCTTGGTGTCGTGGTGATTGGCCTAGCATTACTGCTAATTGATAAAGGCTTTGACATCAATATCAGTGACAAACTCGGTGAGGTATTTGTTGAATATCTTGAACGACAACAGGCACAAGCCACGCACTTGTTTAACAATCGGATAAATGATGCCCTAGAACGGTTGCACAAATTGAAGAAAGAAACGACCAAACAAGCATTGCACTATGTGGTGAAATCTGGAGAGCGATTCATTATCGAATGGGCCAAGCATCAACTTAACCCAAGACGGATTTGATGGCGATGACATTAAAAGATGAATTTAGATATTTAGATAAATGGTGGGGACCATTTTAATGGATATTTGCCTCACTGCTTTTTTTCGTAGGCGGGGCGGGTAGTTTCTATTATTTCAGCAAATTTACTATCGTAACATTCAACCAGATAGTGCATCGTGAAAGCATAATCATACTTCATCCAATGACTATAGGTTGTATTGGGGTCGGGATAACTAGTTGGTTGATGGGTGCATATCCTCTTATGCGCTTTTTGCAGGAAGCATTTTTGCGTAAAGCCACACAAGGTTTTGCGAAAATCAAGGCTATCTGCGTTAAAATCGCTATATGGTCGCTTCTCGGTGGCATCGCCATCAATATCCTTTTCTCAATAGGCATCAATATTTATACCAGTGCAATTGACTATGAATCCTGCGCCATCAAACCGCGTCGTTTTCCCTTAACGAAAGAAGCCGTTTACACCGATAGCGAATTCACCTGTTACGCCTACAACCAACAACTCAAAAAAGAAAAACCTCGTGATTACGAGTAGAAACTACGGAATTACTGGTTAATTTTAGCTATTCAGATTTATCAGCACACGTGGACGCAACTCTTTGCAGTTATTGCACCCTACGCTTGCAATAAACAATACGGAAAAACCGGCGATTTGATTTATTCGCCGTAAAATACGTCCGCGCCGTTGTTTTAGGCGCGGACTTTTTTATTGCCTCATAATTTAATATCGCCTATCAGGCTGTCTTTTTCTTCTACCGTTTTTTTAGCGTTAAGACTGTTTTGCAAGCGATACCAATCCATGTGACGCGTTAACAGCATTGCTACCGCCAATAAAATAAACAAGAACACGCTTCCGGCCAGCAGCGCGAAATCTTCCAGTTGCAAGATAAAATATAGTGCAGCGTATAACAGCGCGAGAATGGCCACAAACGCGGTCAACCGCGCGCGTGATTGCAGCGCCGTTTGCATATACAGTGTCAGCACCAACAAGCAGGCGATCGCGGCAATGGTGTACGCCCACAAAAATCCGATCTGCTCGGCAAAACTGAGCAATAACAAAAAGAAAATACTGTTCGAAAGGCCGACAAAGACATATTGCACCGGATGAATTTTTAGTTGATAAAGCGCTTCGTACAACACCAATGCGGCGAAGGTAACGACCAAAAACAATACGCCGTATTTCACCGCGCGTTCGCTGTTGACGTAAACATCCACCGGATTGATTAATTGCGCGCCGATCGCGCCCGCCAACACCGCATCGCAGTCGTTTTGTTGCGCACAACGTTGCCATTGATTAGGCAGATTATTCGCTAGCGCGTGCGTGCGCCAACGCGCGCGAACACGTTGTTCATCGAGCTCGCGTTCGTCAGGCAGTTGGCTACCGGAAAAACGCACGTGCGGCCAGTTGCTGTTTAAATGGATATCTGCTTTTTCAGCGATCGGAATGAACGATAATCCACGCGTGCCGCGCACACTTAATGTCAACGAAAAAGCAATCGTTTCGGTTGTCGCTGGCATCGCTACATTGGCGTGAACGCCACGTCCTTGCCATACACTTAATTCACTGCCGGGTAAAAACGCATGGTGCTGCGAACCCCATTGCAATTCACTTAAGGCGCTGATGCTATTTTGCTGGGCCAGCGCGAGCGAAACGTGCGGTGTTCCCCAGATCACTTCGTCATCGTCAGTGCGCGTATTGCGATAAACCGATGGCCAATTAAACGTACCACTCAGTTTTACGTCGACCGAATAAATCGGTACGCGATAAATGCCTTTCTCGCGAGTTTCGACTTGCTGCTGTTGTTCGACGTTAAGGCTAGCGGCGGTGAGACTCACCTGACCATGCACGGTTTTGCGAGTGCGCCGTGTTTCGCCATCCGCCTCACGCTTGGTTTCCCAAAAATGGTGTTGAAAGGGGATAACGACGACAGGGCTTAACAGTGTTTGTTCGCCGCCTTGCATCTGCGCCACCGCATCAAAGGCGTCGTCGCGATAATGCGTGCGTTCGTTAATTACCGATTCGGTCATCGACAAGGGAATTTGCAACGCCATAAACAGCGCAAATAATAAAACGTATTTCAGAAACATTTTCATCCGTCACACTCCGTTATTGTGGTGGTGAGCAGTGTAAAAACGTCGTGTGTGCGCGTGATGAGCAGAAGGTGAGGTTTGTGTGTAGCGCGGCAAATAACCGCTGATGCAAAAAATGGGGGAAGCGTTTAGGAAGCCATGTGCCGAGGCAGCACCAATGTGGCGACGACTCCGTGATCGGCATTGACGAGCGAACAATGGCCACCATGCAGACGCGCCACTTCGTTGACGACACGCAAACCTAAACCGCTGCCGCGCTGACCATCGGCGCGTGTGAGGGCATAAAAACGTTCGCCTAAACGCGGTAAGGCATAATCGGGAATGGCGTCACCGCGATTAAATAACCTGACCGTCACGGCATCGCCGGTGGTTTCCAGCGTGCATCGAATTTCGCTGCCGGATTCGGCATGGTTGATGGCGTTCTCAAGCAAATTATTCAGCGCCAAGCGTAATAAAAATCCATCGCCACGACAGGTCGCATGGTCGTTTCTTGTCAGCTTGACGGTTAATTTTCTGGCACTTACGCGCGCCGTGGCTTGTTGGCAAATCGCTTGCAGAATCACATTGAGATCGCAAGGTTCACTTGATTCCAACATACGGCGTTGCTCGATCTTCGCTAACAACAATAGCTGATCGATTAACTGCTGCATCCGCTCCGTTTGCGCATCAATGCTATGCGAAAACCGCGCGCGATCGGCCTCGTCCAGCTGCTTGTCGTGCAAAATTTCCTGCGCCGCTTTGATGGCCGCTAATGGACTTTTTAATTCATGCGTGAGCGCGTGTACGTAGTCCTCGACATAGGATTTTCCATCCAGCGTTTCACGCAAGGTTTGCAGCGATTGCATCAGTTTTTCCAGCTCCGTGCCGCGTGCAAATTGCGGCGCAGGCAAGCCTGGCTCATGACTGATGCGTTCGGCATAATCACTGATCGCACGCAGCGAGCGAATCAGCCAATAGGTAGTAAACATTCCTATCGCCAAACTGAGCACGATCATCACTAAACCGTAACGCTTTAATTGTTGTTCGGCAGCGACTAAATACGGTTGATGATTGCGATTCGGCACCGCGACAGTCAGTACGCCGATAATGCGGTCGTTTTGTTTGATTGGCGCAGCGACATACATGGTGGAAGAAAATTCATCCGCCGGATCGTCGCGCGTCGTGCGCGTTCCGTAGTGGCCGCGCAAGGTCAGATACACGTCGTTCCAACGCGCGTAATTTTTGCCGACATCGCGGCCGCGACTATCAAAACGCACAATCCCATTTTCATCGGTAAGGTAAACACGTAAATGCAACGCGGTTTTGTGTTGTTGCCAAATCGACACTCGCACCGTTTGGTGTTGTAATTGTTGTAGCGCCGCACCGAAATACGTCGGCACACTGCGATCGACAGCAAACGTTGGTGCCACCATCGCGGCTAATAAT
>CAZYUS010000168.1:0-1623 GCA_964650615.1 uncultured Pseudomonadaceae bacterium | reverse complement strand
TTTCACTTCGTCGATGGTCAGTTTTAACAACAGCCACGCACTTAAGCCGACAATCACAAAAAAACCCAAAAATAAACGCAAGCCTAATTTCATGGCTTAATCACGCACGCGCTGTAGCCCAAACCACGGTGCGTTATGATGGCCTCATGGTTGGCATCGACTTCGCGCAATTTGGCGCGGATCTGTTTGATCAACGTGTCAATAACGCGGTCGCCGCTATCGTCGCTATTGGGCAGATGGTGCAATAACTGTTCGCGGCTGAAAACGCGATCCGGATGCGTCACTAACACGGCCAGCAATAAATATTCGGCGCGCGTTAATATTAAGGCGCGCTGGCAATAAACAATTTGTTTACGGTCTTTATCGTGGCAAAAAAGCGACGGCGGTGCGGGCGTCGATGGTTGCGTCCGACGCAGTAACGCCTGCACGCGCAAGATCACTTCCTTTAATGAAAACGGCTTGGTGACGTAATCATCGGCCCCCAATTCCAAGCCCATTTCGCGTTCCAAGGTGTCCGCGTGCGCGGTGAGAAATAAAATCGGCACGAACGACTGTTGGCGAATTTTTTGGCACAAATTAAAACCACTGATATCCGGTAAGCCCACGTCCAAAATAATCAGATCAACGGCGTGCGCCGTTAATGCGCGCAGGGCCGCCTGCCCCAAGTTAAAATGTGCCGTGGTATAACCTTCGCGTTGCAACGCAAAGATCAAGGTGTCGGCGATGGCCACATCATCTTCGATCAACATGATTTTCGGCATACGGGCGTTAACTCGCGCAAAACGTTGGACAACGGCAGGATAGAGGGCGCTTATGCTACCGAATCCAAATTTTGTTTCGTTATAAAAAACGCGATGACGTTGTTGGCACGGCTACATTCCCACTTTTCTTTCCTGTATAAAGGCGGCAGACCGACCGAACCGAGTAAGCCTGCTACGGAAGCCTTAATAAAAAAAGGTGCAGGGACTATTTGGATGGGGCTCCGGCCGGCCTGACGTAAACGATGTGTGCTTACCCACGCATCACTCCCCAGAGCAATCTGTATAACTATTTCATCAGGAAAGCTCTGTAGTACTTCAGGCCGTTTTATTGTGTGCGCAGTGGGTGTCTGCTGATTGCGTGTGGGCGCTTAACCAAGCTGCAATAAAACGGGTCAACACAAAAGAGCGACTATGAATGCCGCGCCTAAAAACGTGGTTCTCGTTGGTGGGGACTTTCGCGATTTTTCGCGTGCATTTACTCGTGCCTTTTGCAAGACAACAGAGATTTCCTGTGCAGGCGACATGTCTTTTAACAGCGTCGTTTTCGCCCAAGTAACAGGAGAGTTTGGATGTCAGCGGGTCTTCTCATTGCACTGGTTTGCGCCGTGCTCGCCGTCGTGTACGGCATCATCAGCATTCAATGGATCATGGCCAAACCGGCCGGTGACGATCGCATGAAAGCGATCGCCAGCGCGATTCAGGAAGGTGCTCAAGCCTATCTCGCACGCCAATACCGCACGATCGCGATCGTCGGCGTGGCGCTGTTTTTAATCATCGGTTTTGTACCCGCTTTAGGCTGGCCAACCGCCATTGGCTTTGCCGTCGGTGCGGTGTTGTCGGGTTTGGCTGGTTTTATCGGCAT
>CAZYUS010000167.1:0-5665 GCA_964650615.1 uncultured Pseudomonadaceae bacterium | reverse complement strand
GCCGACATTTTTTTCGTTAGCAAAGCGCGCGATGATCGGTTGCAAGGTGTTCAGAATCGCGGCCTCATCAATGTTTTCTTTAAACAATTTATTTAATCGTGAACCGTAGCGGTTACCGCCTAGATATAAGTTATAACGACCCATCGCTTTGCCAATAAACGCGATCTCAGCTAAATACGGACGCGCGCAGCCATTGGGGCAACCGGTCATGCGCACCACCACGGTTTCGTCACTTAAACCGTGCGCGGCAAATTGCGCGTCGAGTTTGTCGAGTAACGTCGGCAAATAGCGCTCGCTTTCCGCCATCGCCAATCCACACGTTGGTAACGCCACGCAGGCCATGGATTCACGGCGCAAATTGGACGCCGTGTGATAAAAATCTAAGCCGTATTCTTGCACCAGTGCGTCGATCGCGGCTTTTTGATTGGCGGCCACGCGCGCCACAATGATGTTTTGATTGGCCGTACAACGAAAATCGCCGTGATGAATTTTGGCGATTTCACGCAAGCCGGTAAGCAAGCGTTGCGATCCGCGATCGGCGATGCGTCCGTTTTCGATAAACAGTGTTAAATGAAAATAGCCATCGCTGCCCCACTGCCAGCCATAACGATCGCCATTGTGTTCAAAAACATAATCGCGCGCAGCGGCAAACCGAACGCCACTGCGTTGTTCTACTTCGCGACGGAACGCGTCAACGCCGTGTTTTTCGATGGTGTATTTCAAGCGCGCGAGTTTGCGCACACTGCGATTGCCCCAATCGCGCTGTGTCGTCACCACCGCTTCGGCCACCTTTAGAACATCGTTAGGTGACACGAAACCGAGCACATCGCCGACACGCGGAAACGTTTCTTTATCGCCGTGCGTCGCCCCCATGCCGCCGCCGACAGTGACGTTGAAACCGTGTAACTGGCCATTGTCGATAATCGCGATAAAGCCCAAATCATTGGCAAATACATCGGCGTCATTGGTCGGCGGCACCACCACGGCCATTTTAAATTTGCGCGGCAAATACGTGGGGCCGTAAATCGGTTCTTGCTCACCCCCTGCCACTAACTTTTCGTCCATCCATAATTCGTAATACGCGCGTGTGGCGGGCAGAAAGTGATCACTTAGCGCTTTGGTCCACTCATACACGTCGGCATGGGCGCGCGATTCCACCGGATTAGTCGAACATAAAACATTGCGATTGATATCACCGCAGGCGGCTATGCTGTTTAAACCGGCATGCACCAGTGATTGAATCACCGGCTTCATGTTTTCTTTATAAACACCGTGCAGCTGAAACGTTTGCCGAGTCGTTAATCGCAGCGTGTTATTGGCGTATTGCGTGGCCAATTGATCGAACACTAACCACTGCGCGGGCGTGCATACGCCACCGGGAATGCGGGCGCGCAACATAAATGAATACAACGGCTCCAATTTTTGCAGACGGCGTTCTTCACGCACATCGCGATCATCTTGTTGATAACTGCCGTGAAATTTAATGATCATTAAATCGTCGTCAGCAATGGCACCGGTTTTCGGATCGGCAAATGACTCGCGCAGGGTTCCACGCAAAAATTGGCTGCGCTGTTTGATCGCTTCTACAACACTGAATTCGTCTTGGCTCATGTTAGGTTCACGTTAAGAGGGGTTGCTGTAGAAGCGGCTTTCGCCGCCCTTACAAAGGGCAAATATCGATCAATACACATCACGTTGATAACGCTGTTCGCGCACCATATGTTGCAAATACTCATCGGCACTTTCGGCACTGCGCGATCCGGCGCTGATCAATACGTCACGCAACGCTTGATGCACCGCTGGTGCCATCGCTTTAGCGTCGCCGCACACATAAACGTAAGCGCCTTGTTCGAGGTAGGCATAAACGTCGTGGGCGTATTCACGCAAGCGATCTTGCACGTAGATCTTTTGCGCGCTGTCGCGCGAAAAGGCGACATCGAGACGATGCAATTGGCCGCGTTTCAAATAATCCAGCCATTCACGTTGATACAAAAACGTTTGGCGACGACGTTGTTCGCCAAATAACAACCAATTTTTACCCGTGGCACCGCTGACTACGCGCTCTTGCACAAAACTGCGAAACGGCGCGATGCCGGTTCCTGGCCCGATCATCAAAATCGGTTTGCTAAGATCGCTGGGTAATCGGAAATTATCATTCGAATGAATATAAATCGGCACTTCTTCACCGGCATTTAACGCCGCCAAAAACCCGCTGGCGGCACCGCGATGGGTAAAGCCAAACGATTCATACTGGCGCACTCCCAGCGTGGTATGTACTTCATCCGGCGTTTCGTTTTGACTGGATGCAATCGAATATAAACGCGGCGTGAACGCGCGCAAACTGTTGAACAAGGCATCGGTGTCATCTGGCACGCCGTATTGTTGCAACACATCGACGAGTTGGTGCGCGGCTAAAAAGGCCGCCAGTTTATCGCTCTGTAATTGTTCGCTGAGTTTTTCGCTGCGCGTTAATTCGGCGATCTTTTTTAATACCGGCAGCGATAATTGCGTGATCTCCAGATCGCGGCGCAACCATTCGCCTACGGTTTTTTGTTGGCCATCACGCACCAAAATATCCGACTCACCGCGTCGCGTTAATGACAGTAATCGTGCCACTAATTCGGCATCGTTTTGCGCCCACACGCCTAACGCATCGCCGGGTTGATAACGCAATCCAGAGTCGCTGATGGCGAATTCTAAATGACGCACGTCTTTTTCGGCATCGCGCGCGGTAATGCGCTGATTGGTCACCAGCATGGCCTTAAACGGATTGTCACGCGACCACGCGCTGCTTTCGCCGACCGTGCCACGCGCGGCGGCGACAACGACGGACGCCGCACGCGTTTGGCGTAACGTCGCGAGCTGATCGGTGGCCGCTTGACGAAACGCGGCGGCCGGTTTGGCAAAATCGACATCGGCTTCGATGGTGTTAAACAACGCGGCGGCACCGAGCGCGCTTAATCGTTGCGCGAGCGCGAGGCCGGCGGCACAAAATTTCGGATACGAGCTGTCACCAAGCGCCAGCACACCGAATTTTAACTGCGGCAATTTAGGGGCTTTGGCGCTGTGCAAAAATTCGAAAAATGTTTTGGCATCATCAGGCGCTTCACCGTCACCATGAGTAGACACCACGGCCAATATCAATCGCTCGTCTTTTAATTCGCGCGCTACGTAATCGCGCACATTAAGCACGCGCACGTTGGCATCTGCGCCGCCCAATTCTTGCGCTAATCGCGTCGCAATGCCTTTGCCGTTGCCGGTATGCGAGGCAAACAACACTGTCACCGGCGTGAGTACTGGTGCGGCGCTGGCCGCTGTCGGCAGCGTTGCGGCCGTGGTGAATTGAATCGCTTCGGCGACCGGACTGCGTGCGGCCGCGATGCCAGCCGCGAAACCGGAGATCCAATGCAACTGCGCACTATCGAGACGGCTTAACGTGGCGCTGAATTTCGCCCATTCATCGGCGGGCAGAGGCCAAGCGGCCGCGTTTTGTGGGCCGAGGCCTGCGGGGGGTACGGACATGATGAAACCTGCACAACGGAGATGTCAGCAGGTTAGGAGATGGCTAAATAGCCGTGAAAGGATGGACCGTTATGCGGATATAACCGACTGGAATGGCGTTCGCGAGCGGTTAATCGTCACCACAAGGTCCGTTGCGCGGTGACCGATTGCTCAAGGCCAAGCAGGCGTTTTTTCACCGGCAAACCGCCACCGTAGCCCACTAACTCTCCGTTCGAACCGATGACGCGGTGACAGGGAATAATCACCGAAATCGCATTTGCACCGTTGGCGGCGGCCACGGCTCGCACCGCCGTCGGTTGCGAAATGGCGATGGCCAATTCGCGATAGCTGGTTGTTTTTCCATACGGAATGGTTTGCAAGGCACGCCAAACGTTTTGTTGAAACGCGCTGCCGGGCGTCACTAACGGCACATCGAAATGTTGACGATGGCCGAGCAAATAGTCGTTTAATTGCACCATCGTCTGCGCGACCGTTTCACTGTCACGTTCGACATACGACGCGTGCAATAACGCTTGCAAACGGTGATCAACCGTGTGCCGCATTTTGCGAAAACGAAAATCCAGCAAACACAGTTGTTGCTCGTAACTGCCCACGATCAGATCGCCGATTTTCGTTTTTACATATTGGATATGAATATCTGGCACGACTTCGATGCTCAAAAAAATGTGGGGCGATTACATCGCCTTCACCGCGTCTTCTTCGATTAAAGATAATTGTCCGTTCAAGGCGCTTATCTGTTCCAGAAAATAATGCTCGCCACCAAACCACGGAAAATGACGCGGAAAAGTAGGATCGTTCCAACGCGCCGCTAACCAGCCGGTGTATTGGATCATGCGCAGGCTGCGCTGCACTTCGATAAGCGCGCATTGCCGCCAGTCGAATTCGTTAAAGGTTTCGTATTCGTCGATTACGCGATCGCGCTCGTAACGCGAATGTATCAGCATCCATAGATCCTGAATGGCGGGTGCCGTGCGCGCGTCATCGAAATCACATAACAACACCGTTTCGCCGGTCCATAAAATATTGCCGACGTGTAAATCGCCATGACAACTTATCCAGCTCAAATCGGGCAATGCGGCATAGCGTTGACGGCAGCGTTGCAACACCGTTTCGGCCACCGTTTGATAACGCGACATTAACGTCGCTGGCAATAACGGCGACTGCAAAGTAATGGCCAGCGCCGATGCCGCAAAATGATCAACACTTAATGTCGGACGAAAGCGAAACGGAAACGATTGCGCGGCGTAATGCAACCGACCGATGGTGCGACCAATCATGTCCAGTTGCACCCCGTCACTGGTGTCCAGCGCGCGGCCACCTCGCTGCACAAACACCGCAAAATAAAAACCGTTGCAATCAAATACACTGCGTTCATCACGACGAAGCGGCGCGATCACATCCAGACCGGCGTCGAGTAAATGAAATAAAAAATCGTGCTCTTCTTGAATTTGCTGCAACGACCAACGCGCTGGACGATAAAACTTCACCACGAAACGGTTTTTATCGTCATCACGAAACGCATATACGCGATTTTCATAACTGTTTAAGGCCAACAACCCCCCGTCGGAATAAAAGCCGGCGGCGTGCAATGCCGCGAGAATCGTTTCCGGCGTGAGAATTTCGTAAGGATGATTCACAGTTTAATCGTCGCCCATTGCCGTTTTTGCCACAAATAAATAAACACCGAAAATTGCACCGCGCGATAGATAAATTGCGCGATCCAGATGGCGAATAATCCTTTACCCGCCACCGGCCCTAACCAATAGGCCGCCGGTAAAAAAATCAACCATTGAAAGCCGAGCGTGACCATCATGGTAACGCGCGTCGCGCCCGCGCCTTGCATCGCATTCAATAACACCAAGCCGATCGCATCGAGCGCCAAACCAAACGCCACTAAACGTAGCGGTGCAATACCGATGTCTGCAATAGCGGGATCGGTAATGTAGGCGTGAATAATTTGCGGCGCAAAAATAAACATCGGGATCGCCAAACCGAAGGCAATTAACGCCGCTAATTTGGCCACGTCCCATCCCCACGCGTGCGCATCATGTGCGTCTTTGCGCCCCAAGGCTTGGCCCACTAACGTCGCCGCCGAAATGCCAAACGCAATGCACGGTAACACCGCTACCAACGTCACATTGAT
>CAZYUS010000166.1:0-5696 GCA_964650615.1 uncultured Pseudomonadaceae bacterium | reverse complement strand
GGTAATCCCGGCGCCATGCTGACGTGAACATGGCTATCCATGAGCCCTGGTGTCAAAAACTTTCCGGCACCATTAACACGGGTTACGTCACCTTTTGGCGCGATAGCCTCGGCCGACATCGCTACAATGCGCCCGTCTCGGATCAAGACGTTTTGCGCCGCTAACGCGCCGTCGCGTTCGGGGGACAAGACGGTGATGTTTTCGATTAGCACGGTTTCGGCATGAAGAGCGCCGACCAATAATCCGATCACGGCTAAGGGTAACAATTTCATGGATGACTCCTACGGGGTTAACGTCACGGCGTCGTTGCCGTTTCGCGGTGCAGACACGTTGAAGGAGAATTACCCTTTGCACCTGAAGAAGGCCGGAAGGTTTTTTGAATAATCTCTGAAGATGGATTTTTTGTTTTATAAACAGATAGATAACTGAGCATCTGATTATTAAGGATCATCGTTCGATGGCGACTCCGCCTTTAACCGCCGCATGGCAACTTGGCTCGTGGCAGATTTTTCCCAGCCTAAATCGTCTCCAAAACGCGCACGATGAACGCACGCTCGAACCACGCGTGATGACGGCATTAGTGGTTCTGCTGCAAGCCGACGGCGCGGTCGTCAGCGATGAGCAACTGCTAAAAGGCGTCTGGGACGAACAAATCGTATCCGATGCTTCGCTCTACAAAGTGATCGCACAGCTGCGCAAAGCGCTGGGCGATAACGAAAAGCCCTATCGGTTTATCGAACGCGTTAGTGGCAAAGGCTATCGTTTGCTCATGTCCGCCAGCGCGTGCGCAAGCGACGAATTAACCGCCGCCAGTGCACCGACTGACGCCAACGATTCGCTCACCGTGACGCATGACGAGCGCCATCCTTTGCCCGCCACGACACGACGCACGGCATCAAAACCAATGTTGTTGTCGATATGGCTCGCGGGATTATTAGCGATCGCACTAACGGTTTGGCATGTGCTGACCTTAAGCGGTCCGTGGCCCGTGAAAAACCAAAACGTCGCCATTGATAAGCGCGACACCGTAACGCAACGGGCAGCCCTCCTGCGCGAACAAAAACCCGATTCGGTAACGCAGCAGGATTGGGATAATTATTTGCAAGCAAAATGGCTCGCCGCGCAGCGCAAGCCCGATGCGATTGCACAAGCCATCACCTTATTTCAATCCGTGTTATCACACGCGCCGACGTTTTCGGCGGCCGAAGTGGAACTGTGCAACGCTTATCACTTTCACCATTTATACAACGATTGGCCGTTAAGCAAAGTAATGGCCTTATGCGAACCGCTATTGCGTCACGCGCTGCAAACCGATGCTTCATCGGCCGCAGCGCTCGCGAGTTTCGGTTTATTAAAGCATACACAAGGCGATGTCGTGGCCGCTGCCACGTTTCTGGATAAATCATTAGCCTTAGCGCCCGATGCCCCCATGGTGTTGATGTGGCGCGCCAATGTTTATCGCGAAAGCGGCGCCACCGCTGACGCCTTGTCTTTGCACGAACGCGCCGCCGCACTCGATCCGCTATCGGGGATCATTAAACGCCATTATGCGTTCAGTTTGATTGGCATAGGTCGCGTCGGCGAAGCACGCAAGGTATTTCAAGAAGCGTTATTGCTGGAACCGGATTATTCCAACCGCGCCATTGATGAATTGGATATGTTGCCGTTAACGGTGCGTCGTGCGAGCGATTTTTTACGCTGGGCGCAACGATTTCCCGATCGTATTAACGAAACCAACCATCCCGCACCAGCCATTAATGTCGCGTTAATTTATTTAAGTCTGGGCCAACTGCACGACGCCGAACACGCATTAGCCATCGCCGAAAAAAAACACCCACGCCATCAATTTACCTTGCTGGCGCGCGCCATGTGGCACAGCGCCAATGGCGACGAAAGCGCCGCGCAACAAGCGTTGCAACAACGCGCCGCGTTGCAACCGACGAATCCCATTTACGCGGTTATTACGTTGATGCATTCCGCCTCGAAAAACCCTACGAGTGCCAAACAAAAGTTTCTGCAGTGGTTTCCCGAAATGGCGTCGATGACGCCGAACACGTTAAACGACCTGCTCGAAAGCGGTCGTGGTCAACTCGTATTATATTGGCTGCTCACTCAAACGATTGCCGAGCGTCAACCGTATATCGACACCATCAATCAATGGATTAACCACAATCCTCACGACGATAATTTATGTTTGAATTTGCATTTAGTGCTGGGGCAGACCACGCAAGCTAATCAACTGGCCGTGCAAATGTTGCAGAACGATTGGCTGCCTTCACCCAACGATGATTTTTATATCGCCGAACATAATCCATTATGGAAATCATTGGACAAAACCTTTTTTGAACAACTAAACGCGTCACGACAACGGGTAAAAGCCGCAGCAAAAGCGGCTGCAACCAAGGAATAAAAAATGAATCATACCGACCACTCCGATCCGGACGCGCTATTGCTTGAACAAATGCGCGAAGCCGGTTCCGATTTAAACAAACTACATCGCCCCGAATTTATTTTCGATATCGCTCACGCCAATGATGTCGATAACTTGGCCGATGCATTAACCGAACTGTCATTTGATGTCGCCGTGTATGAGCCTGAAATAGCTGGCGAAATGTTTCAAGTTGTCGCGCAATGCGAAATGGTGTTGACCTTACCCACACTGCAAAGTTTAAGCGCCGAATTTCACACCTTGGCAGAAAAACACCACGCGGTGTACGATGGCTGGGGCGCTGAAGTGGTGGAATAAACTCGGCGTCATTGTCGTCACCAACAAGGAAGATAAAATGAATAGGATATTCACTAAACCATTTTATAAAGCTCACCGTGCAGGCCTGTTGTCGCTTATGGTGTGCCTGCTGCTCTCAGCCTGCGCGTCGAATGAAATTTATCATTCGCAATATCATGCGTGCGCCGTCACGGCGACACAGGATTGCCGCCACCATGCGATCCAACACTTCAGCGATAAAGAAGGTCGCGCCTATCAACTCGGCTTTGTCGAGATCGATGATCAGGGTCAGTTACGCGATCGCGCGCAACTGAATCTGCTGTTAAACGATCTAACGGCCGCATCGGCACACAACAGCTTATTGATTAACGTTTTCGTTCACGGTTGGCATCACAGTGCCGAACCCGGCGACAGTAATATCGCCAGTTTTAAACAAAGCCTCGCCGAACTCAGCGCCGTCGAACAGCAAAGGCATCCACACAATGCTCGCCGTATCGTCGGCATTTACGTGGGTTGGCGCGGTGAATCGATCGATTTTCCCTTATTGAATAATTTTACGTTCTGGGATCGAAAAAACACGGCGCAAGAAGTCGGTCAATTAGGCATGGCCGAGTTGCTATTAAAACTCGAACAGATCCGTGACGTAAAAAATACCCAGTCGCCGGAATTCAACAGCCGATTAGTCGTCATTGGTCATAGCTTTGGTGGCGCGGCGGTTTTTCGTGCCACCGCACAAATTCTGGCTGATCGCTTTGTTGATAGCCATCGTGATAAAAATGTCGATGACACGGCTAAAGGATTTGGCGATTTGGTCGTGTTGCTTAATCCGGCAATTGAGGCACTGAATTACGCACCGCTTTACGATTTGGCGCAAGCGCGTTGCCATTATTTTAATCATCAAACGCCCAAACTCATCGTACTCACGTCAGAAAGCGATTACGCCACCAAACTCGCGTTTCCCGCCGGACGGATCTTTTCCACATTTTTCGAATCGCACGGCGATGTGGTTCGCAACGACTGTTCACGACCTGTGAGTTATCATGAAGGGCAAGCCGATCGCACTACGATTGGTCATTTTGAACCGTTCATCACACATGAATTAAACGCCGTGACCGCCACGCAAAATCCAGACTATCAACGGCTCGCCGCGTTATGGTCGCAACATGATGCCAGCACACCGCTTTCGTTTGGCGACAGCGAACTGGTCTCGCTGAATAAAACGGCAGCACTGAATCCGTATTTAAATGTTCGCGTCGATAAAAAACTGATCGGCAATCACAACGATGTATTCGGCGTCGAGATCATGAACTTCATCCGCCAAATGATTTTGTTATCGAGCGCCGATTAATCCATTTTGCTTTTATTGTAGTGCGGCCTTTAAGGCCGCCATTTTTATTTACGGTCCAAACAATAACCGTCACTAAAACACCGCCTTCCTAAATCCATATCGACACTAACGCAAGGTTTTTTTTGCGATTTATTTTCACCATTAGCCCTTGATCCGCATTGCGCGAGAGGGGTATCTTGCCGCCGCTAAAAGCAATCAATCTGCACTACATTTTTTTCGGGATGGCTTCGATGCAGTTACTGCCCGGCACCGGCTTGTTAGCGTGGCGCAACTTGACGCACGAACGTGGACGTTTTGTGATCACGCTGATCGGCATCGTATTTTCCGTTGTATTGATGGGCGTGCAATTGGGTTTATTGCTCGGTTTTATGCAAACAACCAGCGGCTTGATCGATCACAGCGACGCGGATCTATGGATCACGCCATCCGGCACCACCAACGTCGATATTTCCGGCACTCAGGCAACGCGCTGGCGACAGGTCGCGCTCGCCACCGAAGGCGTCACCGAAGCCGATTATTATTTGGTGCAGTTTGCGTTCTGGAAACGCCCCGATGGCACCGCCGAAAGTGCAATGGTGGTCGGATTTAATTTGGCCACCAAGCGCGGCCAGCCATGGCAATTGGTGCAAGGTTCGCTTGCTGATTTGCAGCAAGATGACGCCATTATCATCGACGAGTTATATAAAAATAAATTAGGCGTCACGCAATTAAACGACAGCGTTGAAATCAACGGTCAACGGGCGCGTATCGTCGGTTTCACACGCGGCATACGCACATTTACGCAATCACCTTATGTATTCACCACTTATCGCAACGCGCAGCACTTCACTCGCGTCAACGATCGCAAAGTCAATTATATTCTGGTCAAAGTCGCACCGAACGCCAATCCCGAACACGTGCGTGACGCCTTGCAAGCCAAAATGCCGTTCGTAAACGTGTGGACACGCGAGGGATTTTCAAAGCAAACACAAACGTATTGGATGATCACCACGGGTGCCGGTTCTGCCATTTTAATGGCAGCATTCTTAGGTTTAGTAGTGGGTATTGTAATCGTTGGACAAACACTTTACGCCAGCACCATGGACCGCATTGCCGAATACGCTACGCTGTGCGCAATGGGTGCATCGAATGCGTATTTACGTCAAGTGGTCGTCAAACAAGCCTTAATTAGCGCGTTTTTTGGTTACAGTATCGGCATTTCGGTGGTGCTGTTTTTTGCGCACGCCAGTCAAAAAGGCAACGTCATTATTGCGCTACCGACATGGGCAGTCGCGTTATTGGGATTGCTCACCTTGGGTATGTGCTTATTGGGCGCGATTGCTTCAGTGCGACGCATTAACAGCATCGATCCTTGCAGCGTGTTTAAATGAGTTCAATGCCGATGTTCGAATCCGTCATTTCACTTAACGGCATCAGTCACACCTACGGTAGCGGCAGTACCGCCATTGCTGCGCTCAGTGACATTACGTTGAACATTCGTCGCGGTGAATTGACGCTTTTGCTGGGACCTTCTGGTTCGGGCAAAACATCGCTGTTGCAGGTCATGGGATGTTTATTAACCCCCAGTCACGGGCATTTGCATTTACTCGGCAACGCCATGCACACCATGACCCGTGAACAACT
>CAZYUS010000165.1:0-5730 GCA_964650615.1 uncultured Pseudomonadaceae bacterium | reverse complement strand
CAAAAAAATGAGCGCCAGTTGGGCATCGCCACCCAATGAATTGAACGAAGGCATCAGATCCGGCGATGTGGAATTGATGCGAAATGGCGTTCCTTTTATGGTGCTGTTGCGTCGCCAATGTCGCACCTGTTTGGCGAGTGCCGAACTGATGTCTTCTAACGGTCGCGACTGAACATCGGCGGGCATAGCGAGCAAACTCCACGCCGAATGATTAATGAGTTGGATCTGGTTTTGGGCGTCGACTACCAGCACGCCGGTATTCATATATTGAATGATGTGTTCGTTTAACCGTTCCAGTTTCGCCAGACTGGCGCGGCTGGCGGCGACTGCCGCTTCGGATTCGCTCACGCGTTTGGATAACAACACCGCCAAGGCGGCCATCGCAAAATAGGCCGCGCCCAAAATACCGGCTTGTAAAAATGCCTTTCCATCGCGGATACCGAGTATGACGGCGTAGGCTTGTTCGCCCAAGATCGCCATTGCACCGACAGCGGCAATCGCCATTGACGCGATCCTGCCTAATAACAAGCACGCCACCGTCACACTTACTGCGATAAGCATCCCTAAGCCCGTCGCAGGACCGCCACTGGCGTGCATGACGGCGGTAAGGGCGGTGATATCGACGAGCACCATAAATACCACGATGCTGCGATAGTTCATTCGTCGCCACAGGACAAGAGGTAACGAAAGTAGGCTAAGGCCGAGGTAAATTCGGGTGGTGAACACGAACAATTTCGGATCGTGTGAGGCTAGAAATTCCGGCCCGATTTTTCCCACATAAAATGCAACGAAGCCCAAGGCTAACACGATGCGATAAACGCTGAACGCGGTGAGCGAACGCCACGTATGAAAATCCTTATTGAGTGGCGCGCTGCGTAAAGCCATGAATGAATGTTTCCACGAAATCGGTGACGCAGTGTCGGTGAAAATCGCCTCACTGGCAACTGGGCAGTCACGCCACTTTGCGCGACAATAGCGCACCGGCTTTTGATGGCGAGAGAGTAACAATGCAAATCGCATTGGTTCAGATAAACGTAGTAGTAGGCGATGTGGTCGGTAATGGCCAACGCATGATTGTCGCATTGCGTCAGGCGCAACATGAAGGTGCTGATGTAGTGGTATTTTCCGAACAAGTGATTCCAGCTTATCCGGCAGAAGATTTGTTGTTGCGTGAAGATTTTTTATCGTTATGCCAAGCGCAAGTACACCTCATTGCGCAAGCTGCTGATACTGCCGCCGCGTTAATCAGTTATCCTTTGTGTGAAAATGGTGTTTTATTCAATGCTTGTTCATTGGTTTATCGCGGTGAAATTTTAGCCACTTATCGCAAACAAAAATTACCCAATTACTTAGTGTTCGATGAGCAGCGTTATTTTTCCGCCGGTCATGAGACCGTGGTGGTTGAATTTAAAGGGGTAAAGCTGGGCTTGTTGATTTGCGAAGATCTGTGGCATGCCGAGCCGATGGCCGCTGCAAAACGTGGTGGCGCGCAAATCATATTAAGTCCGAATGGTTCTCCGTGGCATCAAGAGCAAGCGAGCGAGCGCCGTAGTGTCTTGCAAGCACGCAATCTGGAGACGGGGTTACCTATCGTCTATGTCAACCAAGTGGGGGGGCAAGACGAACTCATTTTTGATGGCCGCTCGCAAGTGTGGTTTCGCGGCCAGCCGATATTGCGTTGCGCGGCCTTCGCCGAAGATCGTCGTCATGTTCGGTTCGCGGACGGACAATTATCGCCTGTTCATCACAGCGCTGATGATTTATCAGGCGATGCAGAAATTTATAACGCCATTGTTTTGTCGTTGCGTGATTATGTGCAAAAAAATGGATTTCGTGGTGTTATCTTGGGATTATCGGGAGGCATTGATTCGGCATTAACTCTGGCGATCGCTCACGACGCATTAGGCGCTAACAATGTGCGCGCCGTCATGATGCCGTATCGTTACACGGCGGATATGTCGATTGACGATGCCAAATCGGAAGCAGAAAAACTGGGGGTGCAGTTCGATAACATTTCAATTGCGCCAATGGTTGAAAGTTTTTTATCGCAACTGCATCCGTTTTTTGAAGGAACATCTGTTGATTTAACCGAGCAAAACTTGCAAGCCCGTTGTCGCGGCACATTATTAATGGCGTTATCGAATAAATTCGGTTACCTCGTGCTAACGACCGGCAATAAATCCGAGATGGGTGTTGGTTACGCAACGCTTTACGGTGATATGGCGGGTGGCTTCGATGTGTTGAAAGATGTGCCGAAAATGTTGGTATACCGATTGTCGGAGTACCGCAACCGTATCGCCGAAGTGATTCCGAACCGAGTGATCGAACGACCACCTTCGGCGGAGTTGGCTCCTGATCAAAAAGACGAAGATAATTTGCCGCCATACCCGATACTCGATCGGATCTTGCAGCTTTATATCGAGCAGGATTGGGGCGCGCAGGCTATCATTGACAGCGGAATTGAACGTGAAACCGTGTTAAAAGTGTTGCGCATGGTCGAACGTAACGAATACAAACGTCGTCAAGCTGCACTTGGACCACGCATCAGCAAGCGAGCTTTCGGTCGCGATCGTCGTTACCCAATTACCTCGCGTTTTAACCAGCAACCCACGGAGTGGTAAAAAATGAAAAAAATTGAAGCCGTGATTAAACCATTCAAACTCGATGACGTGCGTGAAGCACTGGGGGAGGTTGGTATCACCGGCATGACGGTGTGTGAAGTGAAAGGTTTCGGTCGACAGAAAGGGCATACCGAACTTTATCGTGGGGCGGAATATATGGTGGATTTTTTGCCCAAGGTAAAAATTGAAATGGTGGTTCCTGACGATATAGTTGATCGATGTGTTGACGTCATCATGGAAACCGCTCGTACCGGTAAAATTGGTGATGGAAAAATATTTGTCTACGACGTTGCTCGTGTCGTTCGTATTCGCACCGGCGAAGAAAATGAGTCCGCTATTTGATTGATGAAAAAAAAGCCCGATTGAATCGGGCTTTTTTTATGGCTAATTTTGATTAATTTCCATCACACCAATACTGAATATCTTTTTCCACCGCTTTGATTTTCGCTGCGCGTTCTTCATCGCTTAACATCCGTTCTTGACCATTTTCAGTGATGCGGATACGGGTAACTTCGGTAAGTGTTTTTTGATTGCGTTTGGCAATGTCGCAATTCGATTGTTTGCGTTCGGCCTCGTTCTGCGGAGCTTTTGTATTGGCTGGCGCATTCGTTTGAGGTTTACTTTCGGCCACTGCGGGTTTTGCCGCTTCCGAGGTGTCATATTTGCGTTGTTTGATGACCTCAAACGGACGATCGCGTGGCGGTGTATCCGTGTAAACGACTTGGCCTTTATCGTCTTTCCATTTATAGGTGTCGCCAGCCTGTACGGTACTGATCACACTAAGTAGTCCGAAAAATGCGGCAGCGCAATATTGATATTTCATTTACGACTCCAATGCCTGTCAGCTGTTATGACCATGGTGATGCCTTATACGCCTGAACAGCTAGTCTTCCAACCAATCACCGACTTGTAAACGGTTTTCCTCAGCGAACGTGATCACTTCCTCATAGAGTTTCGGGTGTAGGTGCTGCAGCTGCCGATCAACTACCACACAGCGGTGGCCGTCTACGATGGCGGGCCTTAACAAAGGCGAATAGAAAATTCGACGATTTCGAAAACTGCTGAGATTTCCACACATACGTTCGGCCCAATCGCTGGGCCGAAACGTACGACCATCTGGGGTAACCCCCATGATTAATATTTTATTAGTGTCTAGCGTCATGATTTTTATGGAGTAGGGCGTGCAGCGGCCCGAAAGCGCAACGAGATATACGGTTGCCGTCGCGAAACTATAGCAGAAAGCAACGATGAAACGGTTTGATCGGGTGGGCGCTTTTCAAACCGCATGATAAGCACCTCGTGCGTTTGGAGAGGCGTCCAAACCACGACGTGTTACGTAACAAAAGTCACTTGAGTTAGTCCAATCGTCAAACAAGGAGATATACGAATGCCCAAACTCTTCAAGTTTGATACTCCCAAACGAATAACCGATGAAACAGTTTACCACGAGCGGCGACGACTTACGGCCACCCTTCTTTCTGGCTCCATATTGGCGCTGTCGCCGACGCATGCCAGTCTTTTCGACTGGGGTAAATCAGAGCCCCCGCTTAATTCGTTAAAACGCCTGAGGTTTTCTCCGGATCGCAGTCCATCGGTACGATTAACCGATGAGGTGGCAGCCACCGGCTACAACAATTTTTATGAATTTGGACTCGATAAAGCGGATCCGGCGCGCTCTGCCCGTTCATTTCGCACTGCGCCGTGGTCCGTTGTGATTGATGGCGAGGTAGCGAAACCCGGCCATTACGCGCTTGAAGATCTGGTCGATTTTAATCACCTAGAAGAACGCATTTACCGAATGCGCTGTGTTGAAGCGTGGTCCATGGTGATTCCGTGGGTTGGTGTTCCACTCGCTGCAGTTCTTAAAAAAGTTGCGCCCAACTCGAAGGCAAAATTTGTCGCATTTGAAACCCTGCTGGATGCCGACCAAATGCCGGGCCAACGCCCCGGTATTTTAGGGATGAATTCCCTCGATTGGCCGTATCGCGAGGGATTACGGATAGACGAAGCCATGCATCCATTAAGCATTTTGGCGGTAGGTATGTACGGTCGGGTTTTGCCACCACAAAATGGCGCGCCGCTGCGATTAGTGGTGCCGTGGAAATATGGGTTCAAGGGAATAAAATCGATCGTTCGCATTCGTTTTCTCGAACAAATGCCAGCGACCAGTTGGAATTTATCAGCGCCCCGTGAGTACGGTTTTTATGCCAACGTCAATCCGGATGTAGCGCATCCGCGTTGGACTCAGTCAAAAGAGCGCCGAATATATTCGGGCAGTTTATCCGGCGTCGAGCGAATCTCCACCGAACCATTCAACGGATACGCTGAACAAGTTGCGGGACTCTATTCTTCCTTGAATCTTCGCAAGTATTTCTGATGACGTTTGACTATTTTCGTGGTGAGACGTTTTTGCGCTTTTGTTTAAAGCCGGTCGTGTTTTTAACGGCCTTAATTAACATTGTGGGTTTTTATTATTGCATTAGTATTGTAAGTTTGTGTGGGGATTTATCGAAATAAATAAATCATAAGACCGGTGATTGGGCGCTTCGCTTTTTGTGGTTGACGTTGTCCATTTCACCATTGAATCGTTGGCTTGGTTGGCCCCAGCTACTTCGATTGCGACGTATGTTGGGGTTATTCTGTTTTTTTTATGCCACTTTGCATTTTGCGACCTATTACGGGCTTTACTTATTTTTTGATTTTTCCAATGTAATTGAAGACGTTAGTGAGCGCCCGTTTATTACCGTCGGTTTTTTGGCGATGTGTTTTCTCTTGCCACTGGCCATGACTTCAACGCAAAAATGGCGTCGTCGTTTGGGTCGAAACTGGCTCGCGTTGCATAGATTAGTATATGTGATCGCGGTATTGGTCTGGATTCACTTTGTGTGGTTAGTCAAATCAGACTTAAATGAACCCTTGATTTACGGAATTCTACTATCATTACTTCTCGGCGTTCGCCTTTATTGGAAAGCGAGCGCGCGAATAAGTCGCAGAACTTGATTCGTCAAGTAGACCGATTCGAAATATTCCGGTTGCATGCTCTAGACCAATCCCTATAATGCGCGCCCTGCCGACGACGCACGTAAATGCGGAGTTGGCGGGCCGGTCA
>CAZYUS010000164.1:2873-5746 GCA_964650615.1 uncultured Pseudomonadaceae bacterium | reverse complement strand
ACGTTAATCGTGAACGGTTTTGAACATCACCAATGGCGATGTTCAAAAAACGGCGCAGGGACACATCGACGTCGCGCCGAATTTAAGTGGAACACCAACCTATTAAACAAAGGAGCAATAACATGGCATTTGATGCATTTATGAAAATCGACGGAATTCCGGGCGAATCAACCGACGATAAACATAAAGATTGGATTGAGATCACCTCATTCTCGCACGGTTTAGATCAACCAGCGTCTGCGACGGCGAGCAACGCCGGCGGCGGTACTTCCGAACGCGTACAGCATGAAGAATTCGTGGTGACGCATTTGCTCGACAAAGCGACGCCGAAGTTGATGGAATCCTGCTGCACCGGTAAACACTTCAAAGATGTAACTATTGAATTGTGTCGCGCCGGTGGCGATAAACAAAAGTACATGGAGATCAAGCTCGAGCAAGTAATTGTGTCGAAAGTGAGCATCGCAGGCTCAGACGGTAGTTTCCCGTCGGAGCAGATCAGTTTTAATTACGGCAAGATCAAATGGACCTACACCCATCAGAAACGCAATGATGGCACCGGTGGCGGTAACATCAGCGGTGGTTGGGATCTGACCAGTAATAAAGTCGCAGCGTAAGCGATTTAGGTGGGGAGTAATCCCCACTTTTCTTTTTGCATTTTGGAAAAGTGCAATTATGGAGAACAGAATGAAAGTTATCAGACGGACACATCGAAACGACGAAGTGAAAAAACTGCAACACAAGCTAATCGAATTGGGTTACGGAAATATCAGTGAAAGCGGATACTTCGGCGAACAGACGGAGGCTTGCGTTCGCTTGTTCCAGCATAAGAATGGACTAATTGCTGACGGTATTGTTGGTGAATCAACTTATGCAGCATTGTTCGGCCGTTTTGAAACATCGATACAGAATTTGCTCAGTGTTAATGCGATGAGTTTGCAAGATTGGTTAAAGTTTCGTCCAGCCAGCCGTTCGACGCTTTCTCGTGCGGGGACTGAGGCGGTAGCGCAGATGAAAACGAGTGTTAAAGGCAAAGCGTTTATCTATGATAAAGAGGCATTACGGGGGAAAAGCGATAAATTGCACTGGCCTGAAGGAGCGAGCGGAGTGACATTAGGCCCCGGCTACGACATGAAAACACGCAGCGCGGCACAAATTATATCGGATATGACTGCAATTGGTATTTCGCCGCCAGTGGCTGGAAAAATATCCAAAGCAGCGGGATTAACCGGTGCAAATGCTCAGAAGTTTGTGGCGGATAACGCATCGCTGGTTCAGCTGTCAATCAAAATGGAGCAAACCTTATTAAAGCGATTGATACCCTACTATGAAACAATCGTAAGACGAAATGTACACGTTGCGTTGTTGCAAGAGGAATTCGATGCTTTGGTGAGCCTTACTTATAATCCGGGATGGTCAATATATCGGTTAACCAAGCACATTGATAGTGGCAATCTGGCCACCGCGATGGCCGATTGGAAGCGTCGCAATACATCGGATGGTAAAGTAATGTCCGGTTTGACGGTTCGGCGGAAAAAAGAAATGACATTGTATATGTCGCACGATTACGGCAAATTGCCGCCTTGGTTGGTGGGATGAGAGAGTGTTATGCAAAAGCTACTGTTATGGAAAAGTGTATCGCTTATTTTGGGTTTATTATTGTTACCTTCGCCAAGTGAAAGTGCAGAGCAAATAACCCGACCGCCGAAGAATGCCAAACCCATACCCGAGCAGTGGTATGGGGTGTGGCAGGTGGTTGATGTTAAGGACGATCCATTGGATAAGTATCACGATCCAGAATTGGTGTACAAACCAAATTACGGTCATCTTCTCGGTCGAATAGTTGAATTTAAGCGTGACAAGCTGTGGAATAACAATGCGCTTCGGCCCGATTGGCGTAATTGTCAATCACCAAAACTGGAAGAGCGACGTGTTGGCATTGTTGATTTTCTCGAAGAAACTATTATTGGCCGATTAGAAGGTGGGCTTGTTTTGCCTAACGAAATGGGGCTGCCAATTGTAGACGACGCCATGGTCACTGTGTACCGAATATGGTGTGGTGATCGGCTAATCACGGAGCTAGCTGAATATCGATTGTCAGATGAGCATCTCAACGGTGATGACGAATGGTTGCGTTCATGGTTGAGCGATGCGTGGTTAATGCCTTTACCAAATGGACGACTAGCATTTCGACTGGAATACAACGAAGTGGCCATTTTGGCGCGTGTCACACCTGAGACAAAACCGAAAGCGTCATTTGATTGTGCTAAAGCGAGCAATGACGCCGAAAAAACAATATGCCGATCCGTTGAGTTAGCCGCTTACGATGCGAGTGTGGCGGAGGTGTACCGCTTTGCCATGGAGTATTACAACCTCGTTGACACCGGAAAAGCAGAAGCGCTCAAATTAAAGCAAACGCAAAAAGAGTGGCTAAAAAAACGCAATTCGTGCAAAGCAGACGAAACCTGTTTGATGGAGCGCATGGCCGAACGAGTGGATCAAATTACCAGCCGTCGGCATTTCTTTGAGTATCACGATGGCGGCACTGGTTGGGAAGAAACACAGCGAAAGAAAGCACAAATTAAACGCCAATCTCCTTGAGTAAATCGCCAAAGAACGAGAATACGCCAAATCCTAAGTTGCATGAAGCCTGCTGCACTGGCAAACACATGAAGGAAGTCATCATCGAGTTATGTCGCTCAGGTGGTGATAAGCAAAAATATATGGAAATTAAATTGGAACAAGTGATTGTGTCAAAAGTGAAGGCCGGTGGCTCGGGTGGCTGTTTTCCAACCGAGAAAATCTCGTTTAACTATGGCAAAATCAAATGGACTTATGTCCATCAGAAACGCAGTGATGGTACGGGCGGCGGCAAT
>CAZYUS010000164.1:0-2773 GCA_964650615.1 uncultured Pseudomonadaceae bacterium | reverse complement strand
TCGAGGTTCGTTCCGATCCCAAAGACAAATATCATGATCCGGAATGGTCCTACAAACCGAATTTCAGCGACGTTATCGGTCGCGTTTTTGATATCGATGAGCGACGATTGTTTGCAAATATTGCATGGCCACGAGAGCGTTATTGTCGCTTGCCCAAAGTGATCACCAAAAAGATGGCGATTCAGATGCTGTTGGAAAATATGGGCACGCCGAGGCTTGAATATGGCTCGGTGCCCACTGTGCATGACTATAAATTAACCTTACCGGGCAATACCGTCATTGAGTTGAATGTGCTGACCTGCGACGAAAATTACTATCCGGAGGCGGTTGGCCCCACCTCCCAATTTGTCGATGATAGTGATTGGGGGATGCGTCGATGGCTGATGAAGCTCAATAGCGATGGCTTAACCGACAAACTGCTTTTGCATTGGCAAGGGGGTAACTGGCTAATCCTTTCTCGCCTCGCTCTCGACGCTAAACCCAAAGCATCCTTCGATTGTGCTAAGGCGATGACTCTAGTCGAAAAAACCTTGTGTTCCTCGGTGGAGTTAGCCTCCTACGATGCCAGTATCAGCGAGCTTTACCACTACGCGAAAGAGTACTACCAAATCGCCGATGGCAGCGGTGCTGAAAAAAAACGGCTTGTTACTGAGCAAAAGGCGTGGATTAAACAACGTGACAAGTGTGGTGCCAACACCGAGTGTTTGTTTAACGCCATGGCGGAGCGCGTAATGACAATTTCAGAAGAAAGGACGCAATATGAAGAACAATTGTTTGGCAGTGGTGCGCGTGCTGATTAAAAAAATGTAAGCACTGGAGCAGCAACAAAAAAGAGTTGGTGAAAGATTTTCGCAATTCACCTGATTTCGACCCATGAAGGCGGTACTGGGTGGAAAGAACTGCAGCGGAAAAAAAACGCCAAAAAGCGAATTGATTTTTAACATTACCCACAAACACAGTGAACTGTCGAATACAAATCATTGAACCTCGACAGCTACACCGATATCAGTAAGCCGCGTGATTTAGGCAAAACATTTGAGACTTTGGAATACGCAAAATGGCGCGGTTTCCGTGATTCTGACGATTCACGTTATGTTGGGTTGACGTTGCCGCGCGTGTTAGCGCCGGTGCTGACATGTTGCTCGCCATGAATCGAAATTTAACGATGCTGTAACGGGGTGGCCGTTGCGATAAAAAACTGGATAAGCCTTTTTTGCCGCAAGAGCTCGTTTGTCCACCACCTTAGCTGAAAAGTCCTACTTCGCGTTGTGGGTTCTGTATAGGATGCGCGCCCTCGATTTTTCTGTTTATCGTATTCCCCAAGGAGCTTCATATGCGTGTCCAAATCGTCAAACACCTAACGCTTTCTATCTTGGCCTTGAGCATTTTGGCCGCCTGCGGCGGCGGCGGCTCGTCGGGGTCGGTGGACAAGCCGGACGGCGGCGGCAGTGTGGTAGTGGCACCCGGAATGCCGGTTTTGGCTAGTTTGCCAGTCGAAGTGACGTTACAAAGCGGCCAGGTCTCGATTTCCCTAAGCTGGACGATGACCAGTGGTCAGAATGGCGATAGCTGGGAGCTTTGGGTGAACGGCAGCAAGGTCAACACTGTCGCGCTGATTCGAGGAACCGGCGCTCAAAGTGGCAGCGCAACTTACGTGGCAACCAGCGCAGGCTCATACAGTTTTGAGATCCGCTTATGTCATGGCAACTCCTGCACGCGCAGTGCCGTCGCTAGCGTTGTTGTAAAGGCCGCGACGTTAAGTGACTTGCCGCCGACGATAACCGGCGCAGTGGCGACCGCCGTCGAAACCGGCAATGCACTCACGGGCGCGTCAACGGACGATTTTTTAACGGCGGCGATCAACACGTTGGACTATCAACGTAAATCGTTCGATTCGGTTATTACTAGGCTTTATAACCTCAATGACGATGGTTCGGCAAAATCGGATGGCAGTAGTTTAACGACGATTAGCTGGAACCCTCAGCACGACACCGCTTTGTTGGGCGCGACATTCGGTGTTAACGCCGAAGTGATGGTCACCAACGAAAACGAAAACGGCGAGAAAATAACGCCCATGGGTATTGCGGTCGTCGGTGAAACTAAATCCCAAAGCCGTTACCTAGTTATGGGCAATAACCCGTTTCGCACTAATGGGTTAAATAACGCGTCAACCGTAAACGATCAAATGGATCGCTTTATGATTAATGCAATCGAGTGGCTCAGTGGTAAACCGTCGACCGGACCATTAAAAATAGCGATTGCGCAAATGGATGACAGCTATTGGTTTAAAGACGAGTCCACTACGCGCGAGTGGCTCACGAAAAAGTTTGGCAGCAACGTCAGTTTCAATGCCGCTGACGTTTACGACGCCTCCAATCTAAGCAAGATAAGCAGCGACGGTGCTGATCTCGTTATTCTTTCTCAGCACTATGCCGATGGAACTGATCCGGTTCAAATTCGTAACAGCATTAAAACGTTGATGGATGCAGGTGTGCCGGTGCTGTATCTGCAGCTGGATGGGGGGGTGAACGATCTGGGCGAAGAATTACTTTCATTGTTTCACGTTCGCTATCTTGCAGATAACTATTGGAAAAGTTATCTGGTAAATGGCCTGAATGGCAATGAATTAATGGGGCGATTGCCTGAAACCTATCGTGCAATCAATGAAATGCTCACTCATTTGAAATCAGGCAGCTATTCGTTTGCATTAACCGGTGCTGACCAAAGTGGTACTGACGCCAATGAATCCTATAAAGCAGAATTCAAAAATGGC
>CAZYUS010000163.1:0-5747 GCA_964650615.1 uncultured Pseudomonadaceae bacterium | reverse complement strand
CCACCTTAAGCGGCACCGCCGAACTGGAAGACAACGGCCTGCAAATGCGCGCCACGGCCAGCAACCGCGCCGGTACGGCGACCAGCGCGGCGGCCACCTTGACGGTGACGGGTGCGGCCGCCGTCGCCCCGACCATCAGCGGCCAACCGGGCAATGTTTCCGTCACCGAAGGACAAAGTGCCAGCTTTACGGTGGCCTTCACCGGCACGCCAACGCCGACCGTGCAGTGGCAACGAAAGCCCGACGGCGGTACATGGAGCGATGTCGCTGGGGCGACGTCGGCGACGTATAGCTTTATGCCGCTAGTGGCCGACAACGGTATGCAAGTGCAGGCGGTGGTGAGCAACAGCGCCGGTACCGCGACCAGTGATCCGGGAACGCTGTTCGTGACGGCCGCCGTGGCCGCTCCGGCAATCACCGTCCAACCTCTCAACTTCACCGCCTTTGCCGGTGATGCCGCGCAATTTGTGGCGGCGGCCAGTGGCTCGCCGCAACCGGCGTTGCAATGGCAAAGCAGTTCGGACGGTAGCAACTGGGAAAATTTAAGCGGCAAAACCAGCGGCACGCTGGCGATTACCGCAACGACGTTAGGCGATCACGGCAAACAATATCGTTTGCAGGCCAGCAACAGTGAAGGCTCGGTCAACAGTAACCCCGCTACCCTTTCGGTGACTCCGCCTACTCCTCGATTTGCTTATGGGGTGAACTTCAACGACGACACCATTTCCAGTTTTGTGGTGGATGCAGCCAGCGGACAACTGCGTCATACCGGCTATGCCTTAACCGGTAGCAAACCGCACGACAGCGTGGTGAGTCCGGACGGCAAACACGTTTACGTCGCCCATTACAGCAGCGCCAGCAATCCGATCAGCCATTTCAAAGCCGGCACCGATGGTCGTCTGCAACTGGCAGAAAACCTTGCCCATAGCTGCGGCATCACCTGTCAAACCCGCACACTCGCGATGTCTGCCAGCGGCAAGTTTATTTTCGTGCCGCTCAATGCCCCGAACCAAATTCTGGCGCTAGCGGTTAACCCAGACACCGGAGCGTTGAGCGAAATTGAAAGCGAAATGATTAGCCAGCCGATGGCCGTTGTCGTCGCCCCCGGCGATGTCTATGCCTACGCGATTAACTGGGATGGCCTCGTTCACGCTTATCGCATCGAAAGTACCGGCGCGCTAACCACCATCGACAGCGACGGCAGCAGCACCGGCGCGCAAAGCAACGTCGCCACTGGCGGCGCGGGTGGTCATCATCTGGCGATCACGCCCAATGGCAAATGGTTGTACGCCGCTAATTTTAATTCCGGTACGGTCAGCATTTTTGCCGTGGCAAGCGACGGCAGTCTGATCTTGCAAGACGCCAACAGCAGCATCGACGGCCAGCAAAATGTCAGCGCGCGCGCCGGTACACGCCATTTAGCCATCGATCCTTATGGCCAATATTTGTACGCCGCAAATTACGATGACGGTTCGATCAATGCGTGGACCATCAATGACAGCACCGGTGTGTTGAGCACCAATGGTTTTGCCTTTATCGCCGGTTTTAACTACCCGACTCATGTCGATGTCGATGCCAGTGGTCAGTTTTTGTATGTAGCCAATAGCGGCAGCGATGTGATCTCGACCTATCAACTAAACAGCGGTGTGCCGGATTTTCAAGGCGATATCGAAGGTCGCGATGGCGTACAGGGCGTGTCGATGGCCAGTGGCCGTAACGCCGTGGTGCAGCACACCAAATGGGCGTTGACGGCCAATTACAGTCACAACGAAGTAGCGAGTTTTTCGGTGAGCAGTAGTGGCGCGTTAACAGCAGTGACCGGTTCGCCATTTAGCACCGGTTCAACGCCGCACGCGGTCGCTGCCGACCCACGCGGACGTTTCGTTTTTGTGGCCAATTCCGCCAGCCATTCATTGTCGGTTTTTAGCTTGAATGGCAGCACCGGTGCGCTTACCGAAATCAGCGGTTCACCGTATGCGGTAGGAACACAACCCGAACACGTTGTGGTCGATTCATCCGCGCGTTTTGTTTACGTCGCCAATTATTTGTCCAGCAACATTTCGGCGTTTTCAATCAATCAAACCACCGGTGCATTAACCGCGATTCCGGGATCACCTTTTGCCGGTGCATTGAATAACAAAGTGTTGAGTCTCAGTCCGGCCGGAAAATATCTTTACAGCGCCGGTTATAACGCCAGCTCGATCAGCAAATATGCGATTGATCCGGTGAATGGCGCGCTGGGTAACGGCGCCCATTACGCGACGCAGAACTTGCAATCGGCGATGGCGGTGACACCGCAAGGCGTGCATCTTTTTGCCGCTAGCGAAGGCGCGGATCGCGTCTACAAATGGGGCATCACCAGCAGCAACGGCGCGTTGTCCGGCGGTTTGTCCGACATCACCGGCAACGATCCGACGGCACTCGCTTTTCACCCTTCGGGCAAACTATTTTTCGCCAGCAATTTTTACGGCACCAATGTTTCGATTTTTCAATTTACACCGCGCAACGGCAGCTTTACCGCGTTAGGCACAAGCGATGCGATCGCCAGTGCGCGCTTGCAATCACTGGCGGTCGATAGCAACGGTTCCTTTGTGCTAGTGCCGGATTGGAGTTGGGACAAGGTGTACACCTATGGCATCGACATCACCAATGGCGCGCTACAAAAAACCGGTGAAATAGCCAACGCCGGTGGCCCGTTTGCGATCACGACAGTGGCGATAATTGAATAGACGTTACGCGATTTTTTTAACGATTTAGCGCGATTGCACTGCCGGTTTTTCAACGCCCCGGCAGTGCATCGTTTAACAAAAACGATTATGGCAATTTACAGACGTCGCCCTTCACCTTGTGTTTCATGCGTGACGCCATCACGGATCTGATAAATGCGTTTGAAACTGGGAATAATTTTTTCATCGTGCGTTACCACGATGATTGCCGTTTCCACTTCTTGCGCCATTTCATTTAATAATCCGACAACGGCCAACGCGCGTTCACTGTCGAGCGGTGCCGTGGGTTCATCGGCCAAAATAACCGGCGGCCGACTGATTAATCCGCGTGCGATGGCGACGCGTTGTTGTTCACCACCCGACAGTTGTGTGGGCATCGCGTGCGCACGATGGGACACATCCAATTTTTTTAATAAGGCTTGTGCGCGACGACGTGATTCGGCGTTGCTCACACCAGCCAACATCGGGATCAAGGCCACATTATCCAGCACATTTAAAAACGGAATTAAATACGGTGCTTGAAACACAAAACCGATGCGATCGCGGCGCAGCGCGCGCAGATCTTTTACTTTCCAACCGTGATCGTAAATCACCTCAGAACCGATGGTCATGCGTCCGCCGCTCGGTTCGATGACCGCGCCCAAACATTTCAACAGTGTGCTTTTGCCCGAGCCTGACGGCCCCACCAAACCCACTACTTCGCCGGCGGCGACCGTTAAATTGATATTTTTTAACGCATCGACGGCGGTATCGCCGTGACCGAAACGTTTGTGCAATCCGCTAATGTCAATGCCGCGAGAAGACATCTTAACCTCCGATGGCTTGCGCCGGATCAACGGCCAATGCAATGCGGATCGCAACCGTACTGGCGAGCACACACATCAGCATCACAGCGACGAATCCAAACAACGAATCGTTGGGCAGTAACAATACGTATTTGGGAAATAACGGTGCCGCATAGGTTGCGCAAATTTTGCCGACCGCGAAGCCGATCGCGCCCAATCCTAACGCTTGTTGCACGATCATCGCGGCGATCGTGCGATTGCGCGTGCCAATCAATTTCAGCACCGCAATTTCGCGTAATTTTTCCATGGTTAAGGTGTAAATAATAAACGCCACAATGGCAGCGCTCACGACCGCGAGAATAACCAGAAACATGGCGATTTGTTTGGCCGACGTGGCGATTAATTTGCCCACTAAAATCGCTTCCATTTGCACGCGCGTGTAGGCCGTTAAGCGTTGCCAGCGAGCAATTTGTTGCGCCACCTCATCCGCCGACGCGTCGTGGTTGAGCGCCACCAACACCGCGTTAACGGTGCTGTTGGTGGTTTGACTGGTGATCACGGCGTCGAGCAATCCCGGTACGCCGGGACGATTGAAAGCGGTGTTGGCAGCGGTTCGGTGACGGCTGCGCCACAGGGCATCGTTGTCTTTGAGAAACTGCGCTTGTTGCGCGTCTTTTAGCGGAATAAACACCATCGGGTCGCCACTTGACGACACCATGCGGCGGGTTAATCCGACTACGGTGTAACGGTGACGTCGGATCTGGATCGACTCGCCTAGCTGCAATCCCGACGCGACATCCGCCACCGCTTCGTAATGGCTGCGGGTGATATGGCGACCGGCCGCGAGCGAGGGCGGCCAGCCCAACGTGCCACCACTGGCGCTTGGCGCAATGCCGACCACCATCACGCGGATATCGCGCTCGGCGGCCGCGATCTGCATGGTCAGATAAGTGATGTTGGCGGCGTCGGCCACGCCGTGCAGGGTTTGCAGGCTGCGATAGCGATCGTCACTGATGGACGACGGCTCGGCATAGGGACCTAGGGTGTCTTGTTGCACCACCCACAGATCGGCTCCGCTGTTGTCGAGCAGCGCTTGTGCGTCATCGACCATACCGCGATAAACGCCCGCCATGATCAACGTGACGCCGATCAGCAAGCCGAGACCTACGCCGGTAAAAATGAATTTTCCCCAGCTGTGTACGATGTCGCGCCCCGCCAGATTGATCACGATGCACCGCCCGCCACGGGCGCGACCACGAACGGTACCACGCGCACCCGTTTGCCTTCGCTCAAGCTTTTTTCACTGTGAGTAACCACTTGCTGGCCCGCTTCAAGACCGGCGCTTATCTGCACCCATCCGTCCAAGTCACTGGCGGCCACCGACACCGGCGCAAAGCGGACCTTTTCGCCGTCAACTAACCACACGCCCAAGCGATTGTGCTGGCGAACGAGGGCGCTGTTAGGCAGGGCCAGCGCCGCCTCGACAGGCGCTAACGCGAGCGTCACTTCGGCCAGCTCACCGATCGGCGGTAAGGCAGCGGGTCGCTTCTCAAAGTCAATTTTGGCCATGCGCTCTTCGGTAATGGCATCGGCCAGCGGCTCTAAACGGCTGACGCGGCCCGCCACCGGCAATGGCGCAGAACGCAGCACGATCTGGGCAGCGAGCCCCACTTGCAGACCTTGGCTACTGCGCTGATCAAAACGGGCGGCGAGCCACACGCTGGCCGGATCAATCACATCGATCACCGACTGCCCCGCTACTACCGTGTTTCCGGCTTCCGCGATTCGTGCCGACACCACACCGGCGACCGGTGCCACCAGTCGCAAGTTGCGTCGTTGCGCTTGCAAGGCGTTGAGTTCGGCGCGCACTCGCACCAGTTCTTCGCGCGCACTGGCCAGTTGCGCAGCCGTCACCAGCTTGTCTTGTTGCCGCGCCGAGGCGACTTCGTGACTGACCAAACGCGCGGCGGCCAACTGTTCGTAACGCTGCGCTTGGGCGCGGGCGAACTCATCTCGGGCTTGCACTTCGTTGAGCGCCGATGCGGCGCGCTTGAGCTGCGCGTGTTGCGCCTGCAGGCGGTCATCGAGATCGACGGGGTCCATTTCGGCCACCAACTGACCGACGCTCACCTCGTCACCGACCTGAACCAGAAGGCTTTTTACGCGGCCGTGCGCAGTTGGCCCGATGTGGTACTGATAACGCGCTTCGACCGTCGCCACACCAAACAAGGCGGGA
>CAZYUS010000162.1:0-5753 GCA_964650615.1 uncultured Pseudomonadaceae bacterium | reverse complement strand
CGGTAAAAACGGCGCCGTTAACGGCACCGCAATTGTGCAATACGCACGTGGCGTTTGCGTTTTATCCGCTACAACAATAGGCCTTGTGGCGCTTGCACGCGATCGCGCACGGTGCCATCGTCGAGGTCAACGCTCCTCAAGCACTCGCGGGTGCGGTCGATATTCTGGTTGGGCAGAACAATGGTGATTTTCAACTACGGGGTGGTACGCCGGTATCGACCCAACACTTGCCCGCCGACGCCTCCGTCGATGAATTTTTAAGGTTGGCGGTGGCGGTACTTGCTGTCGAGCCGTGCGTGACGACAGACAATTCGACGCCACTACGTTTATCGGCCGATGTTTTGGTGGTGGATGATAATGCGGTGAATCGTAAGGTGGTGCAGACCTTACTTGAAAAGCGGCAATGCACGGTGCATGCGGCGGCCTCCGGTGAAATCGCTTTAGCCATGTGCCAAGTACATGATTTCGATTTGATCCTGATGGATTGTCAGATGCCGGAAATGGACGGGTTTGAATGCACGCGACGTTTGCGCGCCGCCGGTGTGAAGACGCCTATCGTGGCGTTATCGGCCAATGCCATGGGCAGCGATAAGGCGGCCTGCCTAGCGGCGGGTATGGATGATTTTCTGGCGAAGCCGGCGGGGGCCGACGTGCTGTATCGGTGTGTGGATCAGCGAGCGAGAAAGCGTCGATTGTGAACTATCATTGAGTGGGCTAACGAGGTCGCACAAATGGGTTTGGCAAGTAGCGTCATCCGTTTTTTATCCAGCAATGGCATGTCGTATCGCGAGCACGTTCACGCGCGCACGCAAACTTTGGAACAAGCCGCTGCTGCGTTGAACGTTGCGCCGCAGCAATTCGCGCGCGCCATTGTGCTCGCCGATGAAAATTTCTGGTTGATGGCTGTGGTGCCACTTAATGCGGTGCTTAACCTCGATAACGTCAACGCGCTTTATCAACGCCACTTTCAATTATTGTCGGCGGCTGAGTATCAATCGCGATTTCATGATTGTGAAGAAGGAACCTGTCCGCCGGTCGCTGATGTGTATGGTCTTCACAGTGTTGTCGACGAGGCATTATTTAACGGCAAAGAAATTTATTTCGAAGTGGGTTCTCACAGTGTACTGATTTCCTTATCTGCCGATGATTTCGCGTTATTGAATTCGCGTGCGCAGCGCGCCCCGATTAGCAGCAAGGTGGTGCGCGATGAACAGTCCAATATCCATTTGTTACCGCAACCGGTTGATTTACCGAGTGCCGCCGATGTGCAGCGCAAACTGGAGCAGGTGTACCGTTTGCCTGCGTTTCCGGCGGTGGCGTCACAAATATTGCAATTAGTCGCCGACGCCGATGCCACCGCAAAAGATCTGGCTGAATTGGTCGAAATGGATCCCAGTATTGCGGCCCAAGTTATTCGTTATGCGCGTTCCAGTTTTTTTGGCTATCGCGGCAATGTCGATTCAATCCAGACCGCGATCACGCGAGTACTGGGGTTCGATATTGTGTCAAATCTGGCGCTGGGTATTGCGGCGGGTAAAGTGTTTAAATTAGCGGCTGATGGCCCATTAGGACTGGAGCAATTTTGGGTTCATGCGGTGCATAACGCCGCGCTCGTGCAAGCCATCACCCGACGCTGTAACCGCGCGCTGGGTATTAAGCCGGGTACGGCGTATCTGTGCGGTCTCTTGCACAATTTCGGTGTTTTGTTATTAGGCCAAATTTTCCAGTCGGAGTATTTTTTACTAAATAAATCCTGTTTAGCTAACCCTGATCTTGGCATTGTCAAAATCGAGCGTCAGTTGTTTGGTCGAAGCGGTGGTGGTGCCGTCGCCAATTTAAGCCATAACTATCTGGGGGCTTGGTTGATGCGCCATTGGAAAATGCCAGAAGAAGTCATTGCGGTCACTGAACACCACCACAATGCCGACTATGACGGCGTCGGCCTGCATTACGTCTACATCGTTCAAACTGCTAATGCGTTATTGGCTCGTGATGGCATGGGGGATGACGTCGAAACCGCGCTGCAAGCCACCGCGTTGCAAGCCTTAGGATTAAGCGAAGGCGATTTGAATGAGATTTATCAGACTGTTCAAAGCGGTGCCGAAGAACTCAACCGCATGGCCAAATTGATGGCCGGAAGTGACGCCGCGAGTGGCGAAAATAACGCCAACTAAGTCGTAACCCTTTAATTTTCTTGCCCAAACGAGGGCTAATCGTTATTTTAAGCGCCCTGCGGGGCAGGCCCCGCAATTCGAAAATCCAGATCGGTTGAGCGTTCGGCGCGCTTGACACGCAGCAGCGCAAAAGCGCGGGAGTGAAGGAATGCGTATTGTTTTATTAGGCGCCCCTGGTGCCGGAAAAGGAACACAGGCGCAGTACATCAAAGAGCATTATCACATTCCGCAAATTTCCACTGGCGATATGCTGCGCGCGGCAGTCAAAGTCGGCACTGAATTGGGTCAAAAAGCCAAAGCGATCATGGACGCTGGGCAGTTAGTGCCGGATCAACTGATCATCAATTTGGTGCAAGAACGTGTTCAACAAGCCGACTGCCAAAACGGTTATTTGTTGGACGGTTTTCCGCGCACGATCCCGCAAGCCGATGCGATGCGGGCCAGTGGCATTGATGTCGATCACGTGATCGAGTTTGTCGTTGACGACGAAGAGATCGTAAAACGTTTATCGGGTCGTCGCGTTCATGCCGCTAGTGGTCGCGTTTATCACGTCGAGTACAACCCGCCGAAAGTCGCCGGTAAAGATGATTTAAGCGGTGACGAGTTAATTCAGCGTGATGACGATAAAGAAGAAACCGTGCGCAAACGCCTTGAGGTTTATCACACGCAAACCAAACCACTGGTCGATTATTATCGTACATGGTCTGAAAGTGTTGAAGCCAAAGCTCCCGCGTATATCCGTGTTGAAGGCGTTGGCTCCGTTGAACAAATTCGTGACCACATCATTCAGGCATTAGAGTCAAATTAAGCGTGATGAGGTGGTCACCCTTAATAAGCGATTAACCACCATGAACAACGCTCTCAAACCCTGTCAAAAAGGCGCGGCACCCACCGCGCCTTTTGGCGTTTTACTGGTTAATTTAGGCTCTCCCGACGCACCGACGCCAGCCGCTGTAAAACGCTATTTAAGCGAATTTTTGTCTGATCACCGTGTCGTCGATTTACGTCGCTGGCTGTGGTGGCCGATCTTGCATGGCATCGTTCTGCAACTCAGGCCCCGTAAAGTGGCCAAACTGTATCAATCCATTTGGCGTAACGACGCACCTTTACGTGAAATCGGATTAAAGCAAGCCGAAGCATTACAAGCGCAGTTACAGCGCGAAGCACACGCGCCGATTCCAGTCGTACTCGGCATGACCTATGGCAATCCGTCCTTACGTGACGCGTTAGGGCAATTACGCCGTCGTGGCGTAGAGCGGGTGTTGGTATTACCGCTGTATCCGCAGTATTCCTGTTCCACTTCTGGCAGCGTGTTTGATCGCGTTACGCGAGCCTTTTCGCGTTGTCGTCAAGTGCCGCCGTTACGTTTTGTGCAGCACTATTTTGATCACCCTGGGTATATTTCGGCACTCGCCAACCACGTCAAAGCGCATTGGCAGCAGCACGGACGCAGCGAAAAATTGCTGATCGCTTTTCATGGATTGCCACAACGTTATGTTGATGAAGGCGATCCGTATTCGCGTCACTGCGAGATCACGGCGCATTCACTTGCCAATGCACTTGATTTGAACGATGCGGACTGGGAAATGATGTATCAATCGCGTTTTGGCCGCGAACCATGGTTGCAACCCTATGCCGATGAAACATTGGCAAAGCTGGCGCAACAGGGCGTGAAATCCGTTGACGTGATCTGTCCTGGATTCGCCGCTGACTGTTTAGAAACCTTAGAAGAAATTCAAGTTCGAAGTGCAGAGCAGTTTGTGCATCAAGGTGGTCAATCGTTGCGCTATATTCCCGCTTTGAACGACCAGCCTGATCATATTGCGCTACTGGCGGAGTTGGTAAAAAAGGAAACGCATAATTGGATCTAATGCAGAAGCGCTGTTCGTCGCGATCGTTAAACGGTTCGCGCCTAAAGGCGCTCCTGCATAAGCTGTGAGGGACTATTGTTTGAATAACACTTTCACCGAGCCATCCACTTTTCCTGCGTCGATATAACCAATCGCGTTGGGGTTGCCTGCGACCCATTTCTTCATTTCATCATCATCGGCGGCTTCTTTAGGCGGCGTGCCTTTGCCGGTAAAAACGAGTTGCGACCAATACGCTTTTAATTGGCTTTCGTTTTTACTCAAAACCGATTGATTAAATGCTTCGCGTGTTGCGTTGCCTTCTTTCAAGTTAAACGCCACCGCGTCACCACCACCGGGAAAGTTTTTAATTTTACCCAGAAACAAACGTTGGACATCATCGGGAGTAACGCTAGCTCCGTTAGCCGGGTTAACGATTACGGCGGTTTCGGCCTGTGCACCAACACTCAGTAAGGCGATAACAGCAGAAAGAATAATCGAAAGTTTCATTGACGGTTCTCCCTTAGAATACCGCATCGACGCCGATCGCAATGGCGCGTGAATCACCTGCGAAATCGGATACGTCGTCGCTACCGTAGTAGAAATAAGTCGATTCGTCAGTGAAAACGTCGTATTGCATTTTGAAGGCAACCGATGGGGCAAAATCCCAACGAATACTAAACGTTTTGGTGTGGTGTATTTCTTCATCCTCCCACGTTGCTTCTTCCTTGAAATCGGACACTGTAAACATCGGCAACACATTTCCGAAGCGATAACCGACGCCGAATAACTTGGCGTAGTATTTGTTTTCCTCACCGGGGCGGTTGAAAACATTGTATTCGGAACGTAAGACAAAATTGGAAAAATCAACATTCGCCGAAATGCCATAAAACTTTTGTTTTTCGTCGGCCAATCGAACGCGGGCGGGCGTTTCATCATAAATCAAGCGATCGACTTCATTTTGCATATAGACGAAACGCAGCCCTAACCAGTCGCGCGATAAATCGAGATAACCGCCAAACATATTTTTCCATGTTTCATCGACGCGTAAAGGCGAATCCGGACCACCGTAATAAATGATCGACAATTCTTTGTTTTCCGGATCACTGTCGCGACCTACCCAGAAATTAGCGGTCGCTCCCCAATTCCCCCAGCTGCTGTTGTATTGCATATTGAAACCGTCATAACCCACGATCTGCCAGCTGTAGCCATCGCCTGGTGCGCGTACCCACGGCATGGCATAGCCAACGTCAAAAAAATCGGAGTAATAAAATAATGGCAGACGTTTGCGGCCAGCTTGCAAACTCCACGTATCGGATAAGGTATAGGTGACGTAGGCCCACTCAACATTGGCTTCGTAATCGGTGGAGCCGTGCGACACGATTTGCACCGTTGCGCTCATGTCGTCACTCATTTGCCAGCGAAATTGAAGGCCTAAATTAGTGTCGGGACTAAACGTCCATTCGTCTTCGTAAAAACCGACAAATGGATAATCAGCGATAAAGCATTGACAGGGAACCGCATTGGGATTGTCGGTTACTTCGAGTGCTTTACCGGCGTAGGCTGAAATAAAACCGCTGTAGGTAACATCGGCGTAGGCCATACCTGCAGGCAATGCCAATCCCAACATCAAGCTGGCGATCGACGTCGTGCGACGGAGGTGAATATTTTTCATGGTAGATCTGACTCTCCTGTGAGGCATTTCCAGTAAAGAAGCTTAGTTCAACTTTGG
>CAZYUS010000161.1:0-5761 GCA_964650615.1 uncultured Pseudomonadaceae bacterium | reverse complement strand
AGCGACAGCGCACTAACGACGCACACCGCCACAAGCTGCGCGCATTTTTTTAACGACATCGAATACCCCTTAACCAACGAATTAAACGTTCTTTTCGTGATGCTATCGCGCAGTGGCTCAAGCGTAACGGCACGGCCGTACAATCGGATACAAAAGCCAATCAATTTACGCGCAGCGTCGGCCCGTGCAATGTAATGGAATTCGAATTTGTGGTGAAGGATTTTGCGCTCGATTACCAACTGGGGGCGATAACGAAACGCTGTTCGCCCCAAAACGAGTGCCGCTATTTTTTCAACTGCCCGTCCACCACGCGCCAAATGGCCAGCGGATTATTTTCTTTTAAGGCATCGGGTAATAACGCATCGGGTGTGTTTTGAAACGCGACGCGACGCACGAAGCGATCGATGGCCGAGGTGCCAACGGAGGTGACGGCGGCAAATGTGCACGCCGGATACGGTCCGCCGTGAACCATGGCGTGACAGACTTCGACGCCGGTGGGAAAACCATTAAATTGCACCCGACCGCATTTGTGCTGCAATACATTGACTAACTGCGCGCTTAACTCGCTATCGTTATCGTCGCTGTGCAAACTCGCCGCTAACTGCCCGCCTAATTGTTCGGCGACGACCAGCATTTGCTCGGGTTTTTCTAATTTCACCAACACCGTGCTGGGGCCGAACACTTCGTCACGCAAGGCATCTGCCGCGCGATAGACATCGAATGAACATTCCACCACGCCGGGCGTGACGAAACAGTTTTGCTGCGTGCTGTTAATTAACACGTTCGCGTCTTTGCGTTGGCGCGAAAACCCCTGTGAAAAATGATCCGCAATCGTCGGCGTTAACATCGCGGCGGCGGTTTGCGTTTGCAATTTTTCCACTAAGGTGTTTTTAAATCGTTGGTAATCATTACCGGCTAGCGCAAACACCACACCGGGGCAGGTGCAAAATTGTCCAACGCCATTGGTCATCGAAGCGGCCAATCCTTCGGCGATCGATTCAGCGCGTGCGTGCAGGGCATGAGGCAATAAAAATTGCGGATTAGTGCTGCCCATTTCGGCGTACACCGGGATCGGATCAGGACGTTGATTTGCTAAATCAAACAGCGCACGACCAGCGCGTAACGAGCCAGTAAAACCGACCGCTTTAATCGCCGGATGTTTGACCAACGCGCTGCCGATCGCGACACCGTTATCGAGTAAATGCGAAAAAATACCGGCATCTAAGCCGCAATTTTTTAACGCGGTTTGAATCGCCTGTGCGGCAATTTCAGAGGTATGAGGATGGGCCGGGTGCGCTTTGACAATCACCGGACAACCGGCGGCCAAGGCGGAAACGGTATCAACACCCGCGACCGAAAACGCTAACGGAAAATTCGACGCACCGAAAACCGCCACCGGACCCAGTGCCAACGCCATCGACCGCACATCCGGTTTGGGCAGTGGCGTGCGTGATGGATCGCCGTGATCAAGGCGTGCATTGAGCCAAGAACCTTCGCAAAGGTGAAAGGCGAATAACTGCAATTGTGCGATGGTGCGCGCACTTTCGCCGCGAATGCGCGCCTCCGGCAATCCGGTTTCGCGCACCGTGTAGTGAATAAATAGAGGAAGGGATAATTCGATTTGTTTGGCAATTTCGCGCAACAGTTGTGCGCGTGTGGCACCGCTAGTCATTGAAAAAGAAGCGAACGCCGCGTTGGCAGCTTGCGCGGCGCGATCGACATCATTTAGCGACGCGCTGAAAAACGGCTCACCAAAAGCGGCGTTTTCAAGCGGTGAAAAAGCGTGAAAGCGAGTTGTTTCATCAAGACAGGATTGCGCTGCAATAGTCGAACGATAAGTGAAATTCATGCTTGTCTCGTAGGAGCGATTCACGATTCGCCCACTCGTTTAATTGCCAAACGGGCGATTCGTGAATCGCCCTTACAACATCATCAGTGTATTCGATTCTAAAAAAACCAAACCGCTAAAGCAAAAAAACCGCGTGGCCATAACAGCCACACGGAAAACGCAAGAGACGACGAGCGCATTAAATGACGGGACGATTTTTCAGCGCGATTGTTAATTCAGTTAAGCATTGTTCGCGTTCGCTCCCGTTCAAGGTAAGACGCGGTGCGCGCACGCGTTCGTGTCCCCAGCCGATTTCTTGTTGCACTAATTTAATCAGCTGCACAAATTTCGGCACGGTGTCCATGCGCAGCAAAGGCAAGAACCAGCGATAAATCGCCAATGCTTCTTCGCGCTTTCCGGCGCGCGCTAATTCGAATAATCTCACCGATTCTTTTGGAAAAGCATTGACCAAACCGGCGATCCAAAATTGCGCGCCCACCGCGACGCCTTCCATCAAACAATCGTCTACGCCGACGCCAAGCGCGATTTTATTGCCAAGCAACGCATTGATCGCGGCAACGCGACGCGCATCGGTTGACGATTCTTTTACCGCTTTGACGTTGGCAAATTCGGTCGCCAATTCTTGAATCTGTTCCGGTTTGAAATCGGTGCGATACGCCACCGGATTGTTATAAATAATGCACGGTAACTCGGTGGCGGTAATGACGGCGGCTAAATGCGCTTTCATTTCATACCAATCGCTGCAATACACATAAGGCGGTAACACCATTAAACCTTGCGCGCCGGCATCGGCACTGGCGCGGGCAAATGCCACCGCTTCTTGAGTGGATAACGACGCAATACCGGGTATCACCGGTGCCGTTGTGGCTTTCACTACCGTTTTCACAATGGTGACTTTTTCGTCCACGCTTAAGGTCGCGCCTTCACCCAATGATCCACACGGCACAATAGCGCTGCAACCGTTTTCAATCAGCCATTGCACGTGGCGCGTAATGCCGTCGTGATCGACCGAATAATCGCTACGAAACGGTGTGGTAATGGCGGGGATAACGCCGCTAAAAAGTGCACTCATGATTTTTCCTCTGGCAACAGCATTTGAACGGGTAAGGCGGTAAACGTGGCGCGCTGTCCTGATGGCGACCAACCATAAAGTCGCTCGCAGATCGCGCTGCACACGCGGCCCTGACAGCAGCCCATGCCCACGCGCGTATACAGTCTGGCCTCGCGACCACTACGACAATTTTGCAACGCTTGATGCGTCACATCTTCGCAGCGGCAGATCGGTGTGTCTTGTGTAATTGCGCTTTGCGGATCAAAGCCAACTGCACAAAATTGTTTTAAGGCGCGCATAAACGGTTGCACGCGACGACGCGCACGTCGCCAGCGCGCGATTTGTTTTTCATTACGACATAATACGGCGGCCACTAATTGGCCTTCGATCAGCGCTTTGTCAACGCCGCCCACGCCGTTGCACTCGCCAATGGCATAAACATTCGCGCACGAGGTTTGACAATCATCATCGACGGCAATCGCACCATCGTGTACCACTAAACCAAAATGACGCGCTAATTCGATATTGCTTTGCAGACCATACGCCACCGCCAGCGCATCACATTGCAGTGTGATATTTTGCGTGCCGTGTCGCACACACACCGCGTTTTGCTGGGTGCTGATCACGTGCGCATTGCGCCAATAACGAACGTCACGCAGCCGCCATAGCAAACGCATCAGTTGCGCTATTTTGGATGGATAACGCCATAGCGAAAACGCAAACCGCGCACTCTGCCACCACGACGCTTGTTCGACAATGGCTGCCACCTTGCCACCGGCATTGAGCACGGTTTCGGCGCACGCGAGTAACAGTGGGCCGCCACCGGCGATCACGATTTGTTGGTCGCGCACGGTCAATCCGTTTTTAATCAATGCTTGTAGCGCACCTGCTCCCGTGACATGTGTTTGGGTCCATCCATCGAACGGTAAAATTATTTCTTGTGCGCCAGTCGCCAAAATAAGTTGCGACGCGGTAGCGGATCTCATCGTCGTTTCGCCGACAAAAAAATAACGGTTTTGTTGTCGACGCAAAAAGCGGTGATTGTGCCAGCGCACGATTTTTTGCTGTGCTAATTGTGTTAACCAGAATCGAGCTAAACGCTGGTTGGCGAGACGTTCTTGCGCGCGCCAGATCTGTCCGCCGGCATCGGGGCCGTCATCGACCATCAATACGCGTTTACCATGATCCGTTAACGTCACTGCTGCCGCTATGCCAGCGGGCCCGCCACCGATAATGATCACATCAAACGCGTCACTGTTCACAACAGATCTCCATGCCCTCGCGTACTAATAACTGACAACTGCGCTGCATAACACCATCAATGTTGACACGGCATTCAAAACACAAACCCATGCCGCAAAAGGGCGCTCGTTCATCGCCCGAGGGCGAGCGTCGCCACGTTTTGCGATACACATTGGCGATGGCAGCGGCAACACTGATGTTGGGCGCGACTTGATAAGTCACACCGTTGATGCGGATGTTGAGCGTTTCGCTTTTAGTCTTCATGGCGCGCGGTGTTGCGTTGTGGTGAAAACGCCGCAGCGTTTAAACACGGAGTTTGTTTTAGCATGAGCTGTATCAACAATTCGGCACTCGCCAGTGCGGTGGCCACACCTAAACCTTCGTGGCCGGTATTGGCCCATAACGAGGGGGATAACGCGCCGATATAAGGCAAATTATCCGGTGTTGTGGGGCGAAATCCGGTCCACACGCGGATGATATTGGTGTGCGCCAACGCAGGTAAAAAACGTGTGGCACGCTGCACCATCGCGCTCAATAACGACCAGTCAATATCGTCGCTATCGTCGTTAAATTGGCGTGACGAACCAATCAGTAGTTGCTGTGTCGGGCGCGGTTGCACATTCGCCGCGACGCTGTCGCAATGGCGATCGTGCGCCTTTTTTATATATCCCAGTTCGATGGCTTGATGACGCAAAAAAGGTGCGCCACGTTCGGTAATGGCGAGTTGTCCTTTTTTCTTTTTTAAGCGCAGTGACGGCAATAATGGCGCGCTTCGATTACCGGCGCACACCACAATACTGTCGGCGTGATGGTGTTGCTGGTTCGCGGTAGTCACCGTGTTTTCACTCACCTTAATCACGCGATCGCATAAGTAAATTAAGCCCTGTTCGATGGCTTGATCGAATAAATACTTTGCCGCCACGGGCGGATACACGATCGCATCATCCGGCACGCGCAAACCGCCGCACAGATCGGGCGCGAGCGCGGGTTCCAGTTCGCGTAATTGACGGTGGTCGATAAGTTCGGATCGAATTCCGTGACGGTGATAACGATCGGCTTTATTTCGTGCTTCGCGTAGTTCATCGTCGTCACTGGCCAGCCACAACGTTCCGCATTGACGATAATCGGCGCGCGGCGGCAATTGTGCGCGCAGTTGTTGCCACAACAATAAACTGCGTTGCGATAACGCCAGCTCGTCGGCGTTGCCATCGAGTATGGTTAAATGTCCCATGCTCGCGGCGGTGGTGTCACCGCCAATGACGCTGGGTTCAATTAATGCCACACGCAAATCGTGATGGGTTAAATAATATGCGGTGCTGGCACCGATGATGCCGCCACCAACAATGATGACATCGAAATTCATGAGCGCACGACGATGCCGTGGGTAAAGGTATCGCGCGGATCAATGATTAAATTAGCCTCACCGGTGACATACGCCGTGCCGGAAATATCCGGAACCAAGCGGCCGCCGACATCGAGTAAACGACCTTCGAACACGCTGCCGATAATGCTTTCTTGTCGCCATACTTGATTCGGTTTTATTTTTCCGTCGGCATACAAACACGCCAGCTTGGCGCTGGTGCCGGTGCCGCACGGCGAACGGTCATAACTTAAACCCG
>CAZYUS010000160.1:0-5866 GCA_964650615.1 uncultured Pseudomonadaceae bacterium | reverse complement strand
GGCCTAAAGACCGCCCTAGCTATCACGCTCAAACTGACTTTTACGCCGCGCGCGAATTAAACAATCGCACCGTGACACTGTTTGAATTTTTTACCCGAGCCACACGGGCAAGGATCGTTACGACCGACTTTGGGGATACCGCGAACCGGCGCTTGGCCACTGACAGGACGCGCGACGGATTCGCCTTGCGCTTCACTCACCTCGGCGGCTGGCGACGCTGGCGCGTGCATCATTTTGGCCTGCTGCAACTCGCGCTCGCGTTGTTCGCGTTGTTCGCGTTCTATGCGTTCCACCTCCGATTCGGTGCGGATCTGCACACGCGCCAACAAACTCACGACATCGTATTTAATGCGTTCGAGCATATTGGCAAACAATTCGAACGCTTCACGTTTGTATTCTTGTTTGGGATTTTTTTGCGCATAACCGCGCAAATGAATGCCTTGACGCAAATGATCCATGTTGGCCAAATGTTCACGCCAATGTTGATCGACGTGCTGCAACATTATGGTCTTTTCGATATGACGCATTAGCGCCGAGCTGATGTTGTCTTCCTTGGTTTTTGCTGCCGCACGCGCCGCTTCCACCACGCGCTCACGAATAGCGTTATCGCTTAAATTGGCATCGTCTTTAAGCCATTGCTGGATCGACACGTCGAGTAAAAAATCTTTACGCAAACGCTCTTCCAGCGCCGGCACATTCCACTGTTCAAACACACTTTGCGGCGGAATATATTCCGTCACCATGTCCGCGAACAAACCGTCGCGCATAGCGTTAACGGTGTCTGAAATATCGTCGGCTGCCATCAACTCGGCGCGTTGTTCGTAAATCACGCGACGTTGATCGTTGGCGACATCGTCATATTCCAATAACTGTTTACGAATATCAAAATTGCGCGCTTCCACTTTGCGTTGGGCATTTTCGATGGCGCGATTCACCCACGGATGTTCCAAGGATTCGCCTTCTTGCCAGCCCAATTTCTGCATCATCGCGCCCATGCGCTCGGAAGCAAAAATGCGCATTAAATCGTCTTCTAACGACAAATAAAAACGCGACGAACCGGGATCCCCCTGACGACCAGCACGACCACGCAACTGATTATCAATGCGGCGAGATTCGTGACGTTCGGTACCGATAATGGCCAAACCGCCAGCGGTCACCACCGCCTCATGACGTTCTTTCCACAACCGTTTGCATTCTTCAATTTGCAGCGCTGATGCGTTTTCACCCAAAGCCGCGATATCGGCTTGCAACGATCCCCCCAGCACAATATCGGTACCACGACCGGCCATATTGGTTGCAATCGTGATCGCACCGGGACGACCGGCCTGCGCAATGATCTGCGCTTCCATTTCGTGGAATTTGGCATTCAATACTTTATGTTCGATGCCTTCCTGTTGCATAAAGGTCGACAAAATTTCGCTGGATTCAATCGACGCCGTACCGACTAAAACCGGTTGGCCCTTTTCGCGTCGCGCTTTGATGTCCGCCAGCACCGCCATGTATTTTTCTTTTTTGTTTAAATACACCAGATCCGACATATCTTTACGAACCATCGGACGGTTGGTCGGCACCACCACGGTTTCCAATCCGTAAATGGATTGAAACTCAAACGCTTCGGTATCGGCGGTGCCAGTCATGCCGGCGAGTTTTTTATAAAGACGGAAATAATTCTGGAAAGTGGTCGAAGCCAGCGTTTGATTTTCGTTTTGGATCGCCACATTTTCTTTGGCTTCGACGGCTTGATGCAAACCTTCAGACCAACGACGGCCCGGCATGGTGCGGCCGGTGTGTTCATCGACGATCACCACCTGCCCATCTTTTACAATGTAATCGACATCACGTTTGAACAAGGTGTGCGCACGCAGTGCCGCGTGTACGTGATGCAACAACGTGATGTTAGCGGAGTTGTACAGCGAATCACCTTCTTGCAACAAACCGTGTTTGAGCAACAGGTTTTCAATTTTTTCTTGCCCCTGTTCGGTCAACGACGCCTGACGGTGTTTTTCGTCAAGAAAATAATCGCCGTCGGCGGTTTCTTCTTCGTCACTGGTTGAACGCTTCAAACCGGGGATCAGCAGATTCACCTGTTTGTATAACTCATTGCTGCCTTCGACCGCACCCGAAATAATTAACGGTGTGCGCGCTTCGTCGATCAAAATCGAATCGACTTCATCGACGATGGCAAAAAACAATTCGCGTTGCGCTTTGTCTTGCACACTAAACGCCATGTTATCGCGCAAATAATCGAAGCCGAATTCGTTGTTGGTGCCGTAAGTAATGTCGGCGGCATAGGCGGCTTTTTTCGCCCCCGATTCTTGTTGCGACAAAATGACGCCGACGCTTAATCCTAATGCTTCATAAACCGGACGCATCCAGTTGGCGTCACGATTGGCTAAATAATCGTTAACGGTAACGACGTGCACGCTTTTGGCCGGAATCGCATTTAAATAGGCCGGTAAGGTGGCCATCAATGTTTTGCCTTCACCGGTGCGCATTTCGGAAATTTTGCCCATGTGCAGCACCATGCCGCCGATAAGCTGGACATCGAAATGACGAAAACCCAAGGTTCGCTTGGCCGCTTCGCGCACCGCCGCAAAGGCTTCGGGCAGTAATTGATCCAGCGTTTCACCTTGTTGATGACGCGCGCGAAACTCGACGGTTTTGGCTTTGAGCGCAGCATCGTCAAGCGCGCTGTAGTCGGCTTCAAGCGCATTAATTTGTTCGACATTCTTGCGCAATTTGCTCAGCAAACGTTCGTTACGACTACCGAAGATCCGGGTTAAAAAGTTGGCAAACATAGGGAAAAAATTCCTGTTATTGAAAGCGCAAAACTCGCGGGAGTATGGCGGGTCAGGCATCCTGCTTACGGATACCTTGTTGGAGGCGTTCGTCGCCCGATGCGGCGGTCGCGCATTGTACTGCCTTCCGCCGCCCCTTAAAACCGTAAACAGTTGGCGACCCGATCGCCGTTTTCAAGTACGCCAACGCTCACCATTACGGGCGCACAAAAAAAAAGCGCTTCGAAAAGCGCTTTTTTCGTGGTTGCTTTTTAACCGCCCAGATACTTGGCGGGATTCAAAAATAGACCATCACGCAACACTTCGTAATGCACATGCGGCGCAGTCGACCGTCCAGTAGAACCCATGCGCGCAATCACTTGACCTTTGCGCACCAGCTCCCCCAACCGCACTTGCAGAGAATGATTGTGGGCGTAACGCGTCACCAATCCATCACCGTGATTGATCTCGACTACATTGCCGTAACCGTCTTTGACACCGGCAAATGACACGACGCCGGCAGCGGTGGCGTGAATTTCGGTGCCTTCGGCCGCCGCAAAATCGAGTCCGTTATGCCACGCCGCTCCGCCATGCATCGGGTCTGTGCGATAACCAAAATACGAGGTGATGTAGCCAATATCGGTCGGTTTACCGGAAATCGCTTTTTCGGTACCCATGTGTTTATCGAGCAATAACGATTCGAGCACAGCCAATTGGCGGCCACGGGTATCGAGTTGGGAATTCATTGCATCTAACTGCGAAATAAATTCCATCGGCGAGGTCTCCACCGCACCACGCACCGACGCGTCAGGACCGCCCATCGCCGGTGTCCCGCTAAAATCAAATTCTTTTTCGTCCAAGCCCACCAATTCGGTGACGCGCATACCGACCGCATCAACCCGCGTCATGTGCGCTTGAACTTTCGCGACGCGCATCGCCAGCGCCTGTAATTGCTCTTGCGATTCGCGTTTGGCGTGCTCGACTTCGTCGCGCTGCGCCTTTAATTCTTTTTGCCAGTTCTTGACCGTGATTTCGGAAACAACGCCGTTGGGATGCCACGTGACGGCTAATAAATAACCGGCGGCAACAGCGGCGCTCAACACGGACAGGCCCAGCAACATAACGCAGGCAACGCCCCAGTTTCCAAAACGGACACTGCGAACGCCGGCGCGCGTATGCCGAATGAGCGTGATCATTTTTTTTGTTTCTCCGTGATTGCTGCAGTTAACCACTCGCCAACACGACGAGTAATACGTGAATTGCCTGGACGCGACCGGCTAGACTAGTGTCCATGAACCGCCGCGACTCTGCCGCGAAGTCTTTGGCAAATTTGCTCGATGACTCCGCCGGCCCTCTTAAAGTACTGCTCGACCGTCTGGCCCTGCTTGAGGGCATGGACCATACCCTAGCGCCTTTCCTTGCTGCAAGCCTGCGCGCCAAGGTTAGGGTAACTCATGTTACTCACGACACACTCGATCTCAGCTGTGCCGATGCCTACACCGCCACCCGCGTCCGCTATCTGGTGCCTGAACTGCTCGACCATCTGCATCGCGAAGGCCTGCCCCAGTTACGCGAGATCCGCGTCAACGTAAAACCGTTTTAAGCCGTCGCCAGCACCGGATTCATGATGTAGCTGATCGGTGCGCTGGCCTTGGCATCATCAAAGCTCACCAGCTCCCACGCCGATTGATCGGCCTTCAGCGCACGCAACAATTTATTGTTCATGGCATGGCCCGATTTATAACCGGTGTAAGCGCCAATCACGCTATGCCCCATCAAATATAAATCGCCGATCGCGTCCAAGATCTTGTGTTTGACGAACTCGTCTTCGAAGCGCAAACCACCGTCGTTCAAGACGCGGTATTCATCCAGCACAATCGCGTTTTCCATCGAGCCGCCAAGCGCCAGATTGCGCGCACGCAGGTACTCAATATCGTTCATAAAACCGAACGTGCGCGCGCGCGCGATCTCGCGCACAAAAGACGTCGATGACAAATCGACCATGGCGCGCTGATCACGACCACCGAAAGCGGGATGATTAAACGAAATAGTGAAATCAAGCTTGAAGCCATCAAACGGTTCAAACGCCGCCACTTTGTCGCCGTCGCGCACTTCGATGCGCTTGGTGATGCGCACAAATTGCTTCGGCTTGTTTTGCTCTTCGACACCGGCCGACTGGATCAGAAACACGAACGGACCGGCGCTACCGTCCATGATCGGGATCTCGGCCGCATTCACATCAATAAAACAGTTGTCGATGCCAAGACCGGACATGGCCGCCAACAAATGTTCGATGGTGCCGATCTTGGCACCGTCTTTAATAAGGCAGGTGCAGAGCGCGGTATCGCCAACCAACTCGGGTTCGATTTTCATCTCGACGACCGGTTCGAGATCGACGCGGCGAAACACAATGCCGGCATCCACGGGGGCCGGACGCAAGGTCAACGTGACTTTCTGACCGGAGTGCAATCCCACCCCAGTCGCACGTATAGCAGAACGTAATGTGCGTTGTTTAATCATCGTTATGGTGTACAGCAAACGCCTTATACAAAGGCCGCAACGCATCCTTGACCACGGTCTCCAGACCAACTCCTATGGTCTGACCTTCAGCATACAAAAGGGCGCGCAGTGTACCTGAATCGCCCCGCTTGTTCAAAAAACGAACTGTCCTCTAAAGTTTACTTAAGGTCAAGAGGGTAACGCCTTGATCTGGCAGGTAATTCGTTCTTAAAAACGATGTGGAGTTTGATCCCGTGACGTGAAAAATTCGGATTAACCACAAAACACACGGAATACGCGGAAGCGTTGCGAGGATTGTCGAAGCGACTTCGGCACAATTCACATTGACAGAAACGATTACGCATGTAATCTTTCATGTATTACATTTGTAATCTATCGCAAGAGGTAAGTCACCGTGTCGATCAGCGAATCAGAAAAAATCATCATGGATGTTTTGTGGTCGGCGTCACCGTTAACCGCCAACCAGATCATCGAACGCTTGGACGCCGACCTGAAGTGGAACGACAAAACGGTTAAGACCCTGATTAACCGATTGCTGAAGAAAAACGCCATCCAGTTCGAAAAGAACG
>CAZYUS010000159.1:0-5976 GCA_964650615.1 uncultured Pseudomonadaceae bacterium | reverse complement strand
AGGGGTGGTTGGCTTTTATGTCGCTAGCAATTTGCTTAACTGACTGACATTACGCTGTTCACGCGCCCTCTTCTACGATCAATCTTTCTTGAATTTCTCGTGACAGCCTTTGCAACTGGCCGATACTTGGCCGAATGATTTTTTCCACTGCGCGACATCATTCGTCTGCGCGACCACGACAAAATCTTCGACCGCCGCGTGCTGCTTGTCGGCCGATTGACGGAATGCCGAAAAATCATCCCAAATCGCCGGTAATGCTTCGGTATCCCCCTTGTCGGTGCCTTGCGCAAAAAGGTGTTCGGTTTGTTCCCATTGTGTTTTGCTGGCTTTAGCCAGTGCTTGCGCGCTGGCATAGAGCTGCGCTTGTTTATCACCAGCACCGGATGACACGATTTCTTTGATTTTTCCCATTTCGGTTTTGAACGCTTTAAAACCTTTTTTACGCACATCAACCGGATCGGCCGACCATGCCGACACACTGCAAAGAACGGCCATTGCCGTAACCACTAAACGCATATTGAACTCCTCGTCATATCAAGTTTGGCGATGCTATTCATTAATTGAGGGTATGAAAATACCTGTTAATTTCTTGTTACGCGAAACGCAAAGAATGCTTCATTGTGCAAAAATTGTGACCGTTTTTACGCCGTGTTTGTCGATCGCAGCGCGATACATTCCGCTGGTATTAAATGGCATAGCGATGTTGCCAAGCTGATCCATGATGATCACGCCCCCTTCTCCGCCCATGGCTTTCAATTTTTGCGCAATCACCGCCTCACCCGCTTCTTCTACCGAATTTTTCAAATAGGCCACACGCGCACAAATATCATGCGCAACATTGGCCCGAATAAAAAATTCGCCATGACCGGTCGCGGAAACTGCACACCATTCATTGGCATAGGTTCCTGCTCCGATGATGGGCGAATCGCCCACTCGGCCCCATTTTTTATTGGTCATTCCGCCGGTTGACGTGGCGGCGGCCAAATGCCCTTGTTTATCCAGCGCAACGGCCCCAACGGTGCCAAATTTATTGTCGTTACTGCGCAATAAATCAGCCGATTGTTTGGGCAGATGGTCTTCCGATAATCGCGTAGCATCGCGATCTTTTGCTTTTATTTTTTGTAACTGTTGCCAACGCCAATCAGTGTAAAAATAACTCGGATCAACTAATTGAATCGCGTTTTCGTCAGCAAATTTTTCGGCACCGTCACCAATCAACATGACATGCGGAGATTTTTCCATGACCGCACGCGCCAACAAAACCGGATTTTTTACGCGATGAACGCCCGCGATGGCGCCCGCTTTCAAACTATGACCAGCCATAATGCTAGCGTCCAATTCATTGACGCCATCACTATTAAATACTGCCCCTTTACCGGCATTAAAAAGTGGTGAATTTTCCATGATCACAATCGCTGCACTCACTGCGTCGACGCTGCTGCCGCCGTTTTTCAGAATGGCGTAACCGGCGTCGACCGATTGCGATAACACCTCGCGGTATTGCGCCTCAGTTTCGGCACTCATTTCGCTGCGTAATAACGTGCCAGCTCCGCCATGAATCGCAAACGCAATCGTTTCAGCCGCTGCACAATTCGACAAAATAATGCTCATAAAAAGTATCCAGTTTTTCATTTAATGCCATTCCAATAAAACCATAAATTGGCCGCCACCAATGCCATTTGCACGAGGAGCGTTAGCACCATGCCGTAAAACCGACCAAACGATCGCCCAGCGTGGTGGCTTAACCCCCATGCGTGCAATATCCGGCCCGTGAGCAACAAGCCACCAAAAATATGCAAGCTGGAGGGCGACGCTTGTTGCGATTCAAGTACCGCCAATAAAACCAAGGTCAACGGAATGGTTTCGACGGCGTTACCGTGTGCACGCATAGCGCGCGCCAGTGCGTCGTGTCCACCATCACCGATCCCCACCAGCAACGTGCGACGTTGCCGTATGACTGCAAAGGTCAAGATGATCACTAAAATGGCGAGCAAGGCCGCGTAAAGTCCAGTGATAAATAACATTGAAATTCCTCTGGCGAATAGACGTCGCTAAACTAGCCGCCCACACCTAACAACTCAAGTATCGACACAGGTAAACCATGACTGTTGCCGTCACTGTCGCCGCCATTATCGAACAAAATGGCCGTTTTCTAGTCGTCGAAGAACGTGATGCCCTTGATGGTGGCCACGTCCTTAATCAACCGGCGGGACACGTTGAACCGGGTGAATCCGTGCTCGACGCCGTGGTGCGCGAATCGTTTGAAGAGGCGGGCGTAGCATTCGTGCCAGAGGCCATTACCGGGATATATCAACTGGCAGCACGCAACGGTCGCGATTATTTGCGTATCGCGTTTGCAGGACGTTTAGCCGACGACCGCGCGCCTACACCTCACGACAGCGACATACTGGCGTGCCACTGGCTCACCCGCGCGCAAATCGCCGCCGCTCGGCCTCGCTCCGGTTTGGTGCTGCGCTGCATTGATGACCATATCGCCGGTACCCGTTTACCGCTGTCTTTACTGGCGAGTTTTTTGTGCGAGCGATAACCCCTATCCCCTGTTCCTCCTGATCCGTAAAATCAACGCACTTTCCTCGCAGGTTATTCCATGTCTTCTTCTTCTCGTGTCGTGGTCGGTTTATCCGGCGGTGTCGATTCGTCCGTGTCAGCTTATTTGTTAAAAGAGCAAGGCTACGCCGTCGAAGGTGTGTTTATGAAAAATTGGGAAGAAGACGACACCGATGAATTTTGCTCGGCCGCGCAAGATCGTCACGACGCCGAATCAGTCGCTCGCAAACTTGGCATTCCGTTTCACACGGTGAATTTTGCGGCCGAATACTGGGACAATGTATTCGAACATTTTTTAGCCGAATATAAAGCTGGACGCACGCCTAATCCCGATATCCTGTGCAATAAAGAAATCAAGTTCAAAGCGTTTCTGGATTTCGCCAAACAGCTCGGTGCCGAAATGATTGCCACCGGCCATTATGTCCGTCGCCGTGATGTAGAAGGTGAAGTGCAAATGCTGCGCGGTGTCGATCCCAATAAAGATCAATCCTATTTTTTATATACCTTGCAGCAGGCACAAATTAAACACGCGTTGTTTCCGGTCGGCGATATCGAAAAACCGCGCGTACGCGAAATTGCCGCCAAACTCGAATTAGCCACCGCCGAGAAAAAAGATTCCACCGGCATTTGTTTTATTGGCGAACGTCGTTTCACTGAATTTTTAGCGCGCTATTTACCCGCACAACCCGGCGATATCGAAACCCCCGAAGGTAAAAAGATTGGTCGTCATAATGGCTTGATGTACCACACCTTAGGGCAACGCAAAGGACTGGGTATTGGCGGCCTGAAAGGTGCCGATGAAACACCGTGGTTTGTGGTCGCCAAAGATCTCGAACGCAATGTTTTAATTGCTACCCAAGGCCATGACGATCGCTATTTGATGAGCACCGATTTACACGCCGGACAATTACATTGGGTGGCCGGTCACGCCCCGGCCCAGCAGTTTGATTGCACCTGCAAGGTTCGTTACCGTCAAACCGACGTACACTGTCGCGTCGTCGTGGGCGAAAGCGGAAATTGCCACGTGCAATTTAATGACCCGCAGCGTTCGGTGACGCCGGGGCAATCGGTGGTGTTTTATCTCGGCGACATTTGTTTAGGCGGCGGCATTATTGAAACTACAACGCCTTTACTCGCCCTGCCCAAACGCCACTGCCTAACGACCTAATTCACTTGTGTTTTCAAAAAATGCCGCAATAATACGGCGCAAACACATCCCGTTAATTCACCCACAGCCTATACGTTTATAGTCTGTTCATTTAGTCAACCGAGGTCATGTTATGGACTATCAAGCCAGCGTCATCACCCACAGTGCCGACCGCATTGCCAGTGTTAACAAGGTATTGCGTAATACCTATCAGCTGCTCGCGCTCAACGTCCTATTCGCTGCCGCAACGGCGTTTGTTGGCCTGCAACTGAATTTTCAGATGGGCATCATTAGTCTGGTGATATTTTTCGCCGGCGCCTGGTTTCTGCCAACCCTGATCAATAAAACGGCGGACAGTGCCATGGGGCTGGTGTGGACCTTCGTATACACCGGTTTCTTAGGCTTCTTTTTGGCCCCGATTGTCGGTCACTATTTGAATGCCGGCATGGGCAACATCGTGTGGCAAGCATTGGCTGGGACCGCGTTGATTTTCTTTTCGTTGTCCGGTTATGCCTTGACCACCCGTAAAGACTTCAGCTTTATGCGCAGCTTTTTAGCCGTGGGCGTCATGGTGGTGTTTTTCGCCGCACTGGCGCTGATGATCGCGTCCTTCATGGGGTATTACTTACCCGTAGTAAGCGTAGCGTTATCGGCAGTGGTTTGTTTACTGATGTCGGGCGTGATCCTGTATCAAACCGGTGAGATCGTAAACGGCGGAGAAACTAATTACATTCGCGCTACCGCTGTTTTGTTTGCGTCGATCTGGAGCTTGTTCGTGCATTTGATGAACATCCTCGGTTTTTTGAACAGCGACGATTAATGGCGCTTTGAACTAAAATAAGCCCACTCCGGTGGGCTTTTTTGTGGCTCCTTAAATAGCATGAACAAATGATTTCCTACGTCTTACTGGTCAACGCGCCGCTGTCTTCACAAGCGCATTATCACGCGTGGCGTTTTGCCGATGCCTTATTAAATAACGGCCATCAATTACGCGGTGTGTTTTTTCTTGGTGACGCGGTCACTATCGCCAATCAACATCGCGACGCGCCACTCGACGAATTCGATCCGCAAAAAAAATGGCAACAATTAGACAGCGAATACGCCATCGAATTGATCGTGTGCTCGTCGTCGGCACAACGCGAAGGATTAGCCGCCGACGGCAGCAGTAACCTTGCTTCCGGATTTCAAATCGCGGGACTGGGCAGTTTTATCGAGATGAGTTTGCACGCTGATCGCGTGGTGCAATTCGGGGCAACATCATGAAGCATAAAAATTATGCGATTGTCATCGGCTCGGCCCCCTATGGCAGCCGACACGCCAAAGACGCCCTCGACATGGTGTTGGCCTTAAGTGCATTCGAGCAGTCCATTCTGCTCGTCTTCGAACACGACGGAATCATGAACTTAAGCGCGATTAAAGCCCAACATAGCCACATCAAAACATTTGCCAATGAATGGGCCGCGTTACCGCAGTACGACGTCAATAATATTGTGGTAGTCGGCGACAAAACGGAGTGGGAAGACAGCGAATCCCCTCTTCCGGTTCGCGTGCTTGACAGCGAAACGGCGGCCCAAGAAATTGCGCGCTGCGATATTGTTTTGCGCTTTTAAGGAACCGTCATGACAACGCTTTTTATGGTCAGTCAAACTACGTTACCTGACACCTTAATTACGCAAGATGGCGACAGCCTGGTTTTGCTCGGCGATGCCGTTGCATTAGCTTTAGATTTTGAATTTGTAGAACACTTTTCGGAAGCGGCATTGCATGTACTGAGTGATGATATGCATTTACGTGGTTTATCGCTACGCAATCACAATGCGATTAAACCGATTGATTACAGCGAATTGGTGAACCTAACTATGCTGCACCACCAGATCCAATCATGCTAAACAGCAATGGAAAAATGATCGAAACCGACAGTCACGGTTATCTACGCCATCAAAGCGACTGGACTGAAGTGTTGGCGATTGAAATTGCCAAACAAGAACAAATCGAACTCAATGACGATCACTGGCAAGTCATTCATTTTGTACGCGACTACTACCAGCAATACAAATCCAGCCCGGCCATTCGCCCTTTAGTGAAGTACCTCGGAGAGAAATGGGGAGCCGAAAAAGGCAACAGCTTGTATTTACACAAACTATTTAAAGAACCGGCTAAACAAGCCAGTAAGATCGCCGGTTTACCGAAACCGGCGCGGTGTATTTGATAATTAAAATAACAAACTTTTTATGTGCTTTGTTTTAGACGCGAATGACATC
>CAZYUS010000158.1:0-6026 GCA_964650615.1 uncultured Pseudomonadaceae bacterium | reverse complement strand
GTGAAAATTTGCAACAAGATACCATCGCCTTTTACCGGCGCGCCGTCGATCAGAATATTCAACCGTTGCAACTCGCTTAAGTTTTCACCGTGATTCGGAACGCGCGCATCGGTTTTTTCATAATAGGTGGACGGCGTGGTGAGAAATTTAACGCCCCCGTCGCGCAGACGTTGCACCGTGTCATAAATATTGTTGGTGGCGAGCGCAATGTGCTGAATACCTTCTCCGCGATACAACTTGATGAATTCTTCGATTTGCGATTTATCGTCCGACGATTCGTTGATGGGAATGCGGATCTTGCCGCACGGGGACGTCATCGCTCGCGACAGCAAACCGGTTAATTTACCTTCAATATCGAAATAACGGATCTCGCGGAAATTGGCGATATTGGTGTAAAACGTCGACCACTTATTCATGTTGCCGCGTTTTACGTTGTGGGTCAGGTGATCAAGTGTGTGCAGGCCAACACTATTGGCATCATCGTTCACATTATCGAGGCGAACAAAGTCCACATCGTAAATCGACTTTTCGCCGTAACGATCAACAAAATACAAAATCGAACCGCCGATGCCATACACCGCCGGAATGTTTAATTCCATCCAATCAGATTTGGCTTCAAACGGCACGGCGCCATGACTGACTGCGTATTCAAAAGCGCGTTTGGCATTCTTGACGCGAAATGCCATCGCACACGCACAGGGGCCGTGCGCTTCAGCGAATTGCGCAAAATGGGTATAGGGTGTCGAATTCAGTAGAAAATGAATATCGCCTTGTTGAAACAAACTCACCGACTTGCTGCGATGACGCGCGACTTCGGTAAAGCCCAAACTGACAAACAACGCCCGTAATTGTTGCACCCCTGCCTCATCTGGCGCGGTAAATTCAACAAATTCAAAACCATCGGTGCCGATTGGGTTAATCGGATCAAAATCCGTCATCTTTTTCTCCGGAAAATAAATTATTTTTAAGCCAGCGCGTCAGCCACTTTGGTCTTTTGGCGCACTAAATAGCGGCTCATCTGTGTGCTACATACTGTAGGAGCGACTTTAGTCGCGAATGATGCCGATTCGCGGCTACAGCTTATGTATGGCAAGACCTTCAGGCGATCTAAATTCATGCTCCCTTATTTAGCCCTGTGCTATGACGAAAAAAGACATGAAACGACCACTCATCACACTTAAGCGGCATCCGCCGATTTCGGCGGATATTTGGGCGCGAACAAGCCCAACTGTTTGGCTTGTTGCACACAGCCCATTAAATCCATTTGTGAAATTTCAAACAGTTGTTGCAATGATGATAATTCGAAATAAAGCGGCTGCATGATGTCGATGCGATACGGCGTACGCATCACATTGACCACCTCCAACGGCTGGATCTCGGGTTTGCCACTGTACACATATTGCGTTTCACCGATAGACGACAAAATACCGCCACCGTATACCTTGCGTCCTTGCGCTGATTGCATGACACCGAATTCAACCGTAAACCAATACAGACGCGCCAAATAAACTCGATCTTCTTTGCTCGCGGCTTGTCCTAAGCGACCGTAAATGTGGGTGAATTCAGCAAAATAAGGATTGGTCAACATGGCGCAGTGACCAAATATTTCGTGAAAAATATCCGGTTCCTGCAAATAGTCCAATTCATCCCGGGTGCGAATAAACGTCGCGCACGGAAATTTTTTATCGGCCAATAAATTGAAAAACGTTTGAAAGTTAATGAGGGCCGGCACCCACGCGATTTCCCATCCGGTTTCGCGCCGTAAAACCGCGTTGATTTCGGCAAATTGCGGAATACGATCGGTGGGTAAATTGAGCAGTTTCAGTCCGTGCAAGTATTCATCACAGGCTTTGTCGGCGATCGCCTGTTGTTGACGCGTGATCAACGTATTCCAAACGGCATTTTCTTCATCGCTCCACGCGATAAAACCGTTTTCGTCCATCGTTTTCGCTACGTATTTTGTATCGTTGCCCATCGCATTCACTCCGTTAGACCGCTCGTTCGGGGCTATAGTTAGGATTATCCCTGTCGTCTACCCGACCAATCAAGAAATTGTTGAATGTTGTGGCCAAAACGGTCAAGGATTGCGAAAATGTTGCCGTTGTTTATTCAATTCCTTGATAGCTTCCCGATGTATTGTTCGATGCTGATGCGATTTTTTGTTTTTTGGTTTTGTTTTTCTTTTGCGTGCAGTTCTGCACTCGCCAGCGATTCGCGACAGCGTAGTCTTTTTCTACGCACCGAGACGGCACTTAAAGAAGGAAATTTTTCCGCACTCGCCGATGCCGAATCGTCGTTGGCCGACTATCCGTTGTTGCCGTACTTACAGTATCTGTATCTAAGTCAGCACGTTGGCCGCAGCAATGAAAAAGAATTGCAACGCTACCTCGATCGCTACGACAGCACCGCCTTCGGTGCCGACCTTCGTGCCGATTGGCTACGTTATTTGGCCCATCGCGACGATGCCGCCGGCTTTTTATTGTTCTACCGTCCCCAAAAAGATCGCGACCTTCAGTGTCATTACCTCAATGTGGTACGCCCCGGCGAACTCGACAGCGCCCAAAAAGCAGAATTTTTGGCGCTATGGCTCACCGGCGACGATCTGCCTGCGAGCTGTTCCGCCCTTGAAAAACGCTGGGTCGCGGTCGGCGAACGCAACGAAGAACGAGTGTGGCAGCGCCTCGAACTGGCTATCGAAGCGAACAATACCGGCCTGATTAATCAGCTGAAAAAGGAACTGCCGAAACCGGCACGAGCGGTGGCCGACCAATGGCTACGCGTTCATCAGCATCCCGATGACCTGCTTAAACCGTTGCCCGCCACACTCGCTGACCGGCACACCGCTTGGTTGCTGGCCGATGGATTAGAGCGTTTGGTTTGGCGCGACCGCGATCAAGGCTTGCAAGCGTGGCAAGTCCAAAACGCGGAGCAAGCACTAACCGCCGAACTGCGTGGGCGGGTGATTTACACCTATGCACTGGCGCTCGCGACCAGTGGACACGCTAACGCGCGCGATTGGCTGGCTCGCATACCGGCCGAAAAAACCGACGAGCGCATCGCGGGTTGGCGCGTGGTCGATGCCATGCGGCGCTGGCAATGGACCGAGGCGGATTTCTGGCTTAATCAAGTACCAGAAAAGCACCGCCTCGACAGTCGCTACCGTTATTTCCGCGCTCGCAGCCAACAAGTCCAAACCGATCCGGCAAGCGCCGCGCCGCTGTTCAACGAATTGGCCACGCAAACCGATTACTACGGCTTTTTGGCGCGTGCGCAGCTCGGCAGCATGGCCAAGCCGCAAACCAAGGCACTGGCCATCGACGCTGAATTGGATAAACGAATGCGTCAACGCGACGACATCCAGCGCATACAGGAGTGGCTGTTGCTCGGTCGCCAAATGATGGCGCGCCGCGAATGGTTTTGGGCCACGCGTTCAATGTCCGGCACCGAGTTGCAGGCAGCGGCCGTGCTGGCGAATGAGTGGGAATGGCCGGAACGCGCGGTGTCAGCCTTACGCCAAGTGAATGTGTACCAACCGTGGGAACTGGCTTATCCCTTGGTTCACGAAGACACCATGCGCAGTGAAGCCAAAAAGCGTCGCGTCGATTTGGGCTGGGCGTATGCCATCACGCGCCAAGAAAGCATGTTTATGAGTGATGCCAAATCCAGCGCCGGTGCGCTCGGTTTAATGCAGCTCATGCCGTCCACCGCCAAGATCACCGCACAGCGATTTCGCGTGCATTATCGCGGTAGCCAAGAACTCGTTAATCCCGATACCAATATCAAATTGGGTGTCGCCCATTTAAGCGAATTAAGCGACATCAATAACGGTAATTTGATTTACGCCACCGCTGCGTATAACGCCGGTCAAGCGCGCGTTAAAAATTGGGTCGAACGCGATGGACATTTGCCGTTGGATGTATGGATTGAAACCATTCCGTTTCGCGAAACTCAGCATTACGTCAAAAATGTATTGGCTTATAGTTTGATTTATTCGTCGCGTTTATCATCTAGCGCGACCGCTTACGAACAAATCAGTGCCAGCTTGAGTCGCGTTCCGACCAACACCGCCGCGACACTGTCGATCGGCTCTCCCCACTAAAAGAATTTACCGCCATGGCTTTATTAACTTTTCGCAACGTGTCGCTGGCTTACGGCATGACTCCGTTGCTGGACAACGTCAGTTTCGGCATCGACAAAGGCGAACGCATCGCCTTAATTGGACGCAACGGGGCCGGCAAATCATCGCTGATGCGCGTACTCAATCACGAAGTAAAAGCGGATGGAGGCGACGTCATTTACAACACCGGTGTGCGCGTCGCCAGCTTGCCGCAAGAAGTGCCGCAACAATTAAGCGGTAGCGTTCTCGACATCGTTTTAGGTGGCGGTGGCGTCGTTGCCGAACTGTTGCATCGCTATCATCATTGCGATCCACAATCGGCTTTATTCAACCATTTGCATGAACAAATCGACGCACAAAAAGGTTGGGATCTCGAATCACGCGCCTTACGTGAAATTTCACGTCTCGAACTGACACCGGACGCCGATTTTGCGGCCCTTTCGGGTGGATTAAAACGCCGCGCACTGCTGGCGCGTGCGTTGTTGTTGTCACCGGATATTTTACTGCTCGATGAGCCGACTAACCATCTCGATATTCGCTCCATCGAATGGCTGGAATCGTTTTTGAAAAACTTTTCCGGTGCCATTTTATTTGTCACCCACGATCGCGCTTTTTTGCGCAGCCTCGCCACCCGAATCTGGGAACTCGATCGCGGTACACTGCGCGATTTCCCCTGCGACATGGATAATTTTGAACGTCGCAAACAAGAAATTCTGCACGCCGAAGCCAAACAAAATGCCGACTTCGATAAAAAATTGGCGCAAGAAGAAGTGTGGGTACGACAAGGCATCAAAGCGCGCCGTACGCGCAATGAAGGTCGCGTGCGCGCCCTTGAACAACTGCGCCGCGAGCGGGCAGCACGACGCGAACAACTGGGCAAAGTTAGTTTTACCGTGCAAACGGCAGAGCGCTCGGGAAAAGTGGTGATCGAATGCCAGCATCTGGGTTTTTCGTTCGGCGATAAGTGTATCGTGCGCGACTTTAGCACCGTGATCGAACGCGGCGATAAAATCGCCATTCTGGGTGACAACGGCGTCGGCAAAACCACGCTGCTACGCTTGTTATTGCAACAACTGGCACCGACTCAAGGCCAAGTGAATATCGGCACTAAATTGGAAATCGCGTATTTTGATCAACTGCGCAACGCCCTCGACGAAAACGGTAGCGTGGTCGATAACATTGCCGAAGGTGCCGACTTTATCGACGTCAATGGTGAACGTCGTCATGTGCTGTCGTGGTTGCAGGATTTTTTATTTTCACCACAACGCGCGCGCACACCGGTTTCGGCGTTGTCGGGTGGAGAACGCAATCGTTTGTTATTGGCCAAACTCTTTACCAAACCGTGCAATTTATTGGTATTGGATGAACCGACAAATGATTTGGACGTGGAAACGCTGGAATTGCTGGAAGAATTATTATTGCAATTCACCGGCACGGTGCTGCTGATCTCGCACGACCGCGAATTCGTCGATAAAGTCGCAACCTCGGTGATCGCCTTCGAAGGCAACGGCAACGTCGAGGAATATGTCGGCGGTTATCAAGACTGGCTGCGTCAACGGACGACAACCAGCAGCACAAAACCCGAAAAATCCGCCGACATTAAACACGAAAAACCCGCGATGCCGCGTGCCGAAAAACCGAAGAAGATGTCGTACAACGATCAGCGCGAGCTAGATAGCCTGCCCGCGAAAATCGAACAATTCGAACAACAGATCAACGCATTGCAATCACAACTGAACGATCCCGAACTGTATCGCGGTGACAATCAGAAAGCGACGCAGCTCAATCAACAGTTACAGCAATGTGAAACGGAACTGTCCAAAGCCTACGAGCGTTGGGAAATACTGGAAGCGCAGAAATGAATAAAACCGGCACGACAAAAAATGTCCTGCGGTGTGATTATTCAGTG
>CAZYUS010000157.1:0-6048 GCA_964650615.1 uncultured Pseudomonadaceae bacterium | reverse complement strand
ATATGATTGGTTATATTGATTCGAGCGCCGTCGATGGTAGTGTCAAAGTCGTGTTTAAAGTTCCGTAAACATCGTTGATAACGTTATGTAGCGATAAAAAAAGGAGCTTCGGCTCCTTTTTTATGATCTGACGCGAAACCACCCCGCGATACTTAATCGTTCGCGATCGGCAGGTTTGACCTCATGCGGAAATTGTTCGCTCATAAAAACCACTAGGCGCCCAGCGATGGGCAATATGATTTGGCCTTCAACATCGTGGTCATCGCGATACATGACCAGCTCGCCGCCCTCGTTGTCTTCCCAATTTTCGTTCAAATACAACACGGTGGTTACGCGGCGCGGGCTGCTGCCGCGAAAGTTGTCATAGTGACGTTGATAGAACCCGCCGACCGGATAACTGGCGTAATGCGCTTCGTAATGGTCCAACCCTAAAAAAAGTGCTGGTTCAGTGCGACGCGCAAGCTCTCCATGGTGGACAGAAACGTAACTTGGCCGTCGCTGTGACCGTCCAGCCAATGCGTAGCGTCGCGGCGTATGCGGTTGTCGAGTTGACGCTCATGGCCTCGGCCTACCGCAGCGGCCCGTAACGGCGATGTGCGTAAGTCGTCGCGTAATTGTGCGCACAGCGTTTGGGAGAGCGCGTTGTCAATCACGCTGAAGCCGTGATGGTTAAGGTTTTCAAGCGCGGTTTCTAACCAGATAGGCGTGTTGGTTGGCATTTTTTTGGGGATCAGATCGGGGTGGGAGTGTGCGGTCCGGCAGGTTATGATCGCGGCCCTTGATGATGACTGCAACGATTTAATAGGGTTCGTTTATTATGGCTCAAGACAAACTGATCATATTCGACACCACATTGCGCGACGGCGAGCAAAGCCCTGGTGCGGCGATGAATAAAGACGAAAAAGTCGCGATCGCGAAAATGCTCGAAAAAATGAGAGTGGATGTGATTGAAGCCGGCTTTGCGATTGCCAGTCCCGGTGATTTCGAAGCGGTTAAAGCGGTGGCCGAGGCGGTGCGCGAAAGTACCGTGTGTTCTTTATCGCGCGCGCTCGATAAAGACATCGAGCGCGCGGCTGAAGCGGTGAAACCGGCGGCGCGTGGTCGCATTCATACGTTTATCGCTACCTCGCCCATTCACATGAAATTCAAACTGCAAATGGAACCGGATGCGGTGATCGAGCAAGCCGTTCGTGCGGTAAAAAAAGCGCGTTCATTGTGTGACGATGTCGAATTTTCCTGTGAAGATGCGGGGCGTTCCGAGTTCGAATTTCTGTGCCGGATTATCGAGCAGGTGATCGCCGCTGGTGCGCGCACGATCAACATTCCTGATACGGTCGGTTACGCCATGCCGGCACAATATGCGGACACCATTGGTCGTTTGATTAAAACTATTCCGAATTCCGACCAAGCGATTTTTTCGGTGCATTGTCATAACGATTTGGGTTTGGCGGTCGCCAATTCATTAGCAGCGGTGGTGAACGGCGCGCGCCAAGTCGAATGCACGATTAATGGTTTAGGTGAACGAGCGGGTAATGCCTCATTAGAAGAAATCGTGATGGCTGTGCGTACGCGTAAAGATTATTTTCCTTGCACGGTTGATATCGACACGACACAAATTGTGCCGACATCAAAATTGGTGTCGCGCGTTACCGGTTTTGCGGTGCAACCGAATAAAGCCATCGTTGGCGGCAATGCATTTGCACACGAATCCGGTATTCATCAAGACGGCGTTTTAAAACATCGTGAAACGTATGAAATCATGCGCGCCGAAGATGTGGGTTGGACGCATAACCGTTTGTCGCTCGGCAAATTGTCCGGACGCGCTGCGTTTAAATCGCATATGAGTTCTTTGGGGGTCGATTTTCAGAGTGAGCAAGAATTGAATGCGGCATTTGCGCGCTTCAAAGATCTGGCCGATAAAAAACACGACGTTTTCGATGACGATTTGCTCGCTCTCGCCAAAGATTCGCAACAAATTCTGGATAACGAAAACCTTCAGTTGGTCAGCATTAAAGTACATAGCGAAACCGGCGAAACACCGAGCGCGAAAGTGGTACTCAATGTCGCTGGCAAAGAGCAAAGCGCTGAAGCGCAAGGTGCCGGTGCGGTGGATGCCGTTTTCCGCGCCACCGAAAGCATTTGTCAATCCGGCGCGACGGTGCAGGAATACAGCGTCAACACGGTGACCAAAGGCATGGGGTCGCAAGTCGAGGTGAATGTGCGTTTAGAACACGATGAGCATATCGTTACCGGACACGGTGCCGATCTGGATATCGTGGTGGCCTCGGCAAAAGCGTATTTGCACGCCTTGAATACGTTGCAAAACGTCGAAGCGCGCTTGCATCCGCATACGCATTAATCAAATAGATATACGGATGTTTCTGTGTAGCGCGGTCTTTAAGCCGCTCTACAATGTTAAACAGACTAAATGCAAATAGAACACTATCAACATTACTTACAAAAACTCGGCATCGCGTTATGGGTGCCGAGTGATTTTGTTTGGCCGCCATCAAACGAAGCGGTTAGCGATTTAACGGTTGTTGAAGCCGACACTCATCAGCCATCGCCCGCACCACGCGAAACGGCCACTGTCGCAAATGTACTCGAAACGCTTGTGCCAAACCGTGTCGCCACATCAGCGCCGATCAGTGACCAACCTTCTGCCGCTCAAAACGCCGTGGGTCTTACGCCCATCTGTGTCGTTACCTCTCATCCCCACGCACGATTAACGGTAGTTGCCTCGCCCGGAAATGACCCGCGCGCCAGCTCACGATCTGATTTGCGCCAGAGTGCTGACAATTTACTCGACAATATGTTGCTCAGTATTGGTATCACGGCCGAGCATTACAATTTGGTGCGCGTGGCGCGTGAACAAGACCGCGATAAACAAACGTTTAACGGATCTGTTTCGTTGGTGTGTGGTCAATTAGCGGCCAGTTTATTATTTAATCGTCCGGTCGTGCTGGCGTCGATGCGCGGCAAAATCCATCGTTACGGCGATCACAAAATTGTGGTCACTTATCACCCAGACGAGCTGCGCAAAAATCCGCTGTTAAAGAAAAACGCGTGGCAAGATCTGCGGTTATTAGCGGCGGCGTTAACGTAAAGGTGATGAACGGCACGCGCATCGCTCCACTGCAAAAAAATCAGCTCGATGCGGTAATGGCGGTCGAAAAATCGGCCTATCCCATTCCATGGACGTATGGCGCTTTTTACGATTGTCTGATCGCCAAATACGATTGTCATGGGTTGTGGCGAGATGAACAATTACTGGGTTATTTTGTCGCGCAGCTCATCGTCGATGAATTTCACATTCTTAATATCTGTGTCCATCCGGCCGAGCAGGGCAAGGGCTGGGGACAGTACCTGTTAAAGACGGTGATAAGCTTGGCGCAAGCGCGTGGTTTACGCCGTGTTTTGCTTGAAGTGCGAGTGTCGAATCGACGCGCTCAACAACTGTATCAACACGCCGGTTTCGTCGAGATTGGCCGTCGCAAGAAATACTATCCTGCCCTTGATGGCCGCGAAGACGGCATAGTGATGGCGCTTCCGCTATAATCCGCGCCCCATCGACACACCCCATTCTTGCCATGACTCGATTCACCGAAGAAGTCGGCCGTCGCCGTACTTTCGCCATTATTTCCCACCCTGACGCCGGTCAAACCACGATTACCGAAAAGCTGTTGTTGCACGGCGGAGCCATTCAGATCGCGGGGGCGGTGAAAGGTAAAAAGGGCGCTCGCGCGGTGACGTCGGATTGGATGGAATTGGAACGTCAACGTGGGATTTCGGTAACGACTTCGGTGATGCAATTTCCTTATAACGATTGCATCGTGAATTTGCTTGATACGCCGGGACACGAAGATTTTTCGGAAGACACTTATCGCACACTAACCGCCGTCGATTCGGCGTTAATGGTGATCGACGGCTCAAAAGGTGTTGAAGATCGCACCATCAAATTAATGGAAGTGTGTCGTTTGCGCGACACGCCGATTTTAACGTTCATCAATAAAATGGATCGCGATATTCGCGATCCGATTGAAGTGATGGATGAAATCGAAAATGTATTAAAGATCCAATGTGCGCCGGTGACGTGGCCGATTGGTATGGGGAAGTTTTTTAAAGGCATTTATTTATTACACCGCGACGAGATCTTGCTTTACCAAACTGGACAGGGGCATACCATTCAAGATCGACGAATTATCAAAGGCTTGAATAATCCCGAGTTAGATCAAGCGATCGGTGATTTGGCGCAACAATTACGTGATGAACTGGAATTGGTGCAAGGCGCTAGTCACGAGTTTGATAAATCGCTTTTCTTGGCGGGAAAACAAACGCCGGTATTTTTTGGTACAGCACTGGGCAATTTTGGCGTTGCCGAAATGCTCGACGGATTAACCGAGTGGGCGCCAGCGCCCGCACACCGCAATGCGGTACAACGCGATGTAAAAGCCGACGAAGAAAAATTCACCGCGTTTGTGTTTAAAATCCAAGCCAATATGGACCCTCAACACCGTGATCGCATTGCGTTTGCCCGCGTCTGTTCGGGCGTTTACAAACAAAACATGAAAGCGTTTCATGTGCGTTTGAATCGTGAAGTGTCCATGGGGCAGGCGCTGACTTTTATGGCGCGCGATCGTGAACACGTTGAAGAAGCTTACCCCGGTGATATCATCGGTTTACATAATCACGGTTCGATTCAGATCGGCGATACATTTACCTTAGGTGAATTATTGAAATTTACCGGCATTCCATATTTCGCTCCCGAAATGTTTCGCCGCGTGCGCTTGAAAGATCCGCTTAAAAGCAAACAGTTGCAAAAAGGACTGATGCAATTATCGGAAGAGGGCGCAACGCAAGTTTTCCGTCCGTTTAACAGCAATGATTTGATTTTGGGCGCGGTTGGTCTGTTGCAGTTCGATGTCGTCGCACATCGACTGAAATCGGAATACAACGTCGAAGCGGCGTATGAACAGATCAGCGTGTCAACGGCGCGTTGGATTAAATGCGATAACGAAAAGAAACTGGAAGAATTTAAGGAAAAATGCTTCGACAACATCGCGCTGGATGCGGCGGATAATTTGACTTATCTGGCTCCAACGATGGTGAATCTGCGTTTAACCATGGAGCGATATCCGGATATCAAGTTCACCGAAACGCGCGAACATGGTTAGCCGTTTTATAATTTAAATCGCTTTAACAAGCCGTCCATGCTGCTGGCTAATTCATCGACTTTTGCGCTCGATTGCGACAGTGTTTTGGCACTGTCGGCGGTTTGTTGCGCACGATCAGCGATCGAACTCACGCGTCGCCCTATATCATCGGTTACTGTTCGTTGTTCTTCGACAGCAGCGGCAATGCTATCGCTCCAGTTATTAATTCGTCCGACTGCTTCCGCGATTTGCAGCATGGTTTGTTCAATGTTCTGTGACAAAACCGCCGTGTTATCCGCAAATTCTCGGCTGCTTTCCATGCGTCTTACGGCTTCGTGTGTGCCGTTCTGAAGTTGTTCGATGGTGCGCGTGATTTCTGCAGTGGATTGCGCGGTTTTGCTCGCGAGATTGCGCACTTCATCGGCCACTACGGCGAATCCTCGTCCTTGTTCTCCGGCGCGCGCGGCTTCGATGGCGGCATTTAGCGCCAATAAATTGGTTTGTTCGGCGATACCACGAATGACATCGACGACCGAACCAATTGCGGTGGCGTGTTGCACCAATGTGTCGATGGTGGCCGTTGAATGTTGAATTTGTTCGGCGAGCTGTCGAATACCTTGCGCCGCGTTCGTCATTAAACCGCGATTATCATTCACGATGGTTTGCGCCACGTGTGCGTCATTCGCAGCAGATACCGAATTGTGTGCGACTTCAGCGATGGCGTGCGTCATTTCTTCGACAGCGGTCGCGATCTGTTCGGTTTCCTGTTTTTGATGATCAATTTGATCTAACGCGCGACCGACCTCGGCATTGGAACCCATCGCCGCAGCGTGCAGTTGTTCACCATCATGCAAAACGCGCAACATCAAGGTGCGAATTCGCAATTCATGCCAAT
>CAZYUS010000156.1:0-6083 GCA_964650615.1 uncultured Pseudomonadaceae bacterium | reverse complement strand
GGCGATAAACCTGCCGCTGCAGGTAGTCACTAACGTAAAAAAGCGCCGCAAGGCGCTTTTTTTATCTGCGCAAATTGTCGATGCTCATTCTTAAAAACTCTGTTTTGCTTGCACCAGCCATTGATAACGACCAACGTCCTCGCGTGCATCAAGCGGAATGGCTAAATCAATATGAATGACGGTGCTTTCACCGCTACGGATCTCGCCACCGATGCGCGTGGGTGCGAGACGCACTCCGATTCCGGCATTGCGCAAACGGCCGCCGTTTACACCGTTATCGTGATCGTGAAACCACGCTCGGCCCACGTCATAAAACGCGGCGAAGCCGACATCAGCAAGGTGAAACAATTCGTAATCGGTAAACCAGCGCCATTCCGCCGTCAATAACGCAGATCGCTCGCCGACTTGATAGCGCATGGGGTAACCGCGTAAACCATTATCGCCCCCCAAATACAGCCATTGATCGGTGGTCAGGCCGTGACCGTGACGCAGTCGCGTCGCCAGATAAAACTGCGAGTGTTCGAAATCACCTTGGTGATAACGGAGCTGTACATCACTGATGGTGTTGACGTAATCATCGCGTTGATAAATGCCATCAACGGTGGCCTTACCAAACAACAATTTGTCCTCGCCCCAAATAAATGTGCGCTGAGCATTTAGGTTAAATAGCGTTGCCGTGCGGCTATTGCCAAGTTGATTGCTGCTAAATCCGATGCGTGTTTCGAATTGCCAACCCAAATTATAATCTTCGGTGACATTGATCTGATTAACGTTTTTGGTCTTGATGAAATTCGCGTCGATATAATCCCAGCGAATAAATGGGTAGCGGTAATCGCGATCATCGGGCATTGCAGGCGCTACGATCGTTTCGTCATTGGCGACAAAACGGTCGCTGGATTGCGCAACACCAATACTGAGTCGATTGACGTGTGACGCCGTAAGCCCGCTGGACAAACCGTAATATGTTTCGACGTTTTCCATTTCATGTTCGAACGCTTGTACGGGTTCGCCACGAAAATACACTTTGCGGGTTTGCACGATGCGACTTGACGTCAGCCCGCCTGCCCATTCTGTATCGAGTGAAAAAAACGGTCGTTCGATATTGAAGCGATGGTAATCACCTTCGTCGGTTTGGCCGTATTGAATCGCCAAAATACCGTGATGATTGCCCCAGTTCGGATCTTTATAAGCAAGATAGCGTCGCGTGAAATCGGTGTTTTTTTCGTATTGGGCCGACAACTCTTTTCCGCTACCAAAAATGTTTTTATCTTTGATGCCGAACATGGAATTGTTTTCGCCACCTTTGTGCGAATAACCCACTTGAGGAATCAAGGTCCATACCTCGCGTGCGCTGACCTTGATGTCGGCTTGCGTGGCACAATCGCCGACCAGTTGAATGAGTGGCTCCCGTAAATAACTGCGTCGCCGCAATAACCGTTCTGACTCGATGACTTTAGTGGCATCAACCGGTTCGCCGGTTTTAAACAATAAATCGTCGCCAATTACCGATTCACGAGTATTAACGTGAACGCGGTTAATCCAACGGAATAACCAGTTATTTTCTTCCGCTTTGCTTTCATCGAAGATCGGCAACTGTTCAAAGGTAATGGTACCGATGGTCAACTGTTGCGATTCCAGTTGTCGTAAACGAACGAGCGTTTCACTGTCGTCCTGAATACAGCGGTGCGTCGGAATAGTCGCTGTTGTAAGGTCAGCGGTTTCAGCGGCTAATGCGGCGAAAGGCAGCAGGCCAATGTGAATAAAACGGGGCAAGGACATCGAGCCGTGTCGGAAAAATCCATTGCAACAAGTATATCGGTCAACCGCTAAATTGCACGGTTTAAATCATGCGACGCGACGCGCATAATGTGCGCCACTGCAACTTCCTTAAAACGGATGTCATCAATATGAAATATGTTTGGCCGCGCGGCAACGCCATACATATCATGGCAATCGTCAATGTAACGCCCGATTCATTTTCGGATGGTGGTCACTTTTATGCGCGTGATGCCGCGTTGCGACATGCCGAACAAATGCTGCAAGAAGGGGCCGATATACTGGATATCGGCGGTGAATCCACCCGTCCTGGTGCCACACCGGTATCAGCGCAACAAGAACTCGATCGCGTGATGCCAGTGATTGAAGTGTTGCAGTCGTGGCCGGTTGTGTTGTCAATCGACACCCAAAAAACGACGGTCATGCAGGCCGCTTTAAACGCTGGTGTCGCCATTGTGAACGATGTCAATGCTGTGCGGGATGATGGTGCGATGCGCACGGTTGTGCATCATCAGGCGGCGGTGGTGTTGATGCATATGTTAGGGCAACCGCGCACGATGCAGTGCGATCCGCATTACGACGATGTAACACAAGATGTTCGGCAATTTTTGTTAGCGCGCGCGCACGATTGCGTACAAGCGGGTTTGTCGCCGGACCGTATCGCGCTTGATCCCGGTTTTTGTTTTGGAAAAACGGTGCAACATAATCTGCAATTATTGCGTGAATTAAATCAATTTTCGTCGCTACCTTACGCAACCGTTGCCGGTTTGTCTCGCAAATCCATGATCGGGCAATTAACCGGCGCGGCGGTAGATGCCCGCGTCAACGGTAGTGTCGTTTTAGCGCAAATCGCCGTGCAAAACGGTGCGCGAATTTTGCGTGTTCATGATGTCAAGGCGACCAAAGAAATGGTCACGCTATGGCAAGCAGTCAATCAAATTCAATGACGATTAAAAAAGGAAATGGCCATGAGTAAACGTAAATATTTTGGTACCGATGGCGTGCGCGGCAAAGTCGGGGAGTATCCGATTACGCCGGAATTTGTGATGAAGCTTGGTTGGGCGGCTGGCAGCGTGTTGGCAGAAGGACGTGGCGGTAAAGTATTGATCGGAAAAGACACACGTATTTCTGGTTATATGTTCGAATCGGCATTAGAAGCTGGCTTATCGGCGGCGGGTGTTGAAGCCCATTTATTAGGGCCGATGCCGACGCCGGCGATCGCATATTTAACGCGCACCTTACGCGCCAAAGCCGGCATTGTGATTTCCGCATCGCATAATCCTTATGAAGATAACGGCATTAAATTTTTTTCCAGCGAAGGATTTAAATTGCCGGACGCGGTTGAATTGGACATCGAAGCGCAATTAGATCGCGAAATGAAATGTGTCGAATCGGGGCATTTAGGGCGCGCCAGTCGGGTGGTAGAAGCATCGGGACGTTACATCGAATTTTGCAAAGCATCGGTACCCAACAGTTTGAATTTGAACGGACTCAAGATTGTGGTCGATTGTGCCAACGGCGCCACCTATAAAGTGGCACCGGCGGTATTCAGCGAACTCGGTGCTGACGTAATCGAGATCGGTTGCGAACCGAACGGATTGAATATCAATGAAGGTGTGGGCGCGACGCATCCTGAACATTTGGCGAAAACCGTCATCAATGCTGAAGCGGATTTGGGTATCGCACTGGACGGTGATGGCGATCGCCTGATGATGGTTGATCACAAAGGCGACATTGTGGACGGCGATGAAGCACTTTTTATCATCGCGCGCGATTTAATGCGCCGTGGTCGCTTGCCCGGTGGTGTTGCTGGAACCGTAATGAGCAATCTTGGCTTGGAAGTGGCATTGCGCAATTTAGGGATCGGATTCGGTCGCGCCAAAGTCGGTGATCGATATGTTATTGAAATGATGTTGGAGCGCGGTTGGAAATTAGGCGGTGAAAACAGTGGCCACATTGTTTGTCTCGATGCGACCACAAGCGGCGATGGCATTATTTCGGCGCTGCAAGTGCTGACCGCAATGGCCAATGCCGATGCACAATTACACGAATTGAAACAGGGAATGCAAAAATTTCCGCAGGTTTTAATCAATGTGAAATTAAAACCGAATACCAAGCCGATGGACGATGAAAAAGTGAAATTAGCGGTGACCGAAGTCGAAAAAGAGATGGGTGATCAAGGTCGCGTGTTATTGCGCCCATCGGGGACTGAGCCGCTCATTCGGGTCATGGTCGAAGGTCGAGACGAAGCGCAAGTGCGCCGCTGTTGCGAAAAAATTGCCGACGCCGTGCGCAGCTTGTAATGGCGGACCTAACACATCGTCGTTGTCATTGCGCCTACCGAGGCAGTGCAAAATAAACCGCGTCTTCCGTGGTTAACGATGCTTGTTTATAGCCGGTCGCATCGCTACCATATGCGGCCTTTGAAATGGCCCCCCTGACTCATGCGCAAGCGTCTGATAGCCGGCAACTGGAAAATGCACAGCAGCAGACAAGGTGCGCGCGAGCTGGTGAGCGCCGTGATGGCCGGTTTACCGGCATCACTCGCGGCCGAGGTGGTGTTCGCGCCACCTTCATTGTGGTTGACCGAGGTTAGTGCGCTGCTGGTGCGCCCCGATGTGGCGCTGGCGGCGCAAAACGTGTCCGAGTTTGCGCAAGGCGCATACACCGGCGAGTTATCTGCCGCCATGGTGGCCGACGCCGGATGCCGTTACGTGATCGTCGGACATTCCGAGCGGCGCTCGTTGTTTGGTGAAGACAACGCACTGGTCGGGCGCAAGACGCTTGCTGTGTTGCAGGCCGGATTGACGCCGATTGTGTGTTTGGGCGAAACCTTAAGCCAGCGCGAAAGCGGCCAGACGTGGGATGTATTGAAAGCCCAGTTGCACGGGGTTGCGGTATCGCTAAACCAAGGCGACTGGCAGAAGTTAGTGCTGGCTTACGAGCCGGTATGGGCGATTGGAACCGGACGCAATGCGACGCCGGAGCAAGCGCAAGCGGTGCATGGACAGTTGCGGCAATGGTTGGCGCAACACGCACCCGCCGCCGCAGATGGATGCCGTATTTTGTATGGCGGCAGTGTGAAGGCCGATAACGCGGCAAGCTTGCTAGTGCAACCGGATATTGACGGCGCGCTGGTCGGTGGGGCGTCGTTAAAGGCCGACGATTTTTTAAACATCATATTGAGTTAGTCATGTACGAGATTCTGCTCGGCTTATTTTTGATCGTGGCGCTGCTGTTGGTCGCCGTGATTCTGTTGCAACAAGGCAAAGGTGCCGATATGGGTGCCAGCTTTGGGGCGGGTGGAGCCAACACCGTATTTGGTGCCGCTGGTGCCGGTAATTTCTTGACCAAATCAACATGGATCTTGTCGGCGGTCGCCTTAGTGTTGGTGTTGACGTTGGCGTATTTGTCCTCGCACCGCGATCCGGTGGCACAAAAGACCGATATTTTCACCGAATCGAGCGCGCCCGCAGCGGCGCCTGCTGCAAGCGGTGATGTGCCGGTGGCGGCCGAACCGAATCAATCGGATGTGCCGGTCAGCACCGAACAAAAACCGGCCTCTGACGTGCCGAATTAATCCGGATCAAAGACAGACTTAAGCGGAAGTGGTGGAATTGGTAGACACACCATCTTGAGGGGGTGGCGTCGCAAGACATGAGGGTTCAAGTCCCTCCTTCCGCACCAAACAGCCTTATCATCAGGCAAAACGTGGCGCGACGACGCGCCGCTTCAAACAGTTGAAAAAATCAAGATGGCATCTTACGAACAGTGGATGCCATTTTTTTTGCTAAAATCACTTGTTTATAAAAAGTAGAAGCATGCTCGATAGTTGTTAGGGCGCTGTTCGAACGCTATCGAGCCTGTGTTTGTTGTACCGGTTTCAAAGAAAGTCAGCGCTTAAAGTGGGGCCTCGCCTAAGCGTTTGCAACAATGAAGGAAAGACCATGCTGCAGAACTATGTTCCGGTTCTGGTGTTCATGGGCGTCGGTTTAGCGTTGGGTACCATCCTGACCTTGGCCGGTTGGCTCGTCACCAAGTTACTCGGTCGTTATAAGCCTTACGATCAAAAAAATCGTCCCTTTGAGTGTGGCTTCGATGCGTTCGAAGACGCCCGCATGAAATTCGATGTGCGGTTCTACCTCGTCGCCATCCTGTTTATCGTGTTCGATTTAGAAATCGCCTTCCTGTTTCCGTGGGCGATTGTCATTGATTCCATCGGTTGGTTCGTTTTCTTGAGAATGATGGTGTTCCTCGGCCTGCTGGTGATCGGTTTAATTTACGAGTGGAAAAAAGGAGCCCTCGAA
>CAZYUS010000155.1:0-6107 GCA_964650615.1 uncultured Pseudomonadaceae bacterium | reverse complement strand
CGTTTCTAGCTGCCGCCACAGCGTTTTGCCACCCGACGATTTGTCGATCGCTTGCAAGCGCGCTTCGTGCGCGGCCAATTCGTCGGCGTTGGCACTCACTACGACTAAACGCGCACGATGAGCGCTTAAGCGTTTGATCGTGCCAGCGGCGAGTGCGTTTGGGTTGTCATGGCTGCTTAACGACAAACTGGATTGACCGCCCGTCATCAACAAATAGACATCGCGCAAAATTTCGGCGTCGAGCAAAGCGCCGTGCAATTCACGATGCGAGTTGTCGATGTCATAGCGTTTACACAACGCGTCCAAATTATTTTTTTGACCGGGATGTAATTTGCGAGCTAACAGTAAGGTATCCAGTACGCCGCAATGATCGTCCATCTTGCTGAAGCTCGGATCGGCACGGCGAAATTCATGATTTAAAAATCCGATGTCGAAGGCCGCGTTATGAATGACTAATTCTGCGCCGCGCAAAAATTCCAAAATTTCTGCCGCTTTATCGCCAAACAAGGGCTTATCGGCCAAAAATTCGTTGGTAATACCATGCACTTCGATCGCGCCCTGATCAACGTCGCGCTGCGGGTTGAAATACAGATGCAGAGTGCGCCCCGTCGGGCGTCGGTTGATGATTTCGACGCACCCAATTTCGATGATGCGATGGCCTTGTTCGGGTTCTAAACCGGTGGTTTCGGTATCGAGAATAATTTGACGAGTCATTTGTGCGATCTTTCGTTGGGGCAATTCACGAATTGCCCATTTGTTCTATGGCTTATAACGCGGGCGATTCGTGAATCGCCCTACAAAAAAATTAAGTCAACTACCTATCAACCACGGAATCACCGAACACACGTAAAAACGCCATGATTTTCGTCTGTGGATTCTGGGCTTTCCGTGGTTAACCAATATTTAGTCGATGCATTTCATGAATTGCACCTTCTCGCAACACCTAGCTCAGCAATGAATCAACGCCTCGATTGGCTAACTGATCGGCGCGTTCGTTTTCGGGATGACCTGCATGACCTTTTACCCAATGCCATTCGATCGTGTGACGCGCCATTTCGATCACCAACGCCTGCCACAGATCTTGATTTTTAACAGGCTTTTTATCGGCCGTTTTCCAACCATTTCGTTGCCAGCCGGCGAGCCATTCAAGTACCCCGCGACGCACATATTCCGAATCTGTCGTGAGCTTAACTTGACAGGATTTTTTTAACGCACGCAGCGCCTCGATGGTGGCGGTAAGTTCCATGCGATTATTCGTGGTTTCGCGTTCGCCGCCGAACAATTCTTTTTCGTGCTCGCCATAACGTAACAAAGCGCCCCAACCACCGGGGCCGGGATTACCTTTACAGGCTCCGTCGGTAAAAATTTCAACTACAGTCTTCGTCATTGTTTTTGAGATTCACGAGAATTGACTTCACTGCGCGGCAAACGACCAACATTGAGTATCGGCACTTGCAGCAACCGACGTTTTTGTAAACGTGTTGGTGTTAATGGCCACACGCGTTTTTGCGCGACGATTATATAGAGTGCGCCCACCGGCGGTTGATGACGTTTGCCCCAACGCTCGACAAATTCAAATCGCCGCAGCAGCGTCGGTGATTTAACCGGCAAGCGGAATTCGCTGAACACTTGCACCTGAATGTCGAAGCCAAGCAAATGCAACCAGTCTTTAATGCGCGCCGCGCTTAAAAAACGACCATTCCACGGAAGTTGGTGACGTCGCCACAATAATCGCCGCGCCCCCCATAAACTCCACGGATTTAATCCGATGAGGATGAGATTGCCATCACCGATTAACACGCGATTAACTTCACGTAAAACATCGTGCGGGTGGGCGCAAAAATCCAGCGTTAGTGGCAGAGTAACCACATCGACTGAATCGGTTTGCAACGGCAAGGCGTCGCTTTGTGCGTGTAGGTCGCCGCGCTGTTGGTCGATACGAAAATGGTTGCGCGTGCGCGAACAACCGATATTCAAGTGATGCGCAAACGGCCCGATGCTGATGTGGTGAAACCCAAAAACGGCGGGTAAACGCAGCCGGATCACGCTTTCGATTTGGCGACGCAAATGTTTGCCGCCGGGCAGGCTGGCCCACGGGTCCGCTAAACTATCGAGCGTATTAAGAGGGGAGTGATCTCGCTTCATGATGATTCATGTTACGCGAATACCGGCCTTTGCCGACAACTATATCTGGCTGCTAAACGCAGCGGCGAGTCGTGAATTTTGCGTCGTCGATCCAGGCGATGCCGAACCAGTAATCGCCGCCGTTAACGCAAGCGGCGGCCATCTGTCGTCCATTTTAGTGACTCATCATCACGGCGATCATTGCGGCGGTGTGGCGACCTTAAAAGCGCACTATGGTGCCACCATTTACGGCCCAGCAGCAGAGTCCATTCCGACTGTCGATGTGGCACTGGTTGGCGGTGAAACCATCAAGGTCGACGCTGTGGGCGAAGTGCAGGTAATGAGTCTGCCCGGTCATACGCGAGGACACCTCGGCTATCTCACTCATTCCATGTTGTTTTGCGGCGATGTGTTATTTGGCTGCGGTTGTGGCCGCCTGTTTGAAGGCAGCGCGGCGCAAATGTGGCAATCATTACAATGCGTGATGGCGCTTGCCGACGATACCGCCCTTTATTGCGCGCACGAATACACACTGGCGAATTTACACTTCGCTTTATGGCTAGAACCCGATTCGGAGGAATTAACGGCGTACCGCCATGAAGTCGCGACACGGCGTCATGACCATAAAGCCAGCGTTCCGCTTAACCTAGCACGCGAAAAACGCTGCAATCCGTTTTTGCGCGGCAACGACGCAGCGCTACAAAAGCGAGTCGCCCAGCTGACCCAAACAGCCGTCACCGACGCCCTGAGCTGCTTCACCCAGGTTCGTCGCCTGAAAGATCAATTCAAAGCTTGAAAAACAATCGCAAATGTTAGCTAACTATAAGAATTAAAAAGACTTTACAGCCTGCGGGCAGGTTTCTACCATGACCGCCACATCGGCACGGCGTTTCGCCTTGCGAGTCCAAGATGCTGGAGTTGTAAAATGCAGCAGCGCCTACTGACGCTTGCCATCCTCGCCACCTTAGCCGGATGCCAATCACTCAAATCGCCGGTCGCGATAACGCCTCCTCCGCTGACGACGACAGCGCCATCCGAAATCGCTTCCGATGTCGTTGACGACACAACCACCGTAGCGCCGATGACAGCTGATGCGCCGGCGGCCGAAATGGCCAATACCGATGCGCCCGCAACCGACAATGCCGCGCCGACCGAAGCAGAAGTAATAGATTTGTGGATACGCATCCGCAGCGGGATGACCTTTCCTGTGCCTGAAAACGATCAAGTGATCGCGCAGCGTGAATGGTACGAACGCAATCAAGAATACATGGACCGTATGGCCGGTCGCGCACAATTGTATTTGCACCACATCGTCGAAACGCTGGAACGTCGTCAAATGCCGATGGAATTAGCGCTACTGCCCATCGTTGAAAGTGCGTTTCAACCCTATGCTTACTCGCGCGCACGCGCCTCCGGCATTTGGCAGTTTATTCCCGGCACCGGCAAACGCTATGGCTTGCAACAAAATTGGTGGCAAGACGAGCGCCGCGACATCGTGCAATCCACCGAGGCCGCGCTGGATTATTTAAGTAAATTGCACGCGCAATTTGACGGTGACTGGAATCTGGCTGTTGCGGCGTACAACTGCGGAGAAGGCAATGTCGAACGTGCGATTCGTAAAAACAAAGCCAAGGGACTGCCAACCGATTTTTGGTCACTAAAACTGCCCAAAGAAACCCGCGCTTACGTACCTAAATTATTGGCTTTGGTGCAATTACTGGGACAACCAGAACGCTTTGCCTTGCAATGGAAAAACATTCCCAACACCCCTTATTTCACCCGTGTCAAAGTCGATTCGCAAATTGATATTGCACTCGCCGCAGAATTGGCTGGCATCAGCGTCGAAGAAATTTATCAACTGAATCCATCATTCACCCGTTGGGCCACTGATCCCAATGGCCAACACGAATTGTTATTGCCTATCGCATCAGCCGAACGCTTCGCTAGTGAATTGGAAAAAGTTCCGTTGGAAGAACGCGTCAAATGGTCGCATTATCAAGTTAAAAAAGGCGACACGCTGGGAAAAATTGCCAAAGAGTTCCGCACCAGTGTTGAACAATTAAAAACATCCAACAAATTAAAAAATAATAATTTGAAATTAGGACAAGATCTGTTAATTCCAAAATCAGCCGCTGCAGGCGGACAACCGGCTCCGGTAGTGTCGTTTTTATCGACGCGTGAAAAAAATGAAATGCTGCGCGGTAGTGTTGCTCGCTTTGGTGGTACCCACACCGTGCGTAGCGGCGATACTTTGTGGTCCATTAGTCGCAAATACGGCGTCAAACTGAACACCTTGCTGGATGCCAATAATCTCAGCGCCAAATCAACCGTACGTGCTGGGCAAAAATTAATCGTCCCTGGCGCTGGCAACGCCACCAGCGAAAAACGTGTCGACAACAGTAATCCTCATCGGATGCGTTACACGGTGCGCAGCGGCGATTCATTATTGCGCATCGCGCAAAAATTTAACGTCGATCTGGATGACTTGAAACGCTGGAATAATTTAACCGGCAGCGAATTACGTTCCGGACGCAAATTAACTATTTATTTGCGCGACGCCAACGGCGGTTGATCGTTTACGATTGTTGAGTTTTATAGGTGCGGGCAATTCACGAACCGCCCTTTTTTGTTTTCGCCGCAATAATATGACGGGCGATAATTGAATGGCCCCTACAAAAAACGAAACTTCCGTAGGGGCGATTCACGAATCGCCCTTTTTTATCCCCTGCGGTATGGAACAACAGCGCGTTATTTATTTACAACCTGCAAACACAATTTTGCTTGCAACACGAATAATTCAAACGCTTCCATTTCGTTATTAGACAACGCCTCGGCACCGTGATCGGCATAAAAAACACCGATAGTTTTACCGTTAACGCAGAGCGGTCCAAGCAGACAATCTGCCGCGCCCGTGGCTTTCATAATCACACCGAACCCATAGCGATCCGAATCACGCCAGCCCCATAGCACCTGATTGTTGCTTAGTACGCTTTGCAGCACTGGCGTACTCGCAATATCAAAAACAAATTGCTTTAACAAACCGCTGGGCGGCCATTCGACAAAATACTTCGCGACCAATTGCGTGCGCGTTTGATTCACCAAAGCGACACCGACACGAGGTAAGCCCGCTCCGCGCTGCAATCCTTCTAAGACCAACTGCAAAACCAGATTAATATCGACTTTACTTTGCGACATTAAAGCAAGTTCGCGCAATACCGCCAATTGCAAACTCGTGTCAGCGCCTTCCGGAATTGCGGATTCATCGGATTCAGTCGTTTCGCTGTGTGGCTGGCTGCCTTTAAAAAATTGTTTAATATCGCCCGCACCACAAGCAGAAAGCATGTCACCAGCACGGGATTGTGCATCGCGTCGCACTGACGCGCATTCTTCGATGGTTTTTCCGGTGAAGTCGGCAAGTTGTTTTAACAAAACTTGTGCTTCGTCTCCCGTCATATCCAAATCGAGTTTATGCGCTACCGAGTTGGCCAACTGCACGCATTTTGCCGCGTTGGATTTGCCATCTCCGCTGGTTGCTTGAATTAATGTGTCATTGATTTTCCATTCTTTGGCCAACTCGGCGGTCAATCGTTTAAGTGGAAACCCGAGTATCTGCTCTTGCGCTTTTTCGGGTTTCAATCCCATATCGAGCGCCACCGCGATCTGCTCGGCTTCTTCGCCGCCGCAGGCCCAGAACGATAAGTCACCAATATTAAACAGTAACGCTGCGATAAAAATTTCTTCGACGTTGGGTTCGCGACGCGCCAGAGCAAGTTCACGCGCCTGCATGGCTGAGTCAAAGGCCAGCGCAATTTCTTTGCGAAGTGGTTTTAAGGCCGAACGATTCAGCAATTCGTCCAATAATAAGGTAGCGACACACAACGAACGTATGGTTTGAACACCTAAAATGATCACCGCGCGGCTGATGGTATTGATTTTTTTTGCGAAGGGTTGAAATGAACCGTATTGGCAACGCGCAGCACTTT
>CAZYUS010000154.1:0-6152 GCA_964650615.1 uncultured Pseudomonadaceae bacterium | reverse complement strand
GAGTCACGGCCCGCCGCAATTAGACGCGCAAACGCAACATTTATTAAAAAAACGGCTGGCCAACGCGCAGTGGCAGCACCTCGATGGCTATTCGTTATTAACGCAAACACTCGATGCCGCACCGTGGCATTTGGTTGTCATTGACACCGCGCCGCCGGTCATGAGCAGCACCGATAACTCGGTGTCGACCTTGGTGTTATTGTCGGTGATGTTCGTCGCCGGTTTGGCGTTATTGACCTTGTGGTTACGCTATTTCTACGTCAGTCCGGCGCTACGTTTAGCGCAGCAGTTGATGTCGGAAACGCGATTTGACGAAAAACGCTATCCGCGTGGCTGGCAACCCAGCGCACGCAAATTAAATGAAATGCGGCGTGAGCGCGAACTGCTGCTGACCGCCTTGCATCGCGAACAACAAGAGTTGGAAGCGCGCGTCGCGGCGCGCACGCAAGCCCTGACGCAAATCAACAAAGAAATGGAATCATTCAGTTACGCAGTGTCGCACGATTTGCGCGGTCCTTTGCGTGCGGTCAACGGTTTTGCCCACGCCCTGCGTGAAGACTGCGCCGCGCAGTTGAACGAGGACGGCCAACATTACATCGAGCGCATTTGTTCGTCGGTCTTGCGCATGGAAGAACTCATCGACGGATTGCTGCAACTGTCGCGCGTTGGTGGCGGCGAGTTGCGCTACCAAACCGTCGATTTGTCGGCCATTGCCAGCAGCATCGTTTCGCAATTGCGCGAACAAGAACCCGAACGCGCCGTCGAGATCTACATCGAACCGCACATCACGGCATTAGGCGATGAACGGCTGCTGCGCTCGGCACTGGAAAACTTGCTTGGTAACGCGTGGAAATACAGCAGCCAGAAGCCGAAAACGTCGCTGCAATTTGGTTGCGAGCAACGGCAAAACGAACGCGTATTTTTCGTTGCCGACAAGGGCGCCGGTTTCGACATGCAATACGCCGAACGCTTATTCGTTCCGTTCCAACGATTGCACAGCGCGGCGCAGTTTGCCGGTACCGGTGTCGGTCTGGCGACGGTGCAACGCATCATCAATCGTCACGGCGGGCGCATTTGGGTGCAGGCACAAGTCGATGTTGGTGCCACCTTCTATTTCACCTTACCGTAATCGCCTCCGGTGCGGCGCATCATTTGCCGCCGCTGAAAAAGGCTCAACAGATCGTATTTAATACTGGCAAAATATCCGCCTTTGCAAGGTGGGTATTATGAAAACCAGCGTGCCACCGCGCGAAAAACGATCGGCTTACATTACGCGTGAAGGTGCCGAGCGCTTGCGCGAAGAACTCAAATATTTATTAAAAGTAAAACGCCCCGAAGTGACAGCGGCGGTATCGGCCGCTGCTGCCTTAGGCGACCGCTCTGAAAATGCCGAATATATTTACGGCAAAAAAATGCTGCGTGAAATCGATCGTCGTTTGCGGTTTTTGGAAAAACGTCTGCAAGACGTTCAGGTTATCGACACCTTACCGCATGATCAAACGCGAATTTTTTTCGGCGCTTGGGTTACGCTCGAAGACCAAGATGGCCACACACAGCGTTACCGTATTGTCGGGCCGGATGAAATCGACACCGCGCGGGGGCTGATCAGTATTGATGCGCCCTTAGCGCGCGCGTTAATTAAAAAAACACTCGATGATGACGTCACCGTGATCACGCCACAAGGGCGCAAAACGTGGGTGGTGATGGCAATTAACTATCTAACGGGACCATCATGATTCAATTAGGATTAATTCGACGCATTACCGGTGCCATGGTGATGGCTTTCGGTCTTACCATGTTGCCTCCGCTGGTCGTTTCTTTTTTGTATCGCGATGGTAAATGGGGCGTTTTTTTTGCGTTGATGTTGTTAGCGCTGGGGGTTGGTTTTTTATTTTTTCGCAACACAAAAATGGATCATGAACCAAAAAACCGTGACGGTTTTTTAATTGTGGTTTTAATCTGGTTCGGTTTTACGCTGGTGGGCGCGTTGCCGTTTGTGTGGGGGTTAGGTTTATCGTATACCGATGCCGTATTTGAAGCCGCATCGGGGTTGACCACCACCGGTGCTACCGTTTTATCGGGGCTTGATAACATGGCGAAATCCATGTTGTGGTATCGCATCCAACTGCATTTTTTAGGTGGCATGGGCGTGATCATTTTGGCGGTAGCGATTTTGCCGCTATTGAATATCGGTGGTATGCGTTTGTATAAAACCGAGGCCACCGGCCCGATGAAAGATGACAAATTAGCGCCCCGTATCGCACAAACTGCGCGCTTACTTTCGGGCGTTTATCTTGCGTTAATCGTGTCTTTTGCCTTCGTATTCTGGACGCTGGGCATGACCGCATTTGACGCGATTTGTCACGGTATTTCGGCCATCTCAACCGGCGGATTCGGAAACTACGATGCCAATTTGGGTTATTACGCGAGCCCCGCCATCCATGTCGTTACCATTCTCGGCATGATCGCCGGTGGCGTTAATATGGGGCTGCATTTTGCGGTGTGGCATCACAAGTCGCCGGAAATGTACGTCAAGGATCAAGAGTCGCGTTGGTTTTTGACCATGCTGTTACTGGCGTCTTTGCTGATTGCCATAACGTTGTTCCTAAACCACAGTTTTTCGTCGTTTTGGTTAGCGTTATTGAATGCTATTTTCGCCACGACATCCATTTTCACCAGCACTGGTTTTGCGATAGCCGATCACAGTGTGTGGCCATCCTTTGTGCCGTTTTTGTTGATGATGCTTGCGTACGTCGGAGCCTGCGCTGGGTCAACGGCAGGTGGCATCAAAACGCTACGCATTTATTTGCTGTTTAAACAAGCCAGTCGCGAAGCCAAGCGCTTGGTGCAGCCCAATATTGTGGCGCACGTTAAATTCAATGGCCGCGTGATCCCAGATAATGTGTCGGACGGTGTCTGGGGTTTTTTTGCTTTATGGGTGTTAACGTCGGCGATCTTTACCTTGGCGCTGATGGCCACTGGGTTGTCGCCCATCGGCGCGTTTGGCGCAGCGACGGCGGCGATTAACAATATGGGGGTGGGGCTAAATGAAACAGCGGCATCATTTGCCAATGTTTCGACCGTCGGCAAATGGCTGCTGTCTTTGTGTATGCTCGTGGGACGACTCGAAATTTTTACCGTATTTGTGTTGTTGACGCCGATTTTCTGGCGTCGTTTTTAATTTATCTGCGTCTCGCCTCACCGCTACAGGGGAGTCGTTGTGCGCCATAGCGCACACTCTTTGAGCACTTCCGATTACAGCGTTGCCGGTGTCGTGCTACTGCCTTCGTGCTGACGGCTGCCTACACTGTAGCCATGCATCTTGATGATGATACTTTCCCTCTCAACGGAGCAATGGACATGGCAACGAGCGCAATGAAGCATCAATGGGTAACGTTCACGAAAGGTCGTATCAAATTACTGGGCTGCGCCTGCTGCGGCCAAATGCAGTTGCCGTCCAATCGCGAACAGATGTGTGCGCAAACGACCTTGGAAGCCAGTCCCCTGGTGCGTAACGGTTATCGCTATGAAGGTGTGTCCTCGAACGTTGCTGCCTGATCCTCCTCCCTGATCGCGGTAGCAAGAACGGTTAGCGGCTTTTCATCAAGCCGCTTTTTTTATTCATAAAAAAAGCCACGTTGCAACGTGGCTTTTGAGTTAATACCGAAAAATTCAGTCGTTATCTTTTTTCGGTTTGGTGGTTAAGACTCGCCAGAAAAAATACCCTGTTAATCCAATGACCACGGTCCACGTACCAATCATCATAATCAAAGCAGAACTATTCATCTTAAATTCTCCCTTCGGCTTTGCGTTTGCGGTAGGCAATAAACACCAGCGCAGCGATGCCGAGCCAGCAGGCGAGCAATAATAAGCGCGCCATATTGACGTAAAAACGTTTGTCACTTAACTGTGTTACGACATCGTTATTACCGGCTGTCATAGCGGCGTCAATTTTGGCGTTGATGGCTTGGTTTTTCAGCTGGCCAATCAAGGAGCCGTTATCAAACGCCCACCCATTGCCGTTGAATAAATTGGCGATGGAGGCACCCCATTCGCCACCGGCGGGTGTAAACAATGAACCGATAAACACAAACAGCAAAATCGACGGGGTTACGTATTTGATAATGAACTTGAATACATCCGGCACGTTGATATCGGAACCAGCCGTGATCTCACGCCAGCCTTTGTCCATGCCAAATACCCACGCAAATAAAATCGACTCGACCAAGGCAAACACCACCAACGAAACAGTGCCGGCCCAGTAATCGTATTCGTCGAAGACGCCGTAATTGAAATACAACACAGTGGGTAAGCCGAGGGCAAAAATCAGCAAACCAAAGGCAATGGCGGCGGTTTCGCGCTTCATTTTAAATTCGTCTTGCAAGAAGCCCATCATCGGTGTCCCCATGGCCAAGCTTGATGTGACACCGGCAAAAAACAACAAACCGAAGAAACACACGCCCGCGATCGCGGCCATTAACGGTCCCCATTGCTGGAACAAATACGGCATTGACTGAAAGCCCATACCGAGGCCGCCTGATGCCGTCATTTCCACCACTTTATCAATGCCAAAATAACCGACACCGATCGGAATTAAAATCGCGGAGCCGAGCACCACTTCGACGAATTCGTTCATCCAGCCGGCGCTCATGGCGTTTAATGCCACGTCTTGGTTTTTCTTTACGTACGAGGCATAGCAATGAATGGTTCCCATGCCCACTGACAGGGTGAAGAAGATCTGTCCGGCGGCGGCCAGCCACACTTTTGGGTTCCAGATCGATTCGAATTGTGGTGTCCACAAAAAGTTTAATCCGACCGTACCGTCGTACAATGCGCCTTTTTCGCCGGCCGTTAAGCTGATGCCTTGCCACGCTAAAAAGATCGCAAAAATAATCAGTAATGGCATACCGATCTTGGCGGCCACTTCGACGCCGCCGGATAAACCGCGCGACAAGATCCACGTGTTGACGGCGATACACAGCACGAAAAAGATCACTGCCTCATACGGAATACCTGTCGTGGTTTTGCTGATGTCAACGTAGTCGGCGAAAAACTGCGCGGTCGCGTGCTGATCCATGCCACCAAAGGTGCCGACGATGGAGTGATACACCCATGCCATGGTCCAGCTCTCGATGTAGCAGTAATACGCGGCCACCGCGACGTTGGTGAAAATGCCGAACACGCCGATGTATTTCCAGAACGCGCGCCGACGCTCATCCATGTTGTGCAAAATAAACGGTGTGGAATGGTCGCCTTTTTGGCCGCCGAAACGGCCCGATGCCCACTCCACCCATAACAGTGGAATGCCCATCAATAAAAAGCACACCAGATAGGGAATGATAAACGCGCCACCACCATTCTGGACGGCTTGTACCGGGAAACGCAGGAAGTTACCCAGACCGACGGCATTACCCGCCATCGCCAGAATGAGGCCGATGCGTGAGCCCCAAGATTCGGTATTGGTACTCATTACAACCTCGAAATAGTTATGTTTGATTTAAGTGGTCGTATTTTTTTGTACAACGTTTAACGACCGGTTTCTGTCTCGCCGCCGCACAATACCGGAACAACTTTGGAAAACAAAGTAACAATACCGGCGTGAAATCGTGGGTTTATGCCAAGTGCTAGACCTTTGATGGCCAACGCAAACGCCAACACGGCGAACGCATGGTGTGGCCGTTGCGGGGTTTTCGTGGTGGGGATGCCTCGATATTTACGGTGCCGCAGCGCGTGCGTCAGCCTGATAAATCGGTTGCCGCGCGTCCCCGCAAAGCCTAGAATGCCCGCCCCTTGCGGCCATCCGGCTGTCAAGGTCCTTGCTACGACGGCGCTTGCCGATCGCAGCTAAACCCACAAGGAACCATCATGCGTCATTACGAAATCGTATTGATGGTGCACCCCGATCAGAGCGAGCAAGTGCCTGCTATGGTCGAGCGTTACCTGAAAGTCATCACTGACGCTCAAGGTAAATTGCACCGTCAAGAAGACTGGGGCCGTCGTCAGCTGGCCTACAGTATCGACAAACTCCATAAAGCTCATTACATCTTGTGGAACATCGAGTGCAGCGGCGAAACGCTGGCTGAACTGGATAATGCGTTCCGTTACAACGATGCCATCATTCGTTACATGGTCATGAAAATGGACGGCCCGGT
>CAZYUS010000153.1:0-6360 GCA_964650615.1 uncultured Pseudomonadaceae bacterium | reverse complement strand
AAGGAAAATCGACGCTGCGATCATCGTAGGGATAATCAGCCCCCATGCGTTGACGATCGATTACCTGTTGATCACGAACCAAATAAAGTTCGACGATGGCGTGGCGGGAGTTGTTGACGTTGAGACGCAAGTCCAGCGGCTTTCGCGTTTTATTGGCTAGTGGTAGTCGTAGCCAAAGCACGTCGTCGCGATAGCCGAACGAAGTGCGATGCTGGCGATTGAGGGTAAATCGGCGGGCGGCATCGCCGTGCAAGAGGTCGTCGAGCGTAAGATCGCCTTCGGCATCGAACAACACGTCGACCACTGGCATGACATCGACATCCACGGTGGGATTAACGAGTTCTATGCCGAAGGCGTGGCTGTCTAACGGAAAAACACACAGCCACGCCACGAGCGCGGCGGCACAAATGTTAACGTGACGCCCACAGATAGGGGCTGGCGCTCGTGGACAGAAACTGACGACGGCGATCTTCGAAACGATCGCGTGACATAACTTCCGAAAATACTTCAAGTAGCAGGCCCTGGGCTTCTTTTTCGCTATAGCGCGATACGATAAACGCTCGCACGTCTTGCATCCAGTCTGGCCAATTAAATCGAATACGACCATTGTCATCTTCGAATTCCAGAGGACGGTCAAACAGCCGCGCGTGGCCACCTTTTGTTTCGGCAGCGCGAATCACAATTTCCCATATTCCGTTACGATCGGTTTCGGTCAACCGAATGGACATCATTCACTCCCTGAAAAAAGCGTCTGCTGATACACGTCATGTGTGTTGTGTGCGTACTGTACCGTTTCGGCGGCAGCAGCGCGGCTAGTATAGACCTTGTCGTGTTGCTTAGTGGTAGTGATACCGGCTAACGCGGATAATACGGTGACTATTTCTGTTGTGCGAGATCGGCCTGTGTGACAGCACGGTCGTGGTACTTATTCAGGTGGGAAGGAGTGTTAGATGCAAACGTGTGTTTACCATTTCCGATTTTCGGATGCGCAGACGGCAACGATCGCGTTATCGGCCGCTCAACCGGATGATGTTGATTTACCGGCGTGGACGTTACTTTCCGATCATCAGTGTCCAAATTGTCCGCTGGACACCAGCGCGCGCACACGATGCCCGATGGCGGTGCGATTAGTGCCATTGATGACCGTAACATCGACTCGGCTATCGTACGAAACCGTGGATGTTGACGTTGAAACGCCGCAACGTCGGTACAGCAAAACCACGTCCATTCAAACCGCATTGGGATCATTGATGGGCTTGTTATCCGCCACCAGCGATTGCCCACACGTCGCCTTTTTGCGTGGTATGGCGCAATTTCATTTACCATTTTCCAACGAAAAAGAAACGCTGTATCGCGTTGCTTCCACTTATTTGTTAACCCAGTATTTATTGCAGCAAAAAGGCGTGCAACCGGATTGGGAATTAAAAAAATTGCGCGCGCATTATGACGAACTGCAAACCGTCAACATGGCAATGGCCGCACGTTTGCGCGCGGCCAGCGAAAAAAGTGGTGCCATCAACGCGTTGGTGTTGTTGGATTCGTTAGCGAAAACGCTGCAATTTTCCATTGATGATGCGCTCGAAAGCGTGCGTCCCGTGTTCGATTATTATTGGCAGACGCAGCGATAATTCGAGCCGCTCGTTCCCCGCACCTGTCGAAATTGAACCGCAGCGGTTATGCCGCAATCCGCTGTCCTTTTGCACACGTCCATTTACAACTTCAGCGTTTTATTACATAACGCAAACGCGTAAGGTCGCGCCCATTGTGCATACCCGCGAATCGCGCGGGTGTCCATTAAAGGTGAGGCGATGAAAAAGAAAACGGTAGTGATCTTGACGGTGGTGGCGGTGGTGATTGTCGCGGCCGCGATGGCGTTACGTGGTGGTGAAAAAAAAGAAGGGGTGGGCGTACAACTGGCCACCGCCAAAAGGACGGAGATCATCCAGAAGGTTAATGCCACCGGAAAGATCCAGCCTAAATTACAAGTCAAAATCAGCGCCGACGTGAGCGCACGCATCACCAAATTAGCGGTAAAAGAAGGCGACTTTGTCAAGAAAGGGCAGTTTCTTTTGGAACTGGATCGCGAGCGTTCGCAAGCCTCGGTTGAAAGTCAGGAAGCCAATGTTCGCGCGGCACAAAGCAATGCCAAATTAGCGCGCGAGAATATGTTGCAGGCTGAACGTGTCTTGAAGCGTTCGCAAGAAATGTTCAGCAAAAAATTGGAATCGCAAGCCGAATTGGATCGTTCGCAAGCCAATCATCAAATTGAAGTGGCGCGATATCAGGCGGCGCTGGATCAAGTGGAACAAAGTAAAGGTCTGTTGAAGCAAGCCAAAGACAGTTTGGATAAAACGACCATTTATGCGCCGATGGCGGGTACGGTTGCCTCGCTCAAAAAAGAACTGGGTGAAATCGCCATCGGTTCACAGTTTCAAGAAGACGTGATCATGACGATCGCCGATCTCAATGAAATGGAAGCGAAAGTCAACGTCGATGAAAACGATATTGCCGACATCAAGCTAGACCAAGACGCCGAGATTGAAGTGGATGCCTTGTTCGGCGAAATGGTCAACGGCAAGGTATCCGAGATCGCCAGCAGCGCCAATGTGCCGAAACAAGGTGAAGTGGCGACACAAAAAACCGAATTCGAAGTCAAGATCGCCGTTACCAGCGACGCGAAAAAGTTGCGACCCGGTATGACTGCCAGCGCCGACATCATCACTCATATCGAGAAGGATGCGCTCAGTGTGCCGATTCAATCAGTTACGGTGCGCACGATGGATCAATTAAGTCATTTCGGCGAAAAAAAGGACTTAAAATTTGTTGCCGATAAAGCCGGATATGTACAACTGGTTTTTGTTGCCAAAGATGGCGTAGTGATGGCGCGTCAAGTCAAAACCGGTATTCAAAGTGATGATTTTATTGAAATCAAAGAGGGATTGAGCGACGGAGAGCAAGTGGTGTCGGGAAGCTATCGTGCCATTTCCCGTGATTTGAAAGACGGCGATAAGTTTTTTATTGAAGAAGAAAAGAAAGGCGATAAAAGTAAGCTCGAAGAGGGCCGCGAAGCGGATGAAGAATGATGAACGAACAGGTCAGCACGATGAATCATTCTCCGGTGACATTAAAGCTTGAACACGTCGTCAAGACCTATCAAATGGGTGACCAAACCGTGCGTGCATTGCGTGGCGTATCCTTGCAGATCGCCCGCAATGAATACGTCGCCATCATGGGACCCTCCGGATCGGGCAAATCGACGTTGATGAATATGATTGGTTGTCTTGACGTACCGACCTCTGGCGAATATTACCTTGAAGGCCAACCAGTTAGCGCGAAAAGTGAAGATGAATTGGCGGAGATCCGTAATCAAAAAATCGGTTTTGTTTTTCAAACGTTTAATCTGGTTCCGCGCGTCAACGTATTCCAAAATGTAGAGTTGCCGCTGATTTATTTAGGGCTTAATCGCGCTGAACGAAAACGGCGTACCGATGCCGCGATCGCAGCGGTGGGTTTAAGCGACCGTATTCATCATAAACCCAATGAATTGTCGGGTGGCCAACGTCAGCGCGTTGCCATCGCGCGGGCGCTAGTGTGCAACCCTTCAATTATTTTGGCGGACGAACCCACCGGTAATTTGGACAGCAGCACTGGTGCCGAGATTATGGCCGTGCTGGATGATTTGCATGCCCAAGGCAACACGATCGTATTGGTTACGCACGAAGACGATATTGCGGCCCACGCTCATCGTGTCGTACGGTTAAAAGACGGCATATTGGAAAGTGATAAACGCAACGGAGAGCATTGATGCGTTTGCTACTGGATATCAGTGAAACATTTAAAATTGCCATCAGTGCGCTGTTGGCCAATAAAGCGCGTGGCGCACTGACTGCACTTGGCATCATTATTGGCATCATGGCGGTTGTGACCACGATGACGGCGGCGAACGGGTTGCAAAATACGTTTCGCGAAACGTTTTCCGCCATCGGATCTGATGTCATTTATGTTTCGCAGCGGCCGTGGATACAAATGGGGCCGGGGTTCGAGTACCGCAATCGCGTACCGATTACGCTGCAACAAGCGGAACATTTATCAGAGCGAATGAGTGGGCGTGCTGTCGTCAATCCATCCGTAAGTAGCATGAGAAAGGTGAAATTCGGTTCGCAAACATTGGATGATGTGCGGGCTGTCGGCACCACCGAACGCAGTTTGATCGTCAATGATATGGTGGTGGAGAACGGTCGTTTCTTGTCGGCGTTTGATATCGCGTCAAAACGCAAAATTGCAGTGCTGGGCGCTGAAGTGGCTGATGCATTATTTGGTAATGCCAATCCGATTGGTCAACGAATTCAAATTGATCACTATTATTTCCGTGTTGTTGGCGTAATGAAAAAGCAGGGCAGTACCTTTTTCGGCGGGCCTAATCTCGATCGTCGAGTCGTCATTCCAATGAGCACTTATGGCAAAACATTCGGACTAAATGGAGGGCGTCAAAACGTTGATGTGGCGGTGAAAGTTCCGCCGCAGGTGACGATGGAAAATTTCGAATACGAGCTAACCGGCGAAATGCGCCGAATTCGTGGATTGAAGCCGGGCGAAGCGGATAATTTTTCGCTCAATAAACTCGATTCGTTGATGAGCGCTTACAACAGCGTGATGGGCGTTGTGGTTGCTGTCGGTGTCGCTGTCACTGGTATTTCGTTATTTGTGGGCGGGGTTGGCGTGATGAACATCATGTTTGTGTCTGTCACTGAACGCACAAAAGAAATTGGCATACGTAAGGCGCTGGGCGCGAAACGGCGCAGTATTCTGATGCAGTTTTTATTCGAATCAGCCGTTATTTGTTTGTTCGGCGGAGTGCTTGGTGTTGTGCTCGCTGAATTGGTCACGTTGTTAATTAACGCAACCGTCATGCCTGCCTCGATGTCGCCTACCATCGTCGTGGTGGCGTTAACCATATCGTTTGTCGTCGGCGTTGTATCGGGGGTAGTGCCAGCGTTTCGTGGCGCGCGACTCAATCCGATCGAAGCGCTGCGTTATGAATAATTTTCTTGTTGAGTAAACCCGTATGCGCGGTCTTGATATTTTTTTGATGTCCTTGAGTGCGATTCGCACCAATAAATTGCGTTCACTGTTAACGTTAACTGGCATTGTTCTTGGTGTGGCGTCCATCATTGGCGTAATGACGGCAATGACGGTCGTGCAACACTCCATGGAAAAAGAACTAAGTGTATTGGGCGCGCAAACTTTTCAGCTGCAAAAATGGCCCAACGGTTTTACCAGTCAAGCACAACGCATCGCCGCAATGAAGTGGCCGCCAGTGACGCAAGACGAAGCGGATGCTATTCGTGAGCAGGTAAAAAGCATTGATAACGTCGGCACCGAATTTTGGGATGGAGGCAAAGTGATCAGTGCCAATGGTTACACGACTGAACCGAAAATATCGGTCTGTGGCGGGTCACCCGAATACGCGGAAAATAATGCTCACTATATCGAGCTGGGACGAAATTTATCGCGCATTGATATGTTAACAGGCGCGAAAGTAGCGGTTATTTCTCATTCGTTGGCAGACGAATTATTTCCGTTTGCCGACCCGCTGGGGAAAGTATTCCGTGCCGACGGTCGTAAGCTGGAAGTCGTCGGTGTGTTCGAGAAAAAAGATTCTTCCATGGGTGGACCTTACGAGTCCATGATCTTGATGCCAAGCTCCACCTTTACATCAATTTACGGTGAAACTGACGGTCAAGGATTCCGTCGTTCGGCGAACGTTACCGTTCACGCACGTCGTGTCGAATTAGTGCCGGATGCGATTGAGGAAGTGCGGCAATTAATGCGTCGCTTACGTCATTTAAAGGCAGGGGAAGATGATAATTTTTCCTATTTCACTAGCCAAAGTTCGATTGATAACTTTAATAAAGCCACTGCCGGCGTAAAAATTGGTGCTTTTTTAATGGGCGGAATTGCATTAATCGTCGCGGGCATCGGCATCATGAACATCATGCTGGTCGCCGTCACCGAACGCACCAAAGAAATTGGTATCCGCAAATCGCTGGGAGCAAAGCGGCGCGATATCCTCATGCAGTTTTTGCTCGAAGCCATTGTGTTATGCAACGTGGGCGGCATCATCGGCATCTCGCTCGGCGTTGGTATCGGCAATGTGATCGCCATGATGACCGGCATGGCCTCCACCATCCCGATTGATTGGGTTATCTACGGCATTACCTTCTGCACGCTTATCGGCGTAACGTTCGGTATGTTGCCCGCCATCAAAGCCTCCAAGCTAAATCCGGTTGAAGCATTGCGGTATGAATAAGTCGTTCAAACTTTGTACGAAATAGTGTTGCTTGTTGCTTCATCATTGTT
>CAZYUS010000152.1:0-6400 GCA_964650615.1 uncultured Pseudomonadaceae bacterium | reverse complement strand
AGTGTGGCGTTTTCTTGTTGCTGCGCTTCCCATTGTCTACGGCTAATCCACATATTTTTGGCGGGCGTTTGATCATCGGAGCCTTAAGTATAGCCACGGTTTATTTTCTTGCAGGTGGTCGGCGACCGAACTGGATCGACCAAAAAAAGGGTTGACAGGGCCTGCCTGCCGCAAGGTAAAGTCCAGCCCATGAACGCCGTACCTACCCTTTTCTTTTTTAGCTTTTACTTTCCGCGCTGCCGGGGAGGAGCTTTGTACGGTCGATAAAAACTGACGCAAAGCAAACGAATCGCAAACTCCCCGGCGGCGAAATCCCCGGGGAGTTTTTTTATGTCTTAAAAAACCGTCCACAAGGAAAACACCATGAGTACCGAAATCACTGAACCCGTTGCTCCGCCAATAGCGCCCGAATCGCAAAGCGGCTTGGGCGACTTGCGTACACGCATCACCGAGCTTGACGATGCGTTGATGCAGTTGCTGGCCGAGCGTCAGCACGTGGTTAAATCCATCGCCCACGTTAAACAAGACGGTAATTTGCCGCTACGCGATATGGAGCGCGAAGTTAGTCTGCTAACACGGCAAATTCAAAAAGCACGCGAGTTAGGGCTTAATTCGCAGTACGTGACGCAAATTTTTAACACCGTGATGCAAGAGTCGGTGAAGGCGCAGCGCAGTCTCTTGCTCGCGCAAGCCAAAGCGACGCGGGTGGCGGCGCTGGGCGGGGAGGGGTCGTATTCGACGTTGGCGGCCAAGGCGCATTTTGCGGGTGTCGAAAATCTGCAATTAACGCCGGGCGACAGCTTCGCCGACGTGCTTAAAAAATTACGCGACGGTGAAGTCGATTACGCCGTGTTGCCGGTCGAAAACAGCATTACTGGGGCCATCACGGCGGTGTTCGATTTGTTGATTGGCGGCGACGTGTACATCAACGGCGAACATTACTTGCGCATCAAACACGCGTTGTTGGCCAAACCCGGCACGCGCTTAAGCGGCGTGAAAAGTGTTTATGGTCATCCGCAAGCGTTGGCGCAATGCGGCGACACCTTAACCCACGGCGGCTATTTGCTGGCCTACAGTGATTCGTCGGCGGCAGCCATTAAAGCGGTACACGATAATCCGGCGCACGATTGCGCGGCGGTGGCGTGTGCGGATCTGGCGCACGATTTGGGTTTGATGGTGCTGGCCGATAACATCGCCAACGCGCAAGAAAACGAAACGCGCTTTTTGGTGTTGGCCAAAACGGTGAAACCGGTGGCGGAAAATATTCCGTGCAAAACCTCGTTATTGTTATCGACGTTACAACGCCCCGGCGCGCTCTGCGACGTGCTCAGTGTGTTTCGTGATCGTGGCATTAATTTAACGCGCATCGAATCGCGTCCGGTGCCGAATGAACCGTGGCAAGAATTGTTTTTCGTTGATTTCGATGGCAATTCGCAAAGCGAGATCGTGACGGTGGCGCTGCAAGAATTAGCGCGCGTTACGCGCTTCGTTCGCTTGCTTGGATGCTACCCGTCAGATCGCTTACCGCCCGCGCAAGTGCCGGCGGCGGTGTTGGCACAGACGGTGGCGGTCAGCGACGTTAAACGCGACGACAAACCGAAAGCCAAAGCCGCCAATAAAAATTGGAAATTAGTCAGTCGTGAACACAAAAACGACGACACCGTGATCAACGTGCAAGGAGTGAAAATCGGTGGCGATGAATTTCTCGTCATGGCCGGCCCGTGTTCGGTGGAATCGCAAGAGATGATCGAACAATGTGCGGCGCATGCCGCCGATTGCGGCGCGCGGATCTTGCGCGGCGGTTGCTTCAAACCGCGCTCGTCGCCGTATGCGTTTCAAGGTCATGGCTTAACGGCGTTGGATTGGATGGCGGCGGCTGGGCGTCGACATCATATGCCGATCATCACCGAAGTGATGGCACCGGAGCAGGTCGAGCCGGTCGCTAAACAATCCGATATTTTGCAGATCGGCGCGCGCAATATGCAGAATTTTTCCTTGCTCAAAGCGGTAGGACAAGTGAACCGTCCGGTGTTGTTAAAACGCGGATTGATGAACAGTATCGAAGAATGGTTGCAAGCGGCGGAATACATTTTGGCGGCCGGTAATCAGCAAGTCATGTTGTGCGAGCGTGGCATTCGCACGTTCGAAACGGCCACCCGCAGCACGCTCGATTTAAGCGCCGTGCCGGTGGTAAAAGAACTCACGCATTTACCGATTATCGTTGATCCGTCGCACGCCGCTGGCCGTCGCGATTTGGTGGTGCCGTTAGCCTTAGCGGCCAAAGCCGTCGGCGCGCACGGCATCATTGTTGAGTTTCATCCCGAACCGGAAAAAGCGTTAAGCGATGGTCCGCAAGCACTGTATTTCGAACAATTCGCTGGCATGATGAAACAGTTGTACGGTTGATTCGTATCGCGAGGCTTGAAACATCTTTTTGTTAGGTAGGGCGGCCTTTAGGCCGCCAATTTTTTTTACGCAAAAAAGAAGCGCCAGCCGTTATAAGCACTCAGCAAGACGATCAAACTGCCCACCATAAGCATCAACACTTTGTTGGGTAATTTTTTGCACAAATAGGCGGCAAACGGGGCGGCAAATAATCCGCCGATGATCAATCCCGAAACCGTGATCCACAATCCTGTTTTGATAAAAAACGTAAACGTCGCGGCGGTCGTAAATGAGACAAAAAATTCGGCGAAATTAACCGAACCGATGGTGGTGCGCGGCTCGTTACCCGAACCGATTAAACTGCTGGACACTACCGGCCCCCACCCACCGCCGCCGGCGGCGTCGACAAAACCGCCCACCAACGCCAATTTGATCACGTGTTTGGGCGCATCAAAATGCGGTGCGAGTCGACGAAACGCTTTGACGATAATAATGACGCCCATCAACAACAAATACAGTGTCACCACGGGTTTTAATAACTTGGTATCGAGATGGGTAATCAATAACGTGCCGGCCACACCGCCGATCATGCCGGGGATCAGCAAACGTAAAAATAAGGCGCTGTTAACGTTGCCGGCGCGCGCGTGGGCAAGGCCGGAAAAGCCACTGGTAAAAATTTCGGCGATGTGGACACTGGCGCTGGCCATGACGGGTGTTGCGCCCGTGCTCAATAAAAACGTGGTGGCTGAAATACCGTAGGCCATGCCGAGCGCGCCATCGATCAGCGCCGCTAAAAAACCGACCAGACTGGCTTGCCAGAACACGCCGTCGATTAACACGCTGTGCAAGACCAGTTGCGCATTGGTCCACGAAAAATACCACCAAAGTGGTGCTAACAAATACGCCGCGCTCGCCACGAGGGCGACGATGGTAATGACAATGGCGAGACGTAAAATCATGCGAGTCGAATCGGTGTAAAAATGGCCGGTTCTGCACCTTAACAGATGAACGCCGCTGCGGTGAAAAAAAGCGCGTCATCGACGCGCTGTGGGGATTTGACATCCGCGCTGTCTGATGACGAAGCAACGTCAGGCGGATAAAGAGTGAACGTCGCTAAACGCGCATTGTGTGTTTAATTCTCGGCGCTTTGATCGACATTTTTACGCAGGCGGATATTCAGCATTTCGACCACCACCGAAAACGCCATCGCAAAATAGATATAGCCTTTGGGAATGTGGAATGCCAACCCTTCGGCAATTAACGCGATACCGACCATGATTAAAAACGATAAGGCCAACACTTTGATGGTCGGGTGACGCTCGACAAATTCGCCGATCGCTTTGGCGGCAAACATCATGACTAACACGGCGGCGATAATGGCGATCACCATCACCGGAATATCGTTAGCCAAACCCACTGCCGTGATCACGGAATCTAATGAAAACACGATGTCGATAATGGCAATTTGAATCAGCGTTCCGATATAGGCCGCGCGGCGAATTTGACGGTCGCTTTCTTCTTCACCTTCGACGGCCGAGTGAATTTCTTTGGTGGCTTTGACCAACAAAAATAAGCCCCCGCCGATCAGGATCAGATCGCGACCGGAAATGGCTTGCCCGGCGACCACCATCAGCGGATGCGTCAAGCGCATGACCCATGACAGCGAGATCAGCAACATGATGCGCGTGATCATGGCCAAACCTAAACCCAGAATGCGCGCCGAATGACGTTGCTGCGGCGGCAGCCGACCGACCAGAATGGACAAGAAAATAATGTTGTCGATGCCAAGAACAATTTCGAGCGTTGTCAGTGTTGCTAAAGCCACCCATGCTTCGGGGCTTGAAATCCAATCCATCATGGTCAGCTGCGTCTGTGTGTGGTGAAAAATCGCGCGCAAGGATAGCGATCACTTGCGGTTATGCCTAGGACCGGCGGCGATTCAGTCGTTGAAATCAAGGGGCAACCGGTGTCAGGCGTTATGGTGTGTCGGTTCTGCACCTTATCCAGTGAGCCAGATGCTGGCAAAGCCGTAAGCGTTAACAGATGTGAATCGCGCGAGGGCTGTCTATGACACCGCTGTCATTTTCCTCTTGACCCCGACAGGGGGTTCAGGTCATCGTGCGCCCCATCTTCAGCCATCACCTTCGAAGGGACAGTCCATGACGACGTCGATTTATCCTGTGCCAGCCGCTTATGCCCGCAAAGCCCATATTGATGCCGAACGCTATCACGCCATGTATCAACGCTCGATTACCGAACCGGATGAGTTTTGGGCTGAAATGGCGCAGGGCCTGCAGTGGTTCAAACCGTTTTCGCAGGTGAAAGACGTGTCGTTTGCCGAACACGATCTGCATATCCGCTGGTTTTACGACGGCGAATTGAACGTGTCGTACAACTGTCTCGATCGCCATTTGGCAACGCGCGGCGATCAAACCGCCATTATCTTTGAACCGGATGAGCCCAACGACGCAACGCAACGCATTAGCTATCGCGAGCTGCACGCGCGTGTCTGTCAGTTGGCCAATGGCTTGAAATCGCTGGGCGTCGGGCCAGGCGATCGCGTCACCATTTATATGCCGATGATCCCCGAAGCGGCAGTGGCGATGTTGGCGTGCGCACGCATTGGCGCGGTGCATTCGGTGGTGTTCGCTGGTTTCTCGCCGGAATCACTGGCCGGTCGCGTTACCGATTGCCAATCCAAAATCATTCTCACTGCTGATGAAGGTGTTCGTGGCGGTAAAAAAATTCCGTTAAAAATGTATGTCGATGAAGCATTGACTAAAAAAGGCACCGAATGCGTAGAAAAAGTGGTGGTGTATAAGCGCACCGGCTGCGCGGTGTTGTGGCGCGAAGGCCGCGATCTTGAGTATCACCAGTTGGTCAGTGCGCAATCGACGCACTGCGATGCCGTGAGCATGAATGCCGAAGCGCCGTTGTTTATTTTGTACACCTCCGGTTCAACCGGAAAACCCAAAGGCGTGTTGCACACCAGCGCCGGTTATCTGTTGTTTGCCGCACTGACCCATCGTTATGTGTTTGATTACCACGACGGTGATGTGTTTTGGTGTACCGCCGATGTCGGTTGGGTTACCGGTCACAGCTATGTGGTGTACGGACCGCTGGCCAATGGCGCGACGACCTTGATGTTTGAAGGCGTTCCGCAATACCCCGATTGGTCGCGCTTTTGGCAAGTGTGTGACAAACACCGTGTCAACATTTTGTATACCGCGCCCACGGCCATACGCGCCTTAATGCGCGAAGGTGAAGCACCGGTAAAACACTGTGCACGTGACTCGCTTACCTTGTTAGGCAGTGTCGGTGAACCGATCAATCCGGAGGCATGGGAATGGTATTACCGCGTCGTCGGTGAACAAAAATGCCCGATCGTGGATACGTGGTGGCAAACCGAAACCGGCGGTATTTTGATTTCGCCGCTACCGGGCGCGATCGATCTCAAACCGGGTTCGGCCACCCGGCCGTTTTTCGGCGTCACACCGCAGCTCGTTGATGCCAACGGTGAGGTGTTACAGGGCGCAGCCAGCGGCAATCTGGTGTTGAATGGCTCGTGGCCCGGTCAAGCGCGCACGATTTACGGCGACCACCAACGCTTTATCGAAACCTACTTCAAAACCTATCCTGGGCGATATTTCACCGGCGACGGAGCGCGTCGCGACGACGATGGCTATTTCTGGATCACTGGGCGCGTTGACGATGTGCTTAACGTGTCGGGACATCGCATCGGCACCGCCGAAGTCGAAAGCGCGTTAGTGGCGCATCCTAGCGTCGCCGAAGCGGCCGTCGTCGGTTGCCCGCATGAGATCAAAGGGCAGGGCATTTACGCCTACGTGACCTTGAAACAAGGCGTTGAGCCGAAGCCTGGTCTTATCGACGAACTGAAGCAAACGGTGACCCGCGAGATCGGAGCGATCGCGCGGCCGGATTTCATTCAATGGGCGCCGGGCCTGCCTAAGACCCGTTCGGGCAAGATCATGCGCCGTATCTTGCGCAAAATCGC
>CAZYUS010000151.1:0-6616 GCA_964650615.1 uncultured Pseudomonadaceae bacterium | reverse complement strand
GGGCGATTCGTGAATTCGGGCGATTCGTGAATCGCCCCTACGACGGTGTTGTCAGTTTATTTTGCAGTCGAAAAATCATCGCCTCTTCGTAGGGGCAATTCATGAATTGCCCATCGTAACGTTCGTGAAATTCGCAGCGGTCGATTCGTGAATCGCCCCTACGAAAGAATTAAAAACGATATTGCGTAGGGGCAGTTCACGAGCTGCCCGTAGTATTTAATGTTCTTGTTGTCGGCGATTTTGATAAAACTGATAACGCGCGGTTTCGTAATGGGCGCGTGTTAATTCGCTCATTGTTTTGAATACTTCGGGATAACGATCGGCGACATTTTGCTCGGGTTTTTCATTCATTAAACGATGCAGACTGGCGTTACTGCCGTCTTCATTCATTTTAACCAGATATTCACGATTGATGAGGCCGATGACCGGAAACGTGCCTTCGACCAACACCAGAAACGCGCCTTCGCGATCCGGTGTGATGGTTTGAAAATCGCGGCCCATTGTGGTGTTGTCGTATTCCAGCCCAATTAATCCGGCGACGGTAGGTGCTAAATCGACGAGGCTGGTCACTTGATCAATTTGACGTGGCGCTAATAATTTCGGTGCGTAAATAAAACCCGGTACGTTAAAGCTCTCGGTGTCCAGCGATTTATGATAAGCCGGTAAATGCGTCAATTCGGACGTCGGACTGTTGTGATCGCCGTACATCACAAAAATGGTGTTGTCGAAATAACCGCTTTGTTTAGCCAATTCAAAAAAACGTCCCAAATCGTAATCGAGTAAACGGACGGCGTTATATTGTTTGGCGCTTTTGAATCCGAATGGTGCTACTTCGGCATCGCTACGCGGATCAATTTTAAAATCGTCGTTATGATCAGGAATGGTATATGGTTTGTGATTGCCAGCGGTTTGGATGATGGCGAAAAATGGTTTGTCGGGTGCTTGTTGGCGGAATAATTTATCGGCTTCTTTAAATAAATCCAGATCCGAAATACCCCAAACATCGACATTGGGCGAGGTCCAGTGTTGTTCTTCCAGCAGTGTCACGTCATCAAGACTTTGACGGATCAAGCCACTCATATTGGCCCAGTTAGCACTGCCGCCAATTAAATAAAATTTTTGGTAATCGCGGAACTGATTGAGTACCACGCGCTGATTAATGATGGCCGGATTGCGCGTGGCCGATTCTTGTCGCGCCACATCGGGTAATCCGGTGATGCTGGCCCAAACGGTTTTGGCGGTGCCAACTACCGGCACATAAAAGTTTTTAAACGTCCACGCTTCGGCGGCAATTTTGTCCATCACGGGCGAGCTGGGCAGCGGATTGCCCCAATGACCTAAACGACTCGCGCCTAAGGATTCCAACATAATAAAAACCACATTCGGTTTTTTGTTTACATCGAGTTTGTGGGCGGCAATTTGCATATGACGATCAAGATAAGCGTGATCGAAATCATTGTTTTCGACCTGTAACCAATCGCGCATTAACGGGTAATACTGACGCGCTTTGGCGACATCGTAATCGTCTTGCGGTACTAACGACGTGTCCCACAAATTTTGCAGTGGATTGATGCCGATCGCGCCGACTGCCGCGTTGCCAGCGAAGAACGCCTGATTCCAGCGTAACGGGATCGGATCTTGCCAATTGATATTGCTGTTGCGGCCCAAGGTGCCAAAGAAAAACACCACAAAAAAAACACCGCCAGCGACCACGCGTTGATGTTTATTCAATGACGAACGTGACGCGAGCAACGTGCGCTGTTGCCAGCGCCACATCAGCCATACCATCAACGTGCTTAACAAAAGCCACGCCGAAATAATTTTAATCACCGGATAGCTTTGCCACATCATCTCGGCGCTGATCGCGACTTCGTGAAAATAACGGTAAACGGTGGCGTTAATGCGCACCGCTAAATAATCGTAATGACCGAAATCAATAAAATAAATGAGCAATGCGCCCGCAACGGTGAGGGTGAAATACAGCAACGAAACGCGCCGCATCCACGGCGAATCGGGGCGATTAAACGGCGGCACAAACGACAACAGCACTAACGGCAGCGTGAGCAAAATCGCCCAGCGCAAATCAAAGCGGACGCCAATCCAAAAGGTTTGAGCTAACGTAACAGTGTCGAATTTCGCCAGTATCGCGGCCGGTGATGAAAACAGCACGAAACCGGCGCGCAGGGTGACAAACAAGGTTAGCCACAGGCCGATAAGACCGAGGGCATAACGAAAACGGCGCGCGTGCCACCACGACATGATGTCCACTCCGGGGATGCTTTAAGGGGCCGGAAAGGGGCTTCCGGCGCGGGGCGCTAGTTTTGCATTGGGTGTCTTAAATGCCAATTAAGTTGATTGAAAGAGTAGGGCTTCGTTTCATTTAGCCGTCTAAATGAGCTAGACTAAGATTCTGCCGAGCGGCTTCCACTGTGGAGGTCCGGCCAAAAAATTCCAAAACAGGTACGAGCGATGTCTGAATACCGTATTTTCACCTCCGAATCGGTGTCCGAAGGCCATCCGGACAAAGTGGCCGACCAATTGTCCGACGCCGTGCTGGACGCCATCATTGCCGAAGATCCGCACGCCCGCGTGGCATGTGAAACGCTGGTCAAAACCGGCGTGGCCATTGTTGCCGGCGAGATCACCACCAGTGCGTGGATCGATTTAGAAGATTTGGTGCGGCGGGTGATTTGTGACATTGGTTACACCTCGTCTGATGTCGGCTTCGACGGCAAAACCTGCGGTGTACTCAATTTAATTGGCAAGCAATCGGTGGACATCGCGCAAGGCGTCGATCGCTCCAAGCCGGAAGACCAAGGCGCGGGCGATCAGGGGTTGATGTTTGGTTACGCCACCAACGAGACGGATGCGTTGATGCCGGCCCCGATCTTGTATGCGCATCGTTTGGTTGAGCGCCAGTCGGAAGTGCGTAAATCCAAATTGTTGCCGTGGTTGCGTCCCGATGCCAAATCGCAAGTCACGTTTCGCTACGAAAATGGTTTGCCGGTGGCCGTCGAGGCCGTGGTGTTATCGACGCAACATAATCCGGATGTGCAGTACGCCGATCTGCGCGACGGTGTAATGGAATTGATCATCAAGCACGTGATCCCAGCGCAGTGGATAAACGCGGACACGAAATTTTTTATTAATCCGACCGGCTCGTTTGTGATCGGCGGACCGGTGGGCGATTGCGGCTTAACCGGACGCAAAATTATCGTCGATTCGTATGGCGGTATGGCGCGTCACGGTGGTGGCGCGTTTTCGGGTAAAGATCCCTCCAAGGTGGATCGTTCGGCGGCGTATGCCGGTCGTTATGTGGCCAAAAATATTGTTGCCGCCGGTCTTGCCGACCGTTGCGAATTGCAAGTGTCGTATGCCATCGGCGTGGCCGAGCCGACGTCGATTTCGGTCAACACGTTCGGCACCGGAAAAATCAACGATGAAAAATTAGTGGCATTGATTCGTCGCCACTTTGATTTGCGTCCCTACGGTTTAATCAAGCAACTGGATCTGTTGCACCCAATTTATTCGCCGACGGCCGCTTACGGTCATTTTGGTCGTACCCCCGGCACCGTTTCGTACAAGAATAAATCGAATACCGTGACCACTCACAACACCTTCACGTGGGAGCGCACCGATAAAGCGGCCGCGTTAAAAGCGGACGCCGGTTTGTAAACACGGTTACGTGCATTGCAAGGGGTAATGTATTACCCCTTTTTTTATTCCGCAAAAAAACGTTTTTGGTCGTTATTTTTGGCGAGCTGCAACGCTGATTCCAAACGATTGAGTGTTAACTGAAAATCTTCGTGATGGTGATAGACGGTCGCGCTTACGATCACGTTCAATTCGATTATCGTCGGAAGTTTATTGACGCTAAAACGAGCACAACGCTGTTGTGCCTGCTTCATCCATTGCTGCAATGAAAGCGGATCTTTCTCCGGCAGCAACAGCAAAAACGATTTGCCAGTCCAGCGCCCTATGCTATCGACGCGAAGCAACATTTCTTGCAATTGCTGCGCCGCCATTTTCATGACTTCATCGCCGGTAAAATAATGGTGCTGCTGGTTGATTAAACCCAAATTATCAATATCGACAATGGCTAAATACAGAGGATGATTGTGCCGGTCGGCGACGGTGAGTTCTTTGTGCGCCTGCGCCACCAAATGCTTGCGATTAAGGGTTTGCGTCAGCGGGTCGAGCGAGGTCAGTCGTACCATTTCACGGCTGCTGCTTTCGTTTAACAACAACAAAAAGCCGAAGCCATTGATCAAGGCATTTAAAAATAACGCAAACAAGCCAAACACCTGACCAAGACCGGCATTAAAAAAATCGTAACTCGAATTGGCGAGCAAGGCTTCGAAGAATCGCCACATCAATAACAAGGTGATGGTCAAATTACCGATCGCCAGAAATTGCGTCAGCGGGCTTGGGGGCAACGCATGGCGAGCATAGATCCACGTGATAACAAATTGTCCGGTCGAGGCTAAAGCGATGGCGGCGGCGAGGCGAAAATGTTCCGGCAAACCCCATTCACGCAAAAATAATTGGGCCAGCGTAAACACGATGGCAATCGTCCATAAGTAACGCTCGGTTTGCCAACGAAAAAAGCGCGCCAGACTTAAGGCTAATAGCAGCAAGCCCACGGTCACCGCCATATTAGGAACCGTCGAACTCCAGAACAACGAACCGCTGCGGCGATCGATGATGAGCAATAAACCGATGCCCAAACAAATATGCGCTTGCGCATAAAAACGGATCACCTGTTGTTGCGATTCCGGCTTGCGAAAAAACAGCAGCAGCAGCGCCAAAACGCCGTGGGCGATACCGGTAATTACCAGCACGGTAATGTTGTCAAAACCGGCCATGACTCTCTCGCGTAGAAGTGACTGTTATCAGCCTAGCTCAAATGAGTGAGGAATGGCACGTTGCGCCGCGACCACGTCGTCAAGATGGCCATCCATCGCTATAATTACACGCGGACTTTTCTGTCCTTCTCCATCATCAAGGAGCGCTGCAACAGCCGTTCGACGTTTTAACGCGCTGCCAGGCTTGATGGTGTCCTCCGTTGACTCAACGGCGCTCGCACTTCCAATGAAACTATGGAGTACGACATGAGCGTTAAACCGTTCCACGTTGCCGATATGGCATTGGCCGATTGGGGCCGCAAAGAAATCACCATCGCCGAAACCGAAATGCCCGGCTTGATGGCCACCCGTGCCGAATACGGTAAGGTGCAACCGTTAAAAGGCGCGCGCATTGCTGGCTCGTTGCACATGACGATTCAAACGGCGGTGTTAATCGAAACCTTGACAGCATTGGGCGCTGAAGTGCGCTGGGCGTCGTGCAATATTTTTTCGACGCAAGATCACGCTGCCGCCGGCATTGCCGCCGCCGGCATCCCCGTGTTTGCGTATAAAGGCGAAACCCTTGACGATTATTGGGAATACACGCATAACATTTTTACGTGGCCCGGTGAGCATCATGCCAACATGATTCTGGATGATGGCGGTGACGCCACGCTCTTATTGATGCTGGGGACGCGTGCAGAAAACGATCGCAGTGTCATTGCGCATCCGAATAACGATGAAGAAAAGGCGTTGTATGCGTCGATCGATCGCTATTTGAACACCGATCCGAAGTGGTATTCAAAACGATTGGCGTGCATCAAAGGCGTCACCGAAGAAACCACCACTGGCGTAAAACGGTTATACGATTTGGAAAACAAAAATCAATTACCGTTTCCCGCTATTAACGTGAATGACTCCGTCACCAAATCAAAATTCGATAATTTATATGGCTGCCGCGAGTCCTTGGTCGATGGTATTAAGCGTGCCACCGATGTAATGATTGCCGGCAAAATTGCGGTCGTTGCCGGTTACGGTGATGTCGGTAAAGGATGCGCGCAAAGTTTGCGTGGTTTAGGTGCTACCGTTTGGATCACCGAAATCGATCCGATCTGCGCGTTGCAAGCAGCAATGGAAGGGTATCGTGTGGTGACGATGGAAAGCGCCTGCGATAAAGCCGATATTTTTGTTACGGCCACCGGCAACTTCGATGTCATCACGCATGATCATATGATCAAAATGAAACACAATTCGATCGTGTGCAATATCGGTCACTTCGATTCCGAAATTCAAGTTGCCGCGATGCGTCAGTACCGCTGGGAAAACATCAAACCACAAGTCGATCACATCATTCTGCCTAACGGTCATCGCATCATCATGCTGGCCGAAGGTCGCTTGGTGAATTTAGGGTGTGCCACCGGTCATCCGTCGTTCGTGATGTCGAATAGTTTTACCAATCAAACCTTAGCGCAAATCGAACTGTTTACTCGTGGCGAAAAATACCAAAACAAAGTGTATGTCTTGCCCAAACATTTAGATGAGAAAGTGGCGCGTTTGCATTTGCAAAAAATCGGTGCCGAATTAACGCAATTAACTGCCGCGCAAGCGACCTATTTGAATATCGACGTCAACGGCCCTTACAAACCGGATCATTATCGTTACTAATTCAAATTACACGGTTGTCGGGCGGTCTTCGGGCCGCCTTTTATTGAGTTCTGAATCGAGTTCACCCATGTCTAATAACGCCGAATTAATGCAACGGGATTTACAGC
>CAZYUS010000150.1:0-6625 GCA_964650615.1 uncultured Pseudomonadaceae bacterium | reverse complement strand
TGAACCGCTCCGCTAAATTTATCGGAAAAGCGAACCGAAAAACGACATAGTAGCGACATCACAAAGCGATCGAAGCGACCGTTTTTCCACGCACCGGGAACGCCTTTGGACACCTGCATGACGATTACGGCTTCTGAATTAATTCAATGGGTTATAGTGGTTTTGCTTCTTGGCAGCGGGGAGGCGGGACAACGCATTACCGTGTCGTATTACGACGATATGATGCGCCATTTGGCGCGCTGCTGCGCCCGCGTCGGTGGCGTTCGGTGTGTCGGGGTGGTGGTCGCGCTGACGCTTGGCGTGAATGCGCGCGCCGACGTTTCGCGTGGTGATTATTTGCTGCGTGTGGCCGGTTGCCACAGTTGTCATACGCGCAACGAGGAAGGTGCCAAGCCGTTGGCGGGGGGCAAGGCGATTGAAACGCCATTCGGCACGGTCTTTAGTAGCAATATTACGTTTAGCGATCAGGGTATAGGCGGCTGGAGTTACGCACAATTTGAGCGTGCATTGCGCCACGGCGAGCGGCCGCAGGGCGGGTTTTATTACCCGGCGTTTCCGTATTTGAGTTACCGATTTTTGTCGGATGACGACGTACTCGCGCTATTTCAAGCACTGCAAACACAGGCTCTGAGCCGCGTGAGCAATCGCGCGCCGGATCTGGTCTGGCTGTTTTCGTCGCGCATCTTATTGACGCCGTGGCGTTGGATCCATTTTGGCGCGGTGTCGCCACCGCAACACACGCCCGTCGCGCCAAGCGCCGAATACGGTGCGTATCTGGCTAATGCGGTCACCCACTGCGCCGAATGCCACAGTCCGCGTGATGCTATTGGCGGCATTGTGGAAGCAAAAAGGTGGCAGGGAGCCACCTTAAGCAGCGGTCATCGGGCGCCGAACATCACGCCCTCGGCGGCCGGTATCGGCGCGTGGGAGGCCGAGGAGATCGCCGAGTATTTGCGCAGTGGTCGCAGCGAATACGGCCGCCGCGCGCGTGATGAAATGAAGACGTTTATCGAGGATGGCACGCGTTACTTAAGTGACGACGACCGGTTGGCGATCGCGCGTTATGTGCAATCGTTGCCGACGACCTCGGTGCGTGTAAAACGCGGCCCGCGATCCGCGCATTAATGACGCTAGGCCGTTGTGTTACCCGCTGATAACATCGCGCCCCGATGCCTTCCTTCATCTGGGGCTGAGGACCATTTGCACACAACGCCGCTGCGTGCAAATGGTCCTTTGCTCTTAACACGAGTCTTGTGATGAAAACGTTTTTTTCCGCTGTTTTATTCCTCACCGTCGTAGTGCCGGTGTCCGCAACTGACCTAACGATGGAACAAATTATGTCGCATCCTGACTGGATCGCGACCTCACCCGAAAATGCGTTTATCGCTAGCGACAGTCAACACGTTTATTACCAACAAAAAACCGTCGGAAAAGAAACGCGTGAATGGTGGCGAGCGTCATTAAAAGACGGTAAGCCCCATCGTTTATCCATTAACGATACATTGGAAATGGAAACGGGCGATGCGGTGGTTAGCGCCAATGGCAAACGCGTGGCTTATTTGAATCAATCGACGCTGTGGTTGAAAGAAAAAGATCGTCAACGCGCTTTGATTAAGGGTGGCGATTTTTCACAGGTGTTAACGTTTATTGGCAATGACAAATTGGCAATGCGTGCCAATAATCAGTTGTGGATCGTTTTTATTGATGAAGGTCGCTGGGAGCTGGCTGCTGATTTTCGTCTGCAGGACGAGCCATCCGATAAAAAGAACGATGATTTTTTATCGCAACAACAACGCGACTTGTTTGACATTATTCGTAAACGAGAACAACGCAAAAATGATCGCCAAAGCGTCGAAAAACAGCAGCACAGCAGTGGCGTGTTAGCGCCGCAACCGTTTTACTTAGGCAAAGATCGTGAAATCACCACGTTTAGCGTGTCGCCCAATGGTCGTACGCTCATCGTTGGTACGATGGCCAGTGGCCGCGAAGGTCGCGCTGAAAAAATGCCGAACTATGTCAGCGACGATGGTTATCTGAAAATAGACAACGTGCGCAGCAAAGTTGGCAGTGATAAATCCGATGATGAAACCCTGTATTGGGTTGACCTATCCGCGCACAAATTGGTTGAGTTGGACAAAAAATCTTTGCCGGATATTAACCGCGATCCGTTGCTGTTCTTAAAGCAACAAACGGCACAGGCGCAAGGCAAAAGCGCGCCCAAAGACGGCGAACAACGGGCCGTTTATGTGCATCACTATTCTGAAGATGGCGGCGGTGTGCGCTGGAACAAACGTGGCGATAAAGCGTTGATCGACTGGATGTCGTATGACAATAAAGATCGCTGGTTAACGATTGCCAGCGCGCCATCAACTGCACTGGAAATCGTCCATCACTTGCGCGATGCCGCGTGGATCAACGACAGCGATTTCAATGAAATGGGATGGCTAGGCGATGATCAATCGCTTTATTTCAGTTCCGAACACACGGGGTTCAGTCAACTGTATCGCTATGTGAATCACAACATTTCGGCGCTGACGCAAGGCGAGTATGAAATCAACAACGTCAACTTGAGCCGCGATGGCCGTTGGCTGTATTTTCGCGCGAATAAAACCCATCCGGGCAATCATGAAATTTATCGCGTCAGCAGCGCCGGTGGTGACGTGCAAGCGGTCACCCAATTAGGTGGCGAAAACGACTACCGTTTATCTGCCGATGGCGAACAGTTGATGCTGATGCATTCAACCATTACGCAACCGACCGAGTTGTACGCGCAAGCGGCCAAACCGGGCGCTAAAGCACAACGAATGACGCACACCGTTGGCGCATCGTTTGCGGCCATTTCGTGGCATCAAGCCGAGATCATTACGGTGCCATCGCAGCACGGCGCGAAACCTATTTACGCGCGCATTTATCGCAACGCCGCGACACAAAGCGGTACACCGAAACCGGCCGTCATGTTTGTTCACGGTGCCGGTTATTTGCAAAACGCGCACAAGGGATGGTCGGGATATTTTCGCGAATTCATGTTTCATAATTTGCTACTGCAACAAGGTTATGTCGTGATCGATATGGATTATCGCGGTTCCGCCGGTTATGGACGTGATTGGCGCAACGCGATTTATCAACGCATGGGTACACCGGAGTTGGAAGATTATCTGGATGGCATTGATTATCTGGTGGCGAATGCCAACGTCGATCGTGAGCGTATCGGCATTTATGGCGGATCGTATGGCGGCTTTATGACCTTTATGGCGTTGTTCAAAACCGAGGCGTTTGCCGCCGGTGCAGCGTTACGTCCGGTGTCAGATTGGGCGCATTACAATCACGGTTATACGGCCAATATTCTCAACACGCCAGATATCGATCCGCAGGCGTATCAGCGCAGTTCGCCGATTAACTTTGCACAACACCTAAAACGTCCGTTGTTGATTTGCAGCGGCATGGCCGACGACAACGTGTTTTTTCAAGACAGTGTGCGATTGGTTCAGCGTTTGATCGAATTGAAAAATCCGAACTTTGAAATGGCAATTTATCCCATCGAACCACATGGTTTTCGTGAACCGGAAAGTTGGTTGGATGAGTACCGTCGCATTTACAAACTGATGGAAACATCGGTAAAAAATCGCCACTAAGGCGAACGACGTGAAACGGCAGGTGCTTGCGCGCGCAACGCCTGCTACGCAACGATACAATCCGCTACCAAACACCCCAAGACAACAACGAGTCCAACTGATTTACTGATAACAACAGCTTATCGGCGCTTGCCCTCTACGGTTACGCGCCGATTTCGGTAATAATTTGAGACGCCAAGTGGGTAAGCCGTGAGCGACACCATGTCCGAAAACCAAAATATCCTGTTAGTCGATGACGACGTAAAGCTAACCGAATTAATCTCGGCATTTTTGCGCGAAAACGGTTACACCGTAGATATCGAACATCGCGGCGATGTGGCCATCAACCGCATCTTGACCGAAGTACCGCGTCTGGTCGTGCTTGACATCATGTTGCCGGGGGCCGATGGCTTGGCGGTGTGCCGCGCGGTACGCGCGAAATATGAGGGGCCGATCATTATGTTGACGGCGCTCAATGATGACATCGACGAAGTGGCCGGCTTAGAACTGGGGGCCGATGATTATTTGGGCAAGCCGATCAAGCCGCGCTTGCTGCTCGCGCATATTCGCGCTTTGTTGCGTCGATTCGACGACGACACCGATCAACCTAAACCCCATGGCCGTATTCAAATTGGCGATATGGTGCTTGATCACGGCGCTCGTCAAGCAGTGCGCGCGGGACAGATCCTCGACATGACCACGTCTGAATTTGACCTGCTATGGTTTTTGGTGCAAAACGCCGGCAAAGTGTTGTCGCGTGAAGAAATTCATCAACGTATTTTCCGCCTCGAATATGATGGCATCGACCGCACCATTGATTTACGCGTGTCGCGGATTCGTAAAAAAATTGGCGACGACCCGCGTTCGCCGCAAATAATAAAAACCGTTCGTGGTAGTGGCTATCTTTTTGCGATGCGTTAGTGTTGCGCTCAACAAAACGGTCCGCCACTTCAAGGAAACCCCATGCGCAGTAGTTTCGTCAAATTTTTAGCCTTATTGGCGCTGGCGAATGCCTTCGTTTTTTTTGCTGTGCAATGGGGCGTCGAAAAAATTATTAGTCCTTATCAGTTGCAACGCATCAGCGAAGAATCGTATGCCTTAGTGGCGGAAGAGATTCCGCATTTCGAGTTATTGCAACCAGCACAGTGGAGCGAAGCCGCCCGCACCGTACATGAGCGTTGGCGTGTGCCGGGTAAACTCACCACCATCGAACAATCCGGTTTCGTGCTAGGAAAAAAATCCAACGCCTTTGATAACCGCGTGCAATATCGTTACACGTTTTCACATGGCGCTTACGCCCTCATTTTGTTGAAAAACAATAGTGATGTACTCGAAGTGGGGCCGCTTCCTGGGTTGGCGGCGGTGTCGGCTCTCGACGGTTTATTTGCCAGCATGACGTGGCTCATCGTTAATGCAGCGGCGATCGCTTGGCTTATTCTCGGTATCGAGCGACGCGCGCAGTCCATCGAAAAAGCGACGTCCGCCTTTTTGAGTGATGGCACCGCTCGATTGTTGGATGAATCGGCTAGCGACAGCTTGGGCCTAGCCGCACGTTCGATCAATCAAATGGCGATTCGCGCCGAACACATTCTTAAGCAGCGCCAACAAATGATTCATGAACAGCGCGAATTATTGCACGCGGTGGCGCACGAATGCCGCGCGCCGCTGGCGCGTCTTAATTTCGCTTTGGAAATGTTGCAACACGCGGGCAACGAACAATCGCGCGCGCAATTATCGCGCGACATGGAAAGCGCTATCAGCGAACTGGATTCACTGGTGCGTGAATTACTGGCGTACGCCCGTTTGCATCATGGTTCGCAAAAACTTGAATTCAGCGAAGTCGATATTGCGGCGATCGCCGATGATGTGTTGGGCAAAACCAAAACTTTATTTCCGGTGATTGCCTTCGCGTCACAGGCGCCGATGCACGCGTTTAAAGTGCAAGTCGATGCACGTTTGTTGACGCGGTGTTTGACCAATTTAATCCGCAACGCCGCGTCTTTTGCCACGCGTCGTGTTGATGTCAGTTGGTATCAATTGGACCAACATTTTGTCATTGCGGTGGATGATGATGGTCCTGGCGTACCTCCTGATCAGCGCGAACGTATTTTTGATCCGTTTATTCGACTTGATCCCAGTCGCTCACGTGATTCGGGTGGCACCGGATTGGGTTTGGCGATTGTCAAAGGAATCAGCGAGCGTCATCACGGTGAGGTGTATGTCAACGATAGTGAATTAGGCGGTGCGCGCTTCGTGTTACGCTGGCCGCTGCGCGCGGAAGCGCAATCCTAAAAAACAATCAACGTCAACGACACGCGATTTCTCTTTCAATAAAGTATAACGCTATGACTTCCTCAGCTTTGCAAAATCAAGAACAACATGTGCAACGTAACGTTGCTATTTCAGCCTGTTTTGGCACGTTTTTAGAATGGTACGATTTTTTAAGTTTTGCATCGCTTGCGACGTATTTTTCGCTTTTATTTTTTCCTTCCGATAATCCCGTGGCGGCGTTATTGGCCAGCCTGGCCACGTTTGCTGTTGGCATGGTGGTGCGTCCAATAGGGGCTGCCGTTTTCGGAACGATAGGTGATAAATACGGTCGTCGTCCGGCTTTTATTGCCACCATTGTGATGATGGGCGTGACCACTTTTCTGGTCGGTTTGTTACCCACTTATGAGCAAATAGGATTGCTTGCTCCGATTTGTCTCGTGATCTTACGATTGTTGCAAGGCATGGCCGTCGGTGGCGAGATCGGGGGCGCCGCCGTCTATTTAACTGAACACGCACCGACTAATCGTCGCGGTTTATACACCAGCGTGCTGCAATTAATGGGGCCGCTCGGCATTATGGTCTCGACGTTTCAAATTGTATTGCTCAGTCAATTTTTGTCGGATGCCGAGTTTCGTCAATGGGGGTGGCGCGTACCTTTTATTGTGTCGATTTTGTTGCTCGCTATTTCACTGCGCACGCGGGTGAATTTGCAGAGATCTGGAACCCTTTGCCCCGCTTGCGAT
>CAZYUS010000149.1:0-6739 GCA_964650615.1 uncultured Pseudomonadaceae bacterium | reverse complement strand
CACAGATCCGCGATCGGAATGAAGAATTGCAGACGATGCGGGAAAATCTCGCCAAGGAAAATGGTCGCCGTGAATCTCTGGAATACCGTATCACCGACAAGGACAGAGAGATCACGAAATTGCAGCAAGAATTAAAAGACCAACACGCACGTAGCGAGATCATTGCTGAGGCAGCGGCGAGCCGAGCCACAGAACTGCAGTTGCTGCACAAACAATTGAAAGAGGCGCAGTCAATCGCGCAAGAACGACAATCCGAGCTCAAGTCATTGCAGAGCGCGCTTAAACAAAGTCAGCAGCAATATGGCAGCGACATGAAACAATTGGCAGCCAAGATCGATAAACTGGCTTCTGGATCGTCCAGAAAAACACCGCTCAAGCGAGCTTCGAAAGGTAAGGTAGGAAGTCTTGCCTGAGTGTTTGCCGAACGCGGAATGTTATCGGGTAACTATGAACGAAAAGATGCTGTTGGTCATTGACCTTGAGGCCACATGTGACAAATTTGATAAGCTGCCGTTGCATGAAATGGAAATCATCGAGATCGGTGCTGTGTGGGCAACTACCGATGGTCACATTGTTGATACCTTTGACTCTTTTGTACGCCCGACAGTGCACACGCAACTTACGCCATTTTGCCGGCAATTGACCGGCATTTCGCAAAGTGACGTTGACGAAGCACCACTATTGGCCCAGATAATTGGCCCGTTTTCTGCGTTTGTGAACCGGCAAAATGCAGAGATGAAAGTATGGTCGAGTTGGGGCGATTACGATAGGAAACAATGGCTCCAAGATTGCGCTCGACAACACATTCACGATCCTCTGGCTGGTTTTCAGCACATCAATCTCAAAAAACGTTTTGCGCATTCCAGGAATATCAAACAGGTCGGCATGGCAAAAGCATTGGAAATCGTTGGGTTAACTTTAGAAGGTCAGCACCATCGTGCTTTGCCCGATGCAAAAAATATTGCCCGTTTACTTTGTTGGATGGATTAAAGCAATGACGATCCGAATTGATGGCGCTCTGAAACCGAGTGGTCAACACGGATGGCGCTGGTTTATCAAGGGCATATACGGCAGAGGGATCTATGGCACTTTGTGCACAAAGTTTGATGAACCAGGCCTATACATACATCACACAGATCAAATCCCAGATGCCTTTGAATTGATCGATCGCAATTTTAACTTATCGCGTGAAGCATCAACTTTTGAAGCAATCCAATCTTTGGAAACGGCACTATGTGAAATTGGTTGGGGACCGGTGATGGAGGATAACGAAATTGATACGTAAAACTCCGATATTGGCAATCGACGCGGATGGGGTTTTACTTGATTATTCAGATGCCTACCGTCATGCATGGGCGCGTGCATTTGGTGAGTTACCGGCATTGAATAATCCCAACGCATATTGGCCGCAGGAGCGATGGGGTGTTCGACAACTCGTCGGAGACGAATTAACTCATTTTCGCAATCAATTTGACACACAGTTTTGGTTAAGCATTCCGGCCGTTACTGGCGCAGTTGACGCTTGCAATCGGCTGCACGAAGCTGGTTTCGAATTGGTTTGTGTTACCGCGCTGGCACCACAGTTCGCCGACGCACGACAACTGAACCTGTTGTCATTAGGTTTTCCGATTTACCGTGTAATAGCCACAGACAAAGACGTGATTGACGTAAGCCCCAAAGCGCAGGCGCTGTTTGAGCTGCAACCAATGGCATTTATCGACGACTATGCGCCATATTTTTCCGGCGTTCCTGAATTCATCCATAAAGCTCTCATTGATCGCGATCAGGACGGGAGCCCCAATAATATAAGTGGCGAGCGACATTACGATTCTACTCACTGCAACTTGAATGAATTTGCGGATTACTGGATCACGCAATGATACTAGGCGATGCGGTTAGTCGTGCAACGACATCATTATTCGCGTTAGCGTTGGTGCTGGTGAGTCAATTGCACTGATGATACTTCATGAAAAATATCAACCAAACCGTCTTCAATCTGTAGCTCAAAACCAATCGAACGTGGCAACCAAAATCGAGTTTTCTCTGGGACGTCCAGTTCGAAACCTTTGGCCAACGATTTGCGTACATTTGCTTCATTTACCCACAGGCAATAGTTAAAAATCCTCTCATATAGTTTTAGCCATGCCAAGCGATATAGGAAAAAGGTGGCCTCTATTGGAATTTGCTGTGCCTTCGCCTTAACTTGATTGGTTCCTTTGATTTCAGTAATCATGGTCGGCAACGGGATGCCAGAAGCACTGTGTATAAAATGCGGCAGCGCCATGCTATCAAGTTGCGCGTATTTATGCCTGCTGTCGGAGTACGTCAGCAGGTACAAAGCAATGCTTGCGGCCATGCAAGCAGGGCAGAAAGTACTGTTGAAAGAAAAGTTTTCGACATCATACGTTTTCAATTTATATGACTTTGCGAGATGTTTTTCCGACAACAGCAGAATTTCTTTCCTTAGGTCGCCATTAATATTTGTTTGCGCCGTCTCAAGGGCTGGATGTCGAAATGCAATCGAACATGGTGCGTTGGAATTCTTTATTCGATGTTGCTTCACATCAGCCACGCTCGCGCTCACACTTCGAAGAAGCGCTTCAGACTCAGGGTGATCAACTATGATCGAATGAATGATAAGTCGTGAGTCTTTACTGATATTACAAGGGTAGTCTTTGTCGCAGAAATCATAATATTGTTCGGGAAAATCTGCCTGTTCATGCAAGAGCTTTGAAATCACGATGAGCGAATCAAATGAAGTACCACGGTTACTCAGACTTGCTGGCGATCCAGTGAAATTTGTTAGTCCACAGGTGTCACATTTTCTGGCCATTACTTCGCGGTAGTTTGGCCATCGCAAGCCACAAGACGGGCAATTAGCGATAAGACTACATTTATGGATGGGACAAATTTCGAACCATTTCAATTGAAATAGACTCGAGTGGTATTGATGTGTAGCGCAAATCGGGCAATTACGTATTTCAGGGTATTTGTGGCCAGAAATGCCGCTTGAGCATCTGGATAACCACGGCCTTTCTTGGGAGAGAGAATGTTCAATATAACCGGTTACTGCAAGCGAACGCCTGACTTCATCTATGAGTCGGTTTGGCGCGATGGCCGGATTCGACCCAAAAAACCGCCGAACTGCGTTGTAGGCACTTTCAACCGGTTTTCTGGCAGCGATCCCTTGATTAGCAGCAAAAACTGAACGATCACGAGCAAATTTTTGTTCGTCTTTCTCAACCTCCGAAATAAACATCCAGTAGGTAGTTAAAGCGTCTTTAGCCGCCGGGAAGGCCAAAACGTCCATGCGATTGTTTCCCGTTCGGTGCCATTTACCGAAGCTTAAAGCCATTGTAGGAAAAGGTAAACTGGCCGCTAACTTGTATGGGTGACAACTTGCACTGGTTGCTTGGAAGTTGCACAGGTTACTTGGAGAAAGTTGAGTGAGTTGCTTGGACGACCAGAAAGCCATATCCGATTGGCGGGTATCTACCACTATATAGCCTATAATATATATTATGTTACCTCACATGAAATTGCGGTCTTTGGCGCAAACCTCAAACCTTTCCTATAGTTAGCGCACCGCTCCCTCGCTCGGCTAAAGACATTGGCCGCATTAACTCGCTGTTCCGAACTCCTCCGTTGCTGTTTTTGGCTAGTCATCACGACTGGTGTGGGCGTTGTTCGGGCGGATATTTCAAAGGCGGACGAACTGCGGTTAGCGTATTTGCTTAATTTTGCCCGTTACGTTACGTGGCCCGCTAACACCGAGAAGACGTGGCTGACATTTTGCGTAATTGAATCGACCTCTCTTTATGAGCGCTTGCAATTAGCCGCCGACGGCAAGGATATTGGTCCGCGTAAAGCGCAAGCCAAATTGATTGAGTCAACGAATACCATTAATGATTGTGATGTGATCTATTTTCCCGCTACGTTACGCAATGCAACCGTCGACAGCTATTTGCAAGCAGCCGCGTCATTACAGAGTTTACGAGTGGGTGACGACGACGATTTCCTGCAAAAGGGGGGCGATATTCAATTTGTCGTCAACGACGGCAAAATCCATTTTGAGATTCATTTGGTTCATGTCAGAAACAATGGTCTCGACATGAGTTCGAAACTATTAAAACACGCAGAACATGTCATCGAGGATAACAAACGTACGGGGGGAGAAAAATGAACGTCTCGCGATCCTCTGCCCTGTCTTTGCGCACGGCGCTGCTTCGTTTACTGGGAGTAACGGTTTTAAGCGCCATCACACTGCTGGCGTTGGCCGTTTTTCTCTACGAGTCAAACACCTATCAACCGCGCGTTGAAGCAGAAGTGGCGACGCAATTGGATGTGGTGTCACTGAACATTCAATCAGCATTGGATTTCTCAGATCGTGAATCAGCGTTGGAGTCGTTGCAAACGTTAAGACAAGACAAACGCTTTAACAGTGCCATTATTTTTGATAAATATGGCGATCTATTCGCTGAATTTCACGCGCCCGGCAGCAAAGAAATAAGCACGCTAAAATTCGACGAAAATACGGCCAAAAGCCAGTTCATTGGCAACACCTATCGGGCTCATGTCGCCATTTCTTATGGCGGCGAAATACTGGGTCATGCCGTTGCTTATTATCAACTTCCCGATATTTGGCAGCGTTTACCTCAATATTGGATTATGACCGGCGTTGTCGCTGGATCACTTATTTTTGTCGCCGTATTCCTGTACGTGGCGATGGAACGATTTATTGCTCTGCCGGTGCGAAAACTAGCCGAGCGTGCGCGCCAGATCAGTGCCGATGATACGACGCAAAAAAAATTCGTCGGAAAAAGCGAAATTAATCAGCTAGAAAACGACTTCGACCGCATGCTAGCGGTTCTCGATATACGGCAACGGCGCATAAAAGAGCAGCAAAATCGCTTGCAATTCGCGCTCGGCGCGGCCCAGCAAGGCGTCTGGGAATTTGATATTCGAACTGGAATTGTGCATTGGGATAATTACCTTTTTGAATTGCATGGTGTCGAATTAAGCAATGATAACAACATTCGTTTCGAAGAATTTATGCAAGTGATTGCCGCAAACGAACGGTCTAAAATCACCGCGCTGTTCCAATCGGCATATCAAGAAAAAGGTTATTACACCATCGAATATTCCATTATTCATCCAACACGTGGGTCGCGCATTATCCAGCTTTCAGGACGTGTTGAAATTGATGAATTTACGGGGCGATTGGTGATGCGCGGTGTTTCTCGCGATGCAACAGAACGGGTGTTACAGGAAAACGCACTGCGCGTCAGCGAAAGCCGTTCACGCGCTTTGTTTGAAGAATCACCGGTCGCCATTGCCACGGCCGATATTGACGGCAATATATTGTTCTTCAATCGACGTTTTTACGAAACCTTCGGTTATTGTCACGAACAAATTCCTACAATCGAAAAATGGACAGAACTGGTTTATCCGGATGAGTGGTATCGCGCAGAAGTGCTTTCTGAATGGACTCTTCGATGTGCTGAAGTGTTCGAACAAAAGAAGGCGTTTCGTCCGATGGATGCGTGGCTTATCTGCGCCAACGGCGAGCGAAAATGCATCGAATTTCATCTGGCAACTTTAGGCGATGAGCTGATTGTAAGCTTCATTGATTTAACCGAACGGAAACAAGCTGAAAGTGAAATCCGCGCCTTAAACGTAGATTTGGAAGCGCGCGTCAAAGAGCGTACTGAAGAATTGGAAATCGCCAATCGAGAGCTGGAAAGTTTTTCTTATTCGGTCTCGCACGATTTACGCGCACCGCTTCGAGCCATCAGCGGCTTTGGCAATGCACTGAAAGCCGATTACGCCGATGCGCTGGATGAAGATGGTCGTCTTTACCTTGATCGTGTGTTATTGGCCAGCGAACGCATGAGCATACTGATCGATGACTTGCTGCGGTTCTCGCGCCTGTCGCGCACGGCCATTGCGCGGACACCGGTTTCGATGACTTCGCTTTTTCAAGAAGTCTGGCGTGAATTGAACGAATCCAACATCGGCAACCAGGCCGAGATCACCATTGACGAACTACCAGCCTGTCAAGCAGATCGGTCATTGCTAAAACAGGTGGTTTTCAACTTGCTTAACAACGCGGCGAAATTTTCGCGCCACTGCACGCCGCCCCAGATCCATGTCTTTGCGTCCGTTGACGGCAGCGAAGTGGTCTACGGCGTTCGTGATAATGGCGTCGGCTTTAATATGGACTATGCCGATAAGCTATTTGGCGTATTCCAGCGCTTGCACCGCAGTGAAGAATTTGAAGGCACCGGAGTCGGCTTGGCGCTGTGCCGCCGCGTCATCGAGCGCCACGGTGGGCGGATTTGGGCGGAAAGTTCACCGAATCAAGGCGCGGTGTTTTATTTCACCATTAACCAAACAGATGTTGACCAAACAGGGGGTAAAGACTAATTTGCGCGCCGCATTAAATTGACTCTAATCAAGCTGCGGCGACAAAAATCTGTCGAGAATGCGCGCTGGCACTTTAGACGCTTGCTTGTTTAGGTCTTTGCCTGAATTTTGATAACACAATAAATGGAGGCGTAATGGCTCATACAGCTCCGGGTAACGTGGACTACAACTACACAGTTGTCCGTCAATTTGCCCTTGCCACAGTAATTTGGGGTGTGGTCGGTATGTTGGTCGGCGTTATCATCGCGGCACAACTCATTTGGCCCGCGTTGAACTTTGATACCGCATGGTTAAGTTATGGCCGTTTGCGCCC
>CAZYUS010000148.1:6631-6874 GCA_964650615.1 uncultured Pseudomonadaceae bacterium | reverse complement strand
CAATCGCGGTGGCCGCACTTGTCACGCGGCGATTATTGCGCGTGAATTAGGAATTCCTGCGGTAGTGGGTTGTGGTAACGCGACCGACACCATTAAAGACGGCGAGAACGTCACCGTTTCGTGTGCCGAAGGCGACACCGGTTTTATTTATCAAGGTTTGCACGAATTCGAAATTGCGCGCGCCGAAGTTCACGACATGCCGAAATTGCCGTTCAAAGTCATGATGAACGTCGGCGATCCGGA
>CAZYUS010000148.1:0-6621 GCA_964650615.1 uncultured Pseudomonadaceae bacterium | reverse complement strand
GGGCGTTGGTCTGGCGCGTTTAGAATTTATTATCAATCGTGTGATTGGCGTTCATCCCAAAGCGTTGTTGCATTTGGAATCACTGCAAGACAACCAACTTAAAGACAGCATTCGCGAGCGTATTGCCGGCTATTCGTCACCGTCCAATTTCTTTGTCGAAAAATTGGCTGAAGGCATTGCGACGATTGGTGCAGCGTTTTATCCCGAACGCGTCATTGTTCGTATGTCGGATTTCAAATCGAATGAATACGCCAATTTGATTGGCGGTCGTTTGTTCGAACCACATGAAGAAAATCCAATGATTGGCTTCCGTGGTGCGTCGCGTTATATCTCGCCCGATTTCCGCGAGTGTTTTGCGCTGGAATGCAAAGCGTTTAAGAAAGTGCGCGACGAGATGGGCCTGACCAATGTCGAAGTGATGATCCCGTTTGTTCGTACCGTTGAAGAAGCCGAAAAAGTGGTTGGCCTTTTAGCCGAACATGGCTTGAAGCGCGGCGAGAATGGCTTAAAAGTGATCATGATGTGCGAATTGCCATCGAATGCTTTAATGGCCGATGAATTCTTGCAACACTTCGATGGCTTCTCGATCGGCTCAAACGATTTAACCCAATTAACGCTGGGCTTAGATCGCGATTCCGGCATCATTGCGCATTTATTTGACGAACGAAATCCAGCGGTCAAAAAATTATTGGCGATGGCCATTTCGGCGTGTAAACGCAACAACAAATACATCGGCATTTGTGGTCAAGGACCTTCCGATCATCCGGATCTGGCGAAGTGGTTGATGGAGCAGGGCATCGACTCGGTTAGCTTGAACCCGGATTCGGTATTGGAAACCTGGTTATTCTTAGCTGGAAAAAAATAACGCAACAGTAAACGAAAAAATGCGGACCATCGTGTCCGCATTTTTATTTTATCGCGGGTTAAGAGGTCGCTGTGCAGTTTCTAAATCGAATTCCGGCCATTGTGTTGTGCGTGGTTGCCATGTTCAGCGTGCAAGGCGGAGCCGGAGTTGCCAAATATTTATTTGATGCCTTGTCGCCAAGCGGCGTAGTTTTCTTGCGGGTATTCCTTGCCGCACTTATTTTATTGGCGTTAACAAGACCGAAATTAAATCAACTAAACCGACAGCAATGGCAAGCCATCACGTGGTTTGGCTTTTCATTGGGGGCAATGAATTTTACGTATTACCTGTCACTGGAACGACTACCGCTGGGATTAGCCGTTACCATTGAATTTATCGGTCCCTTAAGCGTGGCGTTATGGCACAGCCGACGCCCACTCGATTGGATTTGGGTCGCGTTGGCCGCGTGCGGGCTTGCGTTGTTGAATCCGTTTACCGGACACGTTGATGGCATCGGCGTGGTGCTGGCCTTGATCGCCGGCGTGTTTTGGGGCGCTTACATCGTGTTGGGGCAGAAAATGGGGCAGGTGTTACCCGGCGCGCAAGGACTGGGCGTGTCGATGGCGATCGCGGCGCTATTTATTCTGCCCTTCGGGATCTCGCCATCGTTACCGGCTTTTAGTGACTTTCCCTTGTTACTCGCAGCCACTGGTGTGGCGATCTTATCGTCAGTGATTCCGTATTCGTTAGAGATTGAAGCGTTGCGGCGCATGGACGCACGACTATTCGGCATTTTTATGAGCATGGAACCGGCGATTGGCTGCATCATGGGATTTGTGTTACTGCATGAATCGCTTTCGTTTTTCCAATTAGCGGCGATTGTTATGGTATCGGTTGCCAGTTATGGTTCGGTGCGTTTTGCCAAATAATAAACGCGAATTGAATGGCGTGCAGCTCATTTAACGCCGCCCCACTAAATATGGTAAAACACCGTCACCAGTTTGACGGAGCAATCCACGATGCGCGCATTATTTCTAATCGGGCTTTTAGTGTTGTCGGCGTGTTCTAAAAATGACGATCAACACGACGCAAACGCAATCGAACAGGCCGCCCAAGAAGCAGGAAAAGCAGCCGCAAAAGAATTGCAAAAGCCAATCGACAAAGCCAAAGAGGTCGAAGAACAAATGAATCAACGTGTCGAGGAGTTAGATAAACAACTCGATGAAAAAACGCAAGAACCGTAACAAAAAACGCCTGACGCATTTAAGAAGCGTTTTGATGTTTCGACAATCCACTCTCTATTAACCGTACAAACCATGACCGCGTCGATTCCAGCGATTACCCGATCCACTGCCACTGAACCCGTTTACCAACAATTTTTAACTGCCTTACGTTCCTCTCGTTTTAGTGGCGATATTAGCGACGATTACGCCACCCGTCTGGTTCACGCGACCGATAACAGCGTTTATCAATTATTGCCGCAAGCGGTTGTATTTCCTCGTCATGAAGGGGATGTGCAGCTCCTGTTCAAATTGGCACAACAGCGTGAATTTAGCGCCGTACATTTTGCACCACGCGGCGGAGGCACCGGCACCAACGGTCAATCACTTAATTTAGGTGTCGTCATTGATCTCTCGCGATTCATGAATCGCATTGTGGATATTGATTTTGGTCAGCAACGCGCCCGCGTTCAACCCGGCGTCATTCTCGATCAACTGCAAGACCAAATAAACCCGAAGGGTTTTTTCTTTGCGCCCGAATTAAGTCCGTCCAACCGAGCAACATTGGGCGGCATGGCCAATACCGACGCTTGCGGAAAAGGTTCGCGTTTGTACGGACGTACTGGCGATCATGTCGTGTCATTGCGCATTGTTTTATTAAATGGCGACGTTATCGAAACCACGCGCCTCGATGATGTGCAATTTCAATTAAAAATTAAGCAAGATAATTCCGAAGGTGTTTTGTATCGTAATGTCGCCGATGCCTGCCGTCATGCGCCGGTTCATCCCGGTGCCGAAAAATTGGGACGCTTTATTACCGCTTATAATTTATGGAATGCCTTCGATCAGCATAATCAGTCCTTTTCGTTAAATCCGGTTTTATGTGGCTCTGAAGGAACGTTAGCGGTGATCACGGAGTTACGTGTTAAGTTAACGCCCTTGCCTAAACAAAAGGCATTGTTTGCTGTTCGCTATAAAACATTTGATCACGCTTTAAGTGCGGCACAACAGTTATTGAAGCATCAGCCATCGGCGGTAGAGACCGTCGACGATAAAATTCTGACATTATCTAAAAACGATATCATTTTTCCGAAAGTTCGCCCCTATCTGGGTGACGACGATGACTTTAGCGGCAATGCGGTTAATTTGGTTGAGTTTGTAGCGGATACGCGTGAAGCGTTTGAAAATAAAGTCAATGCTCTCAAAGCAGAGTTACCGAGTGAACCTGGCGTCATCAGTTTCCACTACACAGAAGAAAAAAACGCACAAAATGCCTTATGGGATTTGCGTAAAAAAGGCGTCGGCTTATTAGGCAACACCAAGGGGAAGCGTCGCCCCATTCCGTTTGTCGAAGATACCGCTGTGCCACCGGAAAATCTTGCTGCGTATATCACTGAATTTCGCGCCTTGCTGGACAAACATGGTTTAACTTACGGCATGTTTGGACATGTTGATGTGGGCTGTTTGCACGTTCGTCCAGCGCTTGATCTGCGCAACAATGTTGATGAAAAATTATTTAAAGAAATATCCGATCACGTGTATGCCTTGGTCAACAAATACGGCGGCGTTATGTGGTCCGAACATGGAAAAGGCTTTCGATCGGCGTACGGTCCTGATTTTCATGGGCCGGATATCTATGGACGCATGCAAAAAATCAAAACCGCTTTTGATCCGCACAACCGTTTAAATCCCGGAAAAATTTGTACGCCGCAAAATACGAACGACCGCTTGTACGACACGTTTTCGCATACACGTGCCGCACACGACAACACCATCTCCGTGCAAGCAGAAACACTGGCGCAGGGCGCGTTGTATTGCAACGGCAACGGCCAGTGTTTTGATTACCGCATGGATTCGGTGATGTGTCCATCGTATAAAGCCACGGGCAACCGGTTGCATTCACCTAAAGGCCGATCCGGTTTGATGCGCGAATGGTTAAAACAAATGGCTGCGTCGTCACTTAACCTATCACCGGCAACAACAGCGCCGCTTTCGTTAACGCAGCAATTACAACGCGAAATTCGCCGTATTCTTCCGCGCCAACACGATTTCTCGCACGATGTTAAAACGGCAATGGACGGTTGTCTTGCGTGCAAAGCGTGCGCTACGCAATGCCCGATCAAAGTGGATGTGCCGACGCAAAAATCCTTGTTCCTGTTTCATTATCACCGACGTTATCCGCGTCGATTACGTGATTATCTTTTGGGTGGCATGGAAGCGTGGGGAGAATTCGCCTCGCGCTTACCCGGCATCAGCAATGTGGTGATGTTGAACCCACTCAGTCGCGCCATCACGCGCGGGTTATTGGGTTTAACGGCGATGCCGTATTTTTCGGAAACATCGCTGGATTCGATATTGTGGCGTCATCCCCATTGGCGTTTCGATGCCGCCGCGATTCAACACTTAAGTGCCGAACAAAAAGCGAAAACGGTTTTTATCGCACAGGATACATTCACCAGTTTTTTTGATACCGATGTGGTTTTTTCCACCGCATGGGTACTGGAAAAATTAGGATTCAAAGTGGTGATACTGCCGTACCTAGCCAACGGCAAAGCACTGCACGTAAAAGGGCGATTAAACGAATTCGACATGGTTGCAAGAAAAAGTATTCAGCGTTTACGTCATTGGGTACCACAAGACTTGCCCGTTATTGCGATTGAACCGGCGGTTGCGTTGATGTGGCGTCAAGAGTACGCCGCATTAAATTGCGAAATGGTCCCTAATGTTTTGATGATTCAAGAATTTTTAAGCCAGAAAAGAATAGAGAAACGGCTATCATCGTTAAAACCAATTTATCATTTTTCTCATTGCACGGAAAAAACACAAGCCGTTGCCGCACCCGAACAATGGAAAGCCGTGTTTGCGCAATTCGGCCTTGATCTGCGTTTAATGAATACCGGTTGCTGCGGTATGGCGGGTAGTTTTGGTCATGAAAGCGAAAATGCCACCGTTTCGCAAACGCTATTCGATCAAAATTGGCGCGACGCTTTAAAGAATGCCTCGCAAGACGGAATAATCAGCGTGAGCGGATTTTCATGCCGCTCTCAGACCGAGCGTTTTTCAAACTATAAAACCCATCACCCCATGCAGATATTGCAAAAATTAATGAGCTGAAGCGAAATAAAAATGAATAATCGCATCTTACCCGTCAAACAATTTCAGCACTTGGTTTATGAGCGTGCCGATGCACCGTTTTTAAAACAACCGCACGGTGACGCATGGCGTTCGTGGTGCTATCGCGAAGCTTACGATGAAGCGATCCGCGTAGCGAATTATTTGCAAAAATTTCCGCGCGGCAGCCACATCGCGATCTATTCCTATAATTGCGCACATTGGATATTAGCCGACTTAGCAATTTGGATGGCCGGTCATGTCAGTGTTCCGATCTATCCGACGGCGGGCAAGGAACAAATTGCGCAAATACTTGAGCACAGCGAATGCGTCGCGGCGTTTATTGGCAAGCTGCCTGATTTTGGCGAAAAACGTCATGCCTTTTCGCACTCGCTCGAATGCATCGCCATGCACCAGTCGCACATTGGGTTGTCATCATGGGACGACTTGATCCGCCGCGAATTACCTTTACTTAAATTGGCGGAACACAACGGTAGTGATATCGCCACCATCGTGTACACCTCCGGCACGACCGGCACCCCAAAAGGAGTAATGATCAGTTTTAATGCCATTGCCAGCGCCGGAAAAAATGCCATCGAGTGGATTGGAATTGGAAGCAATGAGCGGTTTTTTTCTTACCTTCCCCTAGCGCACGTTGCCGAACGATTGGTGGTCGAAACGGGTGCGTTATATGCGGGCGGATCAATTAGTTTCGCCGAATCATTAGAAACTTTTGCTTCCAATTTGCGCGCCACCGCACCGACCATTTTTCTTGGTGTCCCGCGCATCTGGTTGAAGTTTAAGCAAGCGGTTGATTTAAAAATTCCGCCGGAAAAATTGCAACTATTGCTTGCCATTCCACTTTTCGGTTTTGCCCTTAAAAGTTTGATCCGCAAAGGAATGGGCTTACACCGTTGTCGCTTGGCTCTAAGTGGTGCATCGCCGTTAGGTGTCGAATTGATGACATGGTACGATCAAATCGGTATTTCGATTTGTGAAGGTTATGCGATGTCAGAAAATTTTGGCTACGCGCATTTTTCACGGCCCGATCTGCGTCGCATCGGTTATGTCGGCAGTTGTTTGCCTGAATCAGAAACCATGATCGCTGAAGATGGTGAAGTATTATCACGTTCACCAACACTGATGTCGGGCTATTATAAAGATCCGATACTAACCGCCGAAACCATTCAAAATGGTTGGCTTTGTACCGGCGATCTGGGGGAGTTGGATGAATCGGGACGATTGCGCATAACTGGGCGGAAGAAAGAATTGTTCAAGACATCAAAAGGCAAATATATCGCGCCAGCGGCGATTGAAACGAAATTGGAAAATCTTGCTGGCGTCGAACAATTATGCGTTTTGGGTTCCGGCTTACCCCAACCCATCGCCATCGCCGTCGTCGAGCACGTAAGCGAACATTTGCGAAAACAAATGCAACGGCGACTA
>CAZYUS010000147.1:0-6969 GCA_964650615.1 uncultured Pseudomonadaceae bacterium | reverse complement strand
TGCACCTACGCCTGATTTCGAGTCAGGTACATTCGACCACTCTGCCACCTCTCCGGCGGTATTGCTGTGGCCGCCCCGTTGCGGAGCGGCGCGCATTATCTACAAAACACTGTCACTTGTGAAGCGTTAATCGAGATTTACACCCAAACGATGTGCAACCTCTTCATAGGCCTCGACAACACCACCCAATCCTTGACGGAAACGGTCTTTGTCCAACTTTTTGCGGGTCGCTTTATCCCACAAACGGCAACCATCGGGAGAAAACTCGTCGCCCAAAATGATCTCACCGTTGAAACGACCAAACTCGATTTTGTAATCGACCAAAATCATGCCGGCGTCATCAAACATTTTTTTCAAAATATCGTTCACTTTGAATGTGTATTCTTTCATTTTGGCAACTTCGGCATCGGTACCCCAGCCAAAAGAACGAATGTGATATTCGTTGATCATTGGATCGTGCAACGCATCATTTTTCAAAAAGAATTCAAAGGTTGGCGGATTCAGATCCAAGCCTTCTTGCACGCCCAGACGGCGAGTGATTGAACCGGCCGCGACATTGCGCACCACGCATTCAACCGGAATCATCGACATCTTTTTAACCAGACTGTCGGTGTCATTCAGTAATTTGACGAAATGAGTCGGAATACCGGCTGCTGCCAATTTTCCCATGATGAACGCATTGAACTTATTGTTCACCATGCCCTTGCGATCGAGTTGCTCGACTTTTTGACCATCGAAGGCCGATGTGTCGTTGCGATAATGCATGATCACATGGTCGGCCAATTCGCAGCTGTACACCGATTTAGCCTTACCTTTGTAGAGCTCAGTACCTTTTTGCATCGCTTTTACCTCGTCAATTCCACGCGTTAATTAGCACGTGATCCAGTTCAAACCGTCAGCTTGTGTGGCCACACGAATTTGTTCGGATGGCCACGTCATGGCATTGGCTAATACTTGGCATGCCAATGCCGGTGAATTGTTTTCTGCGCTTAAATGCGCCGCGATAACCGTGTGTAACCGTTGTCGATTAACGTGTTGCAGCAGCTGCGCCGCTTGTTTGTTACTTATGTGACCGTAATCGCCACCCACACGCGCTTTTAGCGAGGCCGGATATCGGCCATTTTGCAGCATTTGCTCATCGTGATTGCATTCCAGCATTAACACATCGCAATCGACGACTTGCGCTTGCACATGCGTGCTGTGGCAACCTAAATCCGTTAACACCACCACCCGTTTACCTTCGGCTTCAAACGCAAATTGCAGGGGCTCGCGCGCGTCGTGCGGCACTGAAAACGGAAAAACCCGTAGGCTTTGAAAGGCTACGGGCTGTTCGGCACTCACGAATTGGAGGGCGCGGATTGTGCCACATCGTCCGGCGCTGCTGCTACCCCGACTCATATAAACCGGTAAATCGTAACGGCGCGCCAACGGACCAACGCCACTGATGTGATCAGCATGTTCATGGGTGACCAAAATGGCGCTTAATTGGGTTGGATGCAAACCTAAGCGTTGCAGGCGGAACTCGGTTTCGGCCACCGTGAATCCGCAGTCAAGCAGTATGCGCACTTCACGGTGTTCAATAACGGTGGCATTGCCTTTGCTGCCGCTACCCAAACTGGCGATACGCATTCACTGACCTTAAATAACAACGCCGCTATAAAAAGCGGCGCATTGAACCTAAGAAAGAAAAATTACGGCTGTCTTCGATCGAACACGTTACCCGGGCGACGTGCTTGATAGGCGCTCGACAAGGTCGGGAATAAGCGCACCATCACGTCTTTTTTGATGACGTCACCATCGGCCTTGCTCAAAACGATGCCGGCATTTTCGCCTTCATCCGACAACTGGACGACGTATTCGCCCGGTTTCAATTCGAGTTCAATTTGTTCGTTGTCATCGCTTCCCAGACCAAACCAACAGGTCCAAAAACAATCGTTTTCATCTTCTTTGAGACGGAAGAAATAGGTTTTCTTGCTGGTGTCTTTGTCTTCGAGGTCAAAACCTAGGCTCGCAAACACCGAGGGAGTCGCATCCCAAGCGTTAGCCAAAGATGACTTGGCGAGCAACCCAGTGTTGCCACTGTCGTCTTGCCACAATTCCACTGTGATGCCGGCGCGAGCAGCCAAAATGCGCTGCCGTGCTTCAGCCGTGACGCGTTCATCGTGATAACCCAAGTAGCGGTTCATCATGTCGATGGAGTGGCGACGTTTAAAGGCCACAGACTGCCATCCCTGACGACGTGATTCGGCTTGCATTTCAATTACTTGCGCGCTAAAGACGTGTTCGTTTGGACGTTCGCCCGGTTTCATTTCAAAGCGGTAGCGCCAGCGATAACCAAGCACTTCTTGCCACGATACCCAATGATCCCACCAGCCGATTTTTTCCGACTCCAACCAATCGGTTTCCAATACGCGGATGGCGTTATCGTTGCTGGCGATGGTGATTTCATTGTTCGTCAAGAACGTCGCCAATTCTTGCCATAAGGCATCACCGTCACCGATCAGAATGGCGGTCGGAATGTCTTTTTCTTGCAGCGCGTGCACACCTTCAGCGGTCGCCAAAACCAAGGCCGGCGGTTCGACGGCTAAATCGTCGCCCATCTTGGCGTTGGAGGTATCAGCCGTGATGCTTGGAACCTCGAAATAGTTTTCGGGGCGATACCCCTTTACGTCTTCTGGCATTTGCAACGACGGTTCCTGTTTCGCGTCGATATAGTCGCGGCGGGTGTCGTGAACGATACCGTTGTCACCATAGAACCAGCTGCAACCGCTTAACGCCACAGTGCCAATAACGAGAGAGAGGGACAAACGCATTATGCCGATACTCCTGCCTGCTGCATGGCGCTACGCAGGGCTTGTTGATTTTTTTCAGTTAGGGGCAACAGGGGTAATCGCACAAATGCAGAAAATCCGTGTTGTTGCGCGCACGCCCATTTCGCCGGTGTCGGACTCGGCTCTATGAAAAGAGTTTCATGCAGACCTTGCAAATCGCGATCGATGGCATGAGCTTGCTCACGCTGACCGGTACGCGCTGCATCGCACATTTGGGCAAAACGTGCTGGTGCGACATTAGCTGTGACCGAGATCACGCCATGACCGCCGCGCAGCATAAATTCGCAGCACGTACCGTCATCGCCGGACAGCAGCGCAAAGTCGACATCGACGTGCGGTTGAATCAAGGTAAGCCGTTCAAGATTGCCGGTTGCCTCTTTCACACCCACGATATTTTTAACTTTTGATAAGCGCACAACGGTTTCGGGTAGCAAATCGCAACCGGTTCGACTGGGAACGTTATAAAGCAGTAAGGGCAATTCGGCGGCGGCTGCTACGGCACAGAAATGTTGAAACAAGCCTTCTTGTGTGGGCTTAACGTAATACGGCGTCACGCATAACGTGGCGTCAACACCTAATTGGTGTACCGCTTTTGTCAGTTCGATGGCTTTTTGCGTCGCACTGCTGCCGGTGCCGGCGATGACCGGAATGCGGTGGTTCACTTGCGTGACGACGGTCTTCACAACGGCCAGATGTTCATCCCATGTCAACGTGCCGGACTCCCCCGTTGTACCCATGGCGACGATGGCCTGTGTACCCGCTGCGACATGAAAATCGACCAGTCGTTTTAGTGATTCGAAATCAATTCGACCGTCGTCGAACAGTGGCGTAACCAGTGCCACGATACTGCCACAGAAACGCATGGTGTTACTCGGATTTAAACGGGTCCGTATGGTACAGGGCGACTTTTCAGCCTGACAAGCGTTGCAGAAAAATGCTGAAGGTTCGCTTGCCAAGCAAGTCGATTTGGTTCATCTTGCCACCCGAGTCTTGATTTTACGGTACGTTTATTTTTCTCATTGCGTACGCGTCAGGTGGCAAATGCAAAATCTTTTAGTCGTTAATCTGTTTGGTTCGCAACAACTGAACAGTCTTAATGAAGTGATGCGACAAATTGCCGATTGCCAATGCAATATCCTCGATTCGCGCTCCTGCTTGTTCGGGGATCAGTTGTCTGCCGTTTTTATGCTGGGAGGCAGCTGGAATTCTCTGGCAAAACTGGAACACGCTCTCCCTTTAGTCGCCGCCAAATTCGATTTGCAATTAAGTTTTCATCGCTGTAATCAACGTCATGTCGGCGAAAACGCCATCCCTTATTCCGTTCAAATCATTGCTCACGACCAGAGCGGTTTGCAAAAAGAAGTTATGCAGTTTTTCGTCGAACAAGGCATTCTTGTACACGAAATGTACAGCAATGTGTACGGCTCACCTCATACAGGCTCACCAACCTTAGCGTTTAATTTAACGATTCATGTGCCACAACACGTTTCGATCGGCGTATTGCGTGATTCATTTACTTTGTTGTGTGATGAGTTAAATCTGGATTCGGTAATGGAGCCGATAAAATATTGAGCACGATATACTCAAATAATTGTTTTCACTCGCTACGGAGCGCGCATGAGTATTGAAGTAGGTACCCAAGCTCCCGAATTTAACGTCGCGGCCACCGGCGCGAAACACATTAAATTGTCAGACTTACGCGGACAGAATGTCGTTCTCTATTTTTACCCCAAAGATGCCACAGCGGGTTGCACGCGCGAAGGGCATGATTTTCACGATCAACAATCGGTTTTCAAAAAAAATGACACCGTCATTTTAGGCCTATCACGCGACTCATTAACCGCTCACGAAAAATTCAAGGCACGCGAAGGATTCGATTTTGATCTGTTATCCGATCCGGATGAGATCGTTTGTAAGCTTTATGATGTCATCCGAGATAAGTTGTTGTATGGTAAAAAAATAAGGGGGATTGAACGCAGCACATTCTTGATCGATAAATCCGGCATCGTGCGTCGTGAGTGGCGCAAAGTTAAGGTGGCAGGTCACGTTGATGAAGTGATCGCCGCTATCGAGGAACTTAAACGGTAACGAATGTTCGTTACTTTTCGTTGCGAGGAGCGTCTATGGCCCGTGCAAAAGTTGTCGGAAAACGTCTATTCGTGCTGGATACTAATGTATTAATGCACGACCCTACTGCCCTATTCCGCTTCGCCGAACACGATGTGTTCATTCCCATGATTGTGCTGGAAGAGTTGGATTCAGCCAAAAAAGGGACATCGGAAGTGGCGCGTAATACTCGTCAAGTCAGTCGTTTTCTTGACGATTTTATGACCATTGGCGCCGGTTCGGATATCGCCAAAGGTATTCCGATCAATGCGCTTTCCATGGCTAAAGAGTTGTGTAAGGGCGAAAGCGGCCGTTTGTTTTTCCAATCACGTGAATTAGAACATGTGTTACCTGATTCGCTGCCAGGTACCAAGGCGGATAACACGATTATCAACGTGGCTTTGGCGCTGGCAAAAGAAGATAAACACGCGCGCATTACACTAGTATCGAAAGACATTAATCTGCGCATCAAATCAACCTTATTAGGGCTGCACGCGGAAGATTATTTTAATGATCGTGTGCTCGATGAAATCGAACAGTTACACACCGGTATGTTTAAATTGCCGGACGATTTCTGGGATTCACACAGCAAGCAAATGGATTCATGGCAGGAAAAAGGACGCACATTTTATCGCGTCACCGGCCCGTTGATATCGCAGTGGCATCCTAATACGTGTTTGTATAACGAAAGCGATGAACTGTTCGAGGCCATTGTTTTGCAAAACGACGGGCAATCGGCGGTTATTGAAGTGGCGGTGGATTATCGCAACAAAAATCACAATGTATGGGGCATCACCGCGCGCAATCGTGAACAGTCGTTTGCCTTAAATTTGCTGATGAATCCCGATATTGATTTTGTAACGCTGCAAGGCTCGGCCGGCACAGGCAAAACGCTATTAACATTAGCGGCGGCCTTAGAACAAACGATCGAACGTGGTTTATATAAAGAAGTATTAGTCACGCGGGTGACCGTGCCGGTGGGTGAAGATATCGGTTTTTTGCCCGGTACCGAAGAGGAAAAAATGACGCCATGGATGGGCGCATTGCTTGATAATCTGGAAGTGTTGGCACCGTCTGACGATAACGATCATTGGGGCCAAGCCGCAACGCATGATGTGTTAAAAAAATGGGTAAAGGTGCGTTCCTTGAATTTTATGCGCGGTCGCACATTTTTAAATAAATTTGTAATTTTGGATGAAGCGCAAAATCTGACACCTAAACAAATGAAAACGCTGGTAACGCGCGCCGGTCCCGGCACTAAAATGGTTTGTTTAGGCAACGTAGCACAAATTGATACGCCCTATTTGACCGAAACTTCGTCCGGGTTAACTTATGTGGTTGACCGATTTAAATCATGGCACCACAGCGGTCACATCACGCTGAAACGTGGCGAGCGATCGCGTTTGGCTGACCACGCCTCGTTGATTCTATAAAAAACGGTAAGTAATGGCGCTCCACACGGGGCGCCTTTTTAATTTTTCAGGAAAAGGCTTGAGCAATATGAACACCATCGCGGGATTCTGGCGTCGTTTTTTTGCGTTGGTTTACGACGCGCTTTTAGTGATGGCTATTTTGTTCTTGGCCAGTGCATTGGCAACCGCCACCGTCGCCGTGGTCTTCCCGGGATTTCAACAACAACACCCCGGCGAACTGGCACATCACCCACTTTATTTATTGTATTTATTAGCTTGCTGGTACGGTTATTACGCTTACAGCTGGCGACGCGGCGGCCAAACCCTAGGTATGCGAGCGTGGCGTTTGAAATTGGGCAATCAATTAAGCGGTACACCGAATCATTGGCAGTTGCTTGCTCGTTTTATTTCATCAGCGTGCGGTCTTGGGTTGCTGGCAGCGATTATTCACCCCCGCAAAGCCAGCGTACAAGACATTATATCCAACACCTATATCGTGCTTTTACCGCGCACGCCGAAGCAACCATAGCGCCGCCATCATAAAAACGATAGACGGAATGAGCGCGCCCAAAAAAGGCGAAAAATTCGACGCCAAACTGATATCGCCGACGATACGTCCT
>CAZYUS010000146.1:0-6976 GCA_964650615.1 uncultured Pseudomonadaceae bacterium | reverse complement strand
GTAAAACCGCGTTTATTTTATTGTTTTTTTGGGGGGCGGCTTTAGCCGCGATTGTTGTATTCCAATTCGCGGCTAAAGCCGCTCCTACAATCAAGTAATTTCAAGGTAAACGTTATGGATAAATCCTACAACCCCAATGACATCGAGCAACGCTTATACCAGCAATGGGAAAGCAAAGGTTATTTCAAGCCATCCGGCAAAGGCGAATCATTTTGCATCATGATCCCGCCGCCGAATGTCACCGGTAGTTTGCACATGGGACATGGATTTAATAACTCGGTAATGGATACCTTAACACGTTACCAACGTATGAAAGGCAAAAATACCTTGTGGCAAGTGGGTACTGATCACGCCGGCATTGCGACGCAAATGGTGGTTGAACGCCAACTGGCCGCACAAAACACGACTCGCCATGATCTGGGGCGCGAAAAATTTCTTGAAAAAGTATGGGAATGGAAAGACGAATCTGGCGGCACCATTACGCGTCAGTTGCGTCGTATCGGGTCCAGTGTTGATTGGTCACGCGAAGCATTTACGATGGATGAAAATCTGTCGAAAGCCGTGCAAGAAGTATTTGTTCGTTTATTTGATGATGGTTTAATTTATCGCGGTAAACGCTTAGTGAATTGGGATCCAAAATTCCAGTCTGCCATTTCCGATCTCGAAGTATTAAGCGAAGAAGAGAAAGGATCGCTATGGCATTTGCGTTATCCTTTAGCGGATGGTAGCGGGTATTTAGTCGTTGCTACAACGCGTCCAGAAACCGTATTGGGTGATACGGCCGTTGCGGTTCATCCCGAAGATGAGCGTTACAAACATTTAGTTGGCAAACAGATCCGTTTGCCGATCACCAACCGTTTAATCCCGATTATTGCCGACGATTACGTTGATAAAGAATTTGGTACTGGTTGCGTCAAGATCACACCCGCACATGATTTTAATGATTATGAAGTGGGTAAACGCCATAACTTACCGCTGATCAATGTTTTGGATCGCGACGCCAACATTGCAGCGCAATTTAACGTACTGAGTTACGCTGGTGATAACGAAACCTTAGATGCCTGCCCTGCTGCGTATGTCGGACTTGAACGATTTATCGCGCGCAAAAAGTTAGTCGCTGAATTTGAACAACTTGGATTGCTGGAAAAAATTGAACCGCACACCTTAAAGGTTCCGCGCGGAGATCGTTCTGGGGTAATCATTGAGCCGTTCTTAACGGACCAATGGTACGTTAAAACCGCCCCGCTTGCGAAAGATGCCATCGCAGCGGTTGAAGATGGACGCATTCAGTTTGTTCCGAAACAATACGAAAATATGTATTTCGCTTGGATGCGCGACATTCAAGATTGGTGTATTTCGCGCCAATTGTGGTGGGGCCATCGCATTCCGGCATGGTACGATGCCAACGGAAAAGTTTACGTCGGTCGCAATGAACTCGAAGTTCGCAACAAATACAAACTCGACGCCGCTGTAGCTTTGCGTCAGGACGACGATGTGCTCGATACGTGGTTCAGTTCGGCATTGTGGACGTTTTCAACACTAGGCTGGCCAAATCAAACGCCTGAATTGAAAGCGTTCCATCCGACATCCGTTTTGGTGACGGGCTTCGACATTATTTTCTTCTGGGTAGCCCGGATGATTATGATGACGATGCATTTCATCAAAGATGAAAAAGGCCAAGCACAAGTGCCGTTCAAAACCGTTTATGTACACGGTTTAGTGCGCGATGCTGACGGCCAAAAGATGTCCAAATCAAAAGGCAATGTGCTTGATCCGATCGACATTATCGACGGCATTGATCTGGAAACCTTGGTGACCAAACGCACTAGCGGTTTAATGCAACCCCAGATGGCGCAAAAGATCGAAACACGTACCCGCAAAGAGTTTCCTGATGGCATCGCGGCATACGGCACCGACGCATTGCGTTTTACATTCCTATCGCTCGCCGCTACTGGTCGCGACATTAAATTCGATATGGGACGTGTCGAAGGTTTTCGCAATTTCTGTAATAAATTGTGGAACGGCACGCGCTTTGTGCTGATGAATGTTGAAGATAAATCTTTGGGAGACGCCAGCAATCAATACAGCGTTGCTGATCAATGGATACGCTCGCGTTTGCAACATTGCATCAATGAATTTTCAACACAAGTTGAAGCCTATCGTTTTGATTTGGCGTCGCAAGCTCTTTATGATTTTTTCTGGAATGAGTATTGTGATTGGTATCTGGAGTTAGCAAAACCAATTTTAAACGGCGATAACGATGAGCGACTAAAAGCCGGAACGCGCCGTACTTTGCTTGATGTACTTGAAACCTACTTAAGAACCGCCCATCCCATTATGCCGTTTATCACCGAAGAAATTTGGTTGCGCATCGCACCGATGCTGGGCATTAAAGGCGAAACCATTATGTTGCAAGCATTTCCAATATCGAATGCAACTCAGGTTTCAACGGAGTCTGAATCGGCCTTCGCATGGCTGCAACAAATCATCGTAACGATTCGCAATATGCGCGCCGAATTAAATGTCGGTCCTAGCAAGCCGTTGCCTTTATTACTACGTCATGGTTCTGATAACGATCGCCACTACGCTAGTGAATTAACGGTATTTCTAAGCAATATGGCGCGCTTGGAAAAAATTGAATGGCTGGCCGTTGACGCAACACCGCCGGTTTCCGCTGTCGGCGTATTAGGTGCGTTAGAACTGTTTGTGCCGCTGGCTGGCGTAATCGACTTGGAGCAAGAAAAACAACGTCTGCAAAAAGAGATCTCGAAATTGCAGTCTGAAGTTGAGCGCTTTAAGGTGAAATTATCCAATCCTGCATTCGTGGATAAAGCGCCGACTGCGGTGGTCGCCAAAGAACGCGAGAAACTCGCTGAAGTTGAAAGTGCTTTGCTTAAATTAAGTGAGCAACTCATCAAACTTGGATAAGTTTTGTAGGGGCGTAACGTCTTCGCCCCTACCCGCCATGCCCTTTGTTGCGCCTCAGCATTTTTTTTGAGTTCGGCGCAGATTGTCCTTGACAGCTTAACTTTCGTTAACCATCATGTCGGTTAACTAAGGTTAACTTCTGTCTCATCATGCAAGATTACCTCGACAAAAGACTCGTTGAACTCAAAGAGATTTACGGCCGCGAACGCCGCGTTCCACCGTATTCGGTGCTGGGCGAGATCTGGAAAGTCTCAAAAGTCGCGGTAATGAAAACAATGCACAAACTCGGTGAGGCGGGCTTTCTCCAGCAAGAGGCCAGGGATGGCCGGTGGGTTCCTACCGCCCGTTTTTTTGAGCGTGCGGTAGCGCCAACCCATATCCCTGCGGGTATGCCGGTAGAGCATGTTCAAGCCGGTAGCGACGACGCGTTCGTTGTCGATCAATACCTTGTCGATGATCCCAATAACACCGTGATGATGGTTGTTCGTGGCGATTCAATGATTGACGCCGGTATTCAGGATGGCGATATGGCCGTGATCGAAAAGCGTAACTACGCCAAAGAAGGCAATATCGTCGCCGCCTATGTCGATGGTAATCTCACCTTAAAAAAACTTGCTCGTATGCACGGCGAATACGTCCTTATCCCCTGCAATAAAATGTATCCCGTTATCAAGCCAGAAAGAACCTTAGAAATTTACGGTGTGCTGGCGGGCATCGTGCGGAAATATAAACACTAAGATTGTGCAATCGTTTAACTTCAATCCGTTAAGTCTGTAGCGGCAGTTTTTTTTCATGGAGAAACGTATTTGCAATTTCCTGCTCTTGAAACGAATAGGCTTTTATTAACAGAAATTGTTGCTGAAGATGCCAGTTCGATTTTCGACCTTTTTTCATGCCGCACGGTTATTGAATATTATGATTTAGATGTTTTCACAAGCCTTGAACAGGCCAACGATCTTATTCGTTTTTTTCGGGCCCGCTACGAGTCGGCTTCCGGTATTCGATGGGCCATCCGAGAAAAGCAAGCTAATGCGTTAATTGGCACGCTTGGTTTCAATTCTTGGAACGGAAAAATGAAGAATGCTGTTATCGGTTATGATTTATTACCCGCTTATTGGGGTAATGGATATGCCTGTGAATCGGTGCGCGCAATTATTCACGCTGCGTTTTCGGGGGGGCTCAGCTGTGGTCCTTTGCACAGAATCCAAGCCGATACCGTTCCGGGTAACGTTGCCTCCGAAGCGTTACTTCGCCGGGTCGGGTTCAAAGAAGAAGGACTTCGTCGTGAAAGTGGTTTTTGGAAAAACGCATTTCACGATCTTAAATGTTTCGGTTTGCTGAAGTCAGATTTTTATTAAGCAAGATATCTGAATAGTGCTAAGGCGCAATGCAAGTTGGGCCGAATTTAGAAAATGTGTTGCCCATCGGTTTGGTGAATGGTTATTCCGCTACCGTTTCCTTCCATTTCAAAAGGGTAATGACTTCATAGTGCAATGTGTGCGGGAACATATCGAACAGCTGTATTTTTTTAACGCGGTAATTTTTCAAACGCGCCAAATCGTGAACCAAGGTTTCGGCGTTGCAACTGGAGTAAATCAAACTATCCGGTTGAAGACGGTTAATCCAATCGCATATTGGTTTTCCCACGCCGCGTCGTGGTGGGTTAACGATCAATAGATCCGGTTTGGAGCGTGAGACGTTAATGCTCTGCTCCACGTCTAGCGCATGAAAGGCAATCGTTTTGATTCCCCGCTCTTGCGCCGAACGAGTCGCGCTGGCGATCGCTTCTGGTGTGATCTCGATGCCCAATAATTCGCCGTCTTGTGGTGTGCAATGAAGGCCGAATCCGCCGATCCCGCAAAACAGATCCCAGACTGAATAAGCGCTTTGCTCGCGACTCCACATTCCCGCCGTTGCGTAGAGTTTTTCTGCGATGGCGGTGTTGGTTTGAAAAAAACTGCGGGGACTAATGTACAGCGGAATTCCATTAAGCGTTTCAGGCAGTGCGCTGTTTTGCGTGAGCACAATCTCGTGCTCACCTTCAATCACGGCTTTGTGCTCGGGTTGAATATTGACTGACACCACCAATAAATCAGCGATAGCCCCTTGCAACCACGTCAAACGTTGCTGAATGTTTTGCACCAATTTATCCGAGCGCAACACAAAGCGCAGCATCCATGCGTTCCGCGAACGCGAATAGGTCAATAAAATATACTTTAATTCACCTTTCTGCTTTTCAATTTGATACGGCGATAATTGCGCTTTGCGAATAAACTGTTTAAGTGTTTCAAAGACTGAAAAAAAGTGCGGGGCATATAAGGGGCAGCGGGAAAGATCCAGGCCATGATTATGCTCATCCAGTATTCCTAACAACGGTTGATCAACGGTTCCACTGACCACCATTTTTGCTTTATTGCGAAATCCTGAAGTGGGCGATGCCACGGCAGGCAGCCATTGTTCGACATCCAACTCCGAAAACAATTGACGCAAGTTTGTTTCTTTGGCGCGGAGTTGTTCATCGTATGACTTATTCAGCCACGCACATGAACGGCAAAGATTTTGAACGAAATAATCACAGTTCATGTTGATGATCTACATTCACCGATACATTAATAATAATGCGAAATTTTGCTATTTATCGTGTGGCGATAAGTAGCTGTCGGCAATTTGACTGTCTTCCTCGGTTGGAAGCAACCACTGCTCACCCTTGGTGGTTTCTTCTTTTTTCCAGATCACGGCTTTTGTTTTTAACTGATCGATAACGTATTCGCAGGCTGCGATAGCGGCTTTTCGGTGCATACTGCTGACGCCGACATAAACAATTTGTTCACCGATATTTAATTTTCCAACTCGGTGCAAAGCGATGATGCGCAAAACCGGCCAGCGTTCTAACGCCGTGCGCACGATTTTTTCCATGCTTTTTTCGGTCATACCGGGATAGTGTTCCAGCGTGAGCGACTTTACATTTTTCGCATCACTGACATCACGCACTAAACCGATGAATGTTGAAATGGCACCGACATCGGTGAGACCTTCTGATAATTGTTTACCTAGATCGGCGGCGTCAAAATCTTCGTGTTGTACACTGACATAACTGGTTGGCATTGAATTTAGCCTCCTGTCACCGGCGGCAATAGCGCAATTTCGTCACCATCATTTACGAGCGCATCACCGCGCACGATTTCTTGATTGAGCGCGAACATTATTTTTGGCTGCGAAGTCAATGCTGACACTAAAGTCGGTAGTTCAACCTTACATTGACTGATTGCATCATCAACGCTTTTTAACGACGGTTGAAACGCTAGCTGATGGCATTCGATTCCAACGGCATCACGAATGCTGGCAAAAAATAAAATCTTAATCATTTGTTTATCAACTCATCATTCAGCGATAAAGTCGCCGCTTCGACCGCCGCTCTTTTTAAGCAAACGAATACCCTCAATGCGCATTGCTTTATCAACCGCTTTGCACATATCGTAGATCGTTAATGCTGCAACGCTGACGGCCGTCAACGCTTCCATTTCAACACCGGTTTGCGATTGCGTTTTGCACAACGATTTTATGTGTACACGATTCCATTCAGTTTGCAATTCGAAATCCAACTGCGCTACCGATAGCGGCAAACTATGGCATAAGGGGATCAACTTGTCGGTTTGTTTTGCCGCCATGACGCCGGCAATATGGGCGGTGGCTAACACGTTGCCCTTTTTCATTTGCCCTGATGCCAGCAAAGCCAATGTTTCCGGTTTCATCACGACGTAAGCTTCGGCAATCGCTTCACGCGTACTGACAACTTTATCGCCGACATCCACCATGCGAACATTATCGTTGTCATCGAGATGTGTTAATTTATTCATCGCTTATCCTAAGACAGTGCATTATTTTCTACCCAGTTTATGCTTTCATTATGTTCTGAAAAACGCTCGACTAAATTTTGATAACGGCGTTCGATCTCTTGACGGCGTAACTTCATGGTCGGAGTCATCATGCCATTATCAGTGGTCCATTTTTCATCAATGACAATGATGCGATCCAGTTTCTCATGACT
>CAZYUS010000145.1:0-6977 GCA_964650615.1 uncultured Pseudomonadaceae bacterium | reverse complement strand
CCGATGAAGGTTGGCGATGTGGACGTTTTTATTATGGCATCGCGTTTAATGGGCTTTGCTTAGTGACGAAAGGATTGCATTTTTTGCCACAGTGACGTCGTTTCTTGAGCGGTTAACAGAATATCGTGAGCGCTGGTTGCGATCAGTAATGGCGTTTGATCGTTATCGGTAATTGCCAAAAAGGCGCGGCGGCCGTCCCGTAAGGTAAACCAACCAGCGTTATAGCCCGGCGCGCCGATGCCGTTGGTGCGCCAGCGTGGTTTTTTTGATTCGCTTTGTGCCGCGCTCAACCTGCCCGATGCGGCCCAGTCGATCTGCGACCATTTGACGGAATGTTGATACCAGCCTGCGGTTACGGTAAATCCGTCCTGATCAAATGCAATGTGATAACGGCGGAAAACCGGAATAAAAATGATCGCAAATATCGCATAAATCATGGCCAAAACGACAAGCAATCCTGACCACGTCAGCGGTTTGGAACCGATCGCGAAATACGTCATCGTCGCCAGAAAAACGGTAAGCGCTGACAACATTAACGCGATAAAAACCGCGACATAATGGGATGGAGAGGCAAGAGTTATGGTAACCGGCATCGCGTTATCTCCTTAAAGTGCCGTAATAGGTTGGACCAATTCCGCTTGCACTCTACCAGAGTGCTAAACTTTGGCCCACAAAATCGAATCAGCGCGCGCATGGGTATGTTGTTTAACCACTTTCGTTTTATTAATCGGTCGATTTTTTTTATCGCATGGCTGTGTTGTGCAACGACAGGCCGAGCGCAATCCGAATGGATCGTTGCTGCCGATCCGTGGTGTCCGTTTAATTGTACGGAGGCGGATGCAATCGACAGTGGTTACGTGATTGATGCCTTGAGATTGATCGCCAAGGCAAATGGCCGTGAGCTGAATTACCGCGTCATGCCGTGGTCGCGTGCGTTACTGGATTTGAACGTAGGAAAAGTGGATATCGCCATTGGCGTTATGCAAGAACAATCGGCACCGTATTTAGTGACCAAAAAAAGTTGGGGACGATTGCAGCAATCCTATGTCACATTAAAAGGAAACTCGTTCGCGTGGGACAAAATGAACGGATTGCGCAACAAACGCGTGTTGCTGGTCAAAGATTACGATTATGGTTCGAGGCTTAATCACTGGGCGTCTAACCACGCCACGCAAGTTGAATATGTGTTTGGTGAACGCACCAACACGCAAGCGTTGGCGATGTTGGTGTATCGCCGCGCCGATGTTTTTATCAACAGTGCCGAGTCGGTGAATTGGTATGTGCAACATCATCCCAGCGAACATACTTTTGACGTTACGCCGACCGGTTATCGTAATGATTTTCATCTTGCCATCAGCGCCAAACGCCATGAGGCCGAAGCCTTGCGTGATGCGTTGGATAACGGATTGCAAAAGTTACGCGTCAGCGGAGAACTTAAGACGGTGTTAGCTCGTTATGGCTTGCGCGATTGGGAATAAATATCACCACGACCACAAGGAGATCTCGAAGATGTCAAACATGCTTTTGCTCGGAACGCGTAAAGGAACGGTGATTATTGATCGGGTGAGTTCTGGTTGGCGGCCACGTGCCATTGAACACGCCGGCATTCCTGTGTGTTACAGCGCGCGCGATCCGCGTGATGGCACGTTGTGGTCGTCGTTGGATCACGGGCATTGGGGACCGAAATTATCGCGTTCACGCGACGGCGGTAAAACGTGGCAAGATTTGTCTTCACTAAAATATCCCGAGGGTGCGCGTTCCATCGTTCAATATTTGCCAACGCCGGATTTTGATCCGGCAGCGCCGCAAAGCCAGCCCGAATACCGCGCGGCATCGGTGTTAAAAATTTGGACGTTGGCTTTTGGTCATGCCGCGCAAAGCGGTCGTCTTTATGCCGGCACGATCCCGGGCGGATTATTTGTCAGTGACGATGGTGGTGATACGTGGCAACTTAATCGTCCGTTGTGGGATCACGACAGTCGTGGCGGCAATTTATTTTCCGGAGAAGCAAGCAGTAAAACGCAGTGGAGTGGCACGCCAGCCAGCATTGATTACGGTGTGTTCGAACCCGGCATTCATTCCATTGTTATTCATCCGCGTGATCCAAATCATTGGTGGGTGGCGGTGTCGGCGGCTGGTGTGTTGGAAACGCGAGATGGCGGCCTAACGTGGCGCTCGCGTAATCGTGGTTTAATCAATGAATACATGCCCGATCCCACCGCCGAGTGGTGTCACGATCCGCATTTCGTCACGATCTGCGCGAACGCGCCCGAACATCTTTGGCAACAAAATCATTGCGGTGTTTTTTACAGCAATAATAGCGCCGAGCAGTGGCAGAAAGTGAGTCAGCCTGATCGCGGTGTGCATTTCGGTTTTCCGATTGCGGTTGATGCACAAGATGGTCGTACGGCGTGGGTGGTTCCGGCGCGCGCTGATATGGCACGGATGGCGTTGGAAGGCGGGCTTTGTGTGGCGCGCACGAATGACGGCGGACAATCGTGGCAGGTGCTGCGTAATGGGTTACCGCAACATCACGCCTACGATATTGTATTTCGGCACTCACTGGACGTCTGCGGTGATTGTGTGTGTTTTGGCAGCACCACGGGCAATGTTTATTTATCTGAAGATCGCGGTGAAACGTGGCACTGTCTGGGTAATCATTTCCCGCCCGTTTATTCCGTTCGTTTTGGTTGATGATGATGCCTGTCGTCGAAATGACTCCGCATCTGTATCGGTTTTTTCCAGCGTTAAAAAATCAGTCGATTAACGTGCCAGCTGGATCGGTTGCACAAGTGTTGCAAGCGGTTGATCATCGTGCGCCGGGATTTCGCGATTATGTGCTCGATGATCACGGCGCACTACGTAAACACGTGAACATCTGTGTCAACGATGCGACGATTGTTGACCGAAAAATGTTATCGGATCAGGTTCATGAGCACGACAGTGTTTTTATTTTTCAGGCTTTGAGTGGCGGATAAATAGCCGCCACCTTTTATGCGGCACTGTTTTCACCTTTAACCACGTTTAAGCTCGATATGACGCGCTTGTCGTTGCGGCGCCGCCGTGCGCGATTCGATGTTATTGGACGGTTTATTTTTCGTCGGCTTTTCTGATTTTTGCGCGGCGGCATCGTTACTCAATAATTCGACGACAGATTGCGTTGATTCGCCTTGCTCTTCGAGCCACTGACCAATCAATCCGGCTAATCGATCCAGCGCAATGCGGTGTGTGGCGTCGGTCTTTTCGTAAAGCCAATCCGAAAAGGCCATGAAACGCGCGAATGGCCTGTGCGCCAACATCACCGGCAAGCAATGTTGGAAGCGTCCCGAATTGGCCACCAGATCCCAGTAACGCGCAAATCGAACCAATCGTTGCATATCGCTAAACGGAATTTTATCGTTGGCTAAAATCGTATAAGGTGGCGTCGGATCGAAAATTAAACCAAACGATTGTGTGTGGCGAATAATAGGGGTACCGCGTAAGCGTTTTAAAATGCCGAATTGAATTTCATCGGGTTGTAATGAAATCAGATGATCAAAGCCAGCGGCGAAACTGGCCATGTCTTCGCCCGGTAATCCGGCGATCAAATCGACGTGCATATGCACCTGAGTGTGCTGCTTCAACCACGCAATGTTGGCGGCTGCTTTTTGATTGTCTTGTTTGCGACTGATAAGCGCCTGCACATCGTGATTAAACGTTTGAATGCCGATCTCGAATTGCAACGTGCCGGGAGGGAATTGTTGTATCGCCGCTTTCAAGGCATCGGGTAAATGATCGGGGACCAACTCGAAATGGGCATACACTGGATCGTTCGGGTTCGCCGCCAATTTGTCGAGAAAAAACTGCATGATCTTTAAGCTGACCTTCACGTTTAAATTAAACGTGCGATCAACAAATTTGAATAAACGCGCGCCGCGTTGATACAGCATTTCCATTTCACTAAGAAAACGAGACAGCTCGAATGGCCATGCTGTTTTATCCAGTGACGACAAACAAAACTCGCACTTAAACGGACAGCCTCGCGATGCTTCGACATATAACGTGCGCTGCGCGATATCGGTATCGGAATACAACGAATACGGCAGTTGAATGTCATTCATTGCCGGTTGCAACCCCGCGTGTATCTTCATAAGCGGTGGCGGACCGAACAAAATTTGTCGGCACAACGATGCAAAGGTTTTGTCACCCCAACCGGTAATCGCATAATCTGCCAGTCGCACAATTTCTTGTTCGGCCGTTTCGTGTGAAATTTCTGGTCCGCCGAGTACGATCACCACTTGCGGTGCGAGACGTTTTAACATCGCCACCAATTTGGTGGTTTCTTCGACATTCCAGATATAGACACCAAAGCCAATAATACGCGGCGTGTGCGACAGCAACCGCTCTGCCAGTTGTGTTGTTTTGGCACCGATAACAAATTCTTCCAAGCGCGTTTGCGCTTGTAATTCGCCCATATTCGCCAGTAAATAACGCGAACCCAATGACGCGTGGGCGTAACGAGCATTAAGGGTAGAAAGGATGATGGTCATGGCGACGATTCGTTCGTGGTGTGGTTTAAAGTTACAACTTCATCCGTTATCCTGCCTACATCTTTTGAGGAAGTAAAAAAATATGCGCAGAATGGCGGTTTATTTTACGTTGGTCTTATGGCCTTTGTTTGCCCTTTCCAACACTTTCGCGCCAATCGGGAAGGGGCAGTATGCGGAATTGCCTTTTGGTAAAACGTTGGATGGCGATGTGGTTTCCATTAACGAACACAAAAACAAAGTGATGGTGGCATTGTATTACACCTCATGGTGCGGTTATTGTCGCAAAGCGATGCCGCATTTTCGGCAATTTCAAGATGTCGCCGCAAAGGCCGGTTTGCAAGTGGTGTTTATCAATCATAAAGAAGATCGAAAATTGTTTCGTGACCACGTGCGGTGGGCCAAGGAAACCAGTTTGGTGATGGCCCACGACAAGAGCGGCCAGTTTGGCGATGCCTATCACGTCGAGAGCTACCCTCATATTATCGTCACCGATCACAACGGGAAAATCGTCGCGGTTGATAAGGGGTGGGGCGATGATTCCGCCAATTATTATGCGAAATTATTGGGGCAGTTACTGGAGAAAAAACAACGCGCCGACAATCCTGCCGTCGAACAAGCGGTGGCTCCACCCGCCGAAAAAAAGAACCACGGCGACGGCGTCGAAATTAATCGAGAAGTCGCACTGCCAAAACCGAATTGGTCAGAAATTTCACTACCGGAACCCAGCAATTAACCGACATAAATGGGCAAGAAATTGGCGGGCAATGCCTGTGTCATGTATTGCAGCTTCGGACGGTACGGCGAGATTTTACGTCGCCCAACTTTATCAGTTTTCAGGTAGGGACTTCTTATGTTAGTTTTCGTCTGCAGCGTTAAAATGACTGCGTTACGTTAAGAACAACGTTTACAGAAAGTAATTTTGGGGAATAGTAACGATGGTGCACTCAGCCGAATCGGCGAGCGCCATAGACACGGGGCTTGCCTGCCTTGTGCTATTGGCGCGTTTTCATGGACAACCCTGCGAAGCGCAACAGCTTAAGCATGAATTTGCGGCGACTGCTGCGTTTGGCGATAACGACATCATACGCGCGGCCAAGTTTTTACATCTCAAAGTCAAAAAAATTGCTAACGCTGCGCCAACCGCTCAAATGCAATTCCCTCTGTTTTGGCAAACACCCAAAGCAGATCCTGATGCGCTGTGGCAACGCCTAAGCAAAACACCCTTACCCGCCATCGCTAAACACCGTGATGGTCACTATTTTATTTTGGCCAAAGTCGACGATGATAAAGCGCTCATTCAAGATCCTTTAGAACAACGCCCACAAGCCTTACCGCGCGAATTATTCGAACAACTTTTTAGTGGCGAACTCATCTTATTGACCAAGCGCTCGGCATTGCCGGGCGTTAGCGGCAAATTCGATTTATCGTGGTTTATCCCGTCGGTGGTTAAATACAAACGTCTATTTATCGAAGTGTTGCTGGCATCATTCTTCTTGCAAATTTTAGGTTTGGTGTCGCCGCTTTTCTTTCAAGCGATCACCGACAAAGTGCTAGTGCATCACGGCCTATCAACACTCGATGTGCTGTGCATTGGCCTACTGGTGGTTTCTATCTTTGAAGTGCTGCTCGGTATTTTGCGCACCTATTTGTTTTCGCATACCACCAATCGCATTGATGTTGAATTAGGCAGCAAGCTCTACAAACATTTATTGGGTTTACCGATTAGCTATTTTCTATCGCGCCCGACCGGCACCATTGTCGCGCGTGTGCGTGAGATCGATAGCATACGCAATTTCATCACCGGCTCAGCGCTAACACTGGTGATGGACTTGCTGTTTAGCATAGTATTTCTCGCCATTATGTACGCTTACAGCTCTACGCTGTTTCTAATCGTGTTGCTGTCTATCCCGTGCTATATAGCACTGTCACTTTTCGTCACGCCGATTTTTAAATCACGCCTCGATGAAAAATTCGCTCGCGGTGCCGAGAATCAAGCGTTCTTAACCGAATCCATTACCGCCATCGAAACGGTTAAATCAATTGCGCTCGAACCGCAAATGCGCCGTAAATGGGAAGAGCAATTAGCCGGTTACGTTGGCGCCAGTTTCAGAGCGGGCAATTTAGGCAATATCGCTGGGCAAATCGCTCAGCTCATCAATAAAGTGTGCATGTTGCTTATCATGTGGTATGGCGCACGTTTGGTGATGGAGAATAAATTAAGCATGGGCGAACTTATCGCCTTCAATATGTTTGCCCAGCGCGTGTCGGGCCCTATTTTACGTTTAGTGCAACTGTGGCAAGACTTTCAACAAGCCGGCATTTCCATCGAACGCATTGGCGATATTTTAAATACCCCCACTGAACCCGGTTACAACCCCAATCGTGCGACTTTACCCGCCCTGCAAGGTCATATTCAATTCAACGATGTGGTGTTTCGTTATCGCCCCG
>CAZYUS010000144.1:0-6991 GCA_964650615.1 uncultured Pseudomonadaceae bacterium | reverse complement strand
GATCGGGTTTTATCGGTGATGGTTAAACCGCCGACCATGCGGGCGATTTCGTCAACGCGATCTTTTTTATTTAAAACCACGACATCGGTGCGGGTGGTTTGGCCGTCGCTGTCTTTTTGTACGCGGAAATGGTGATGACCAAGCGCCGCCACTTGCGCTTGATGGGTGACGCACAGCACTTGCGCTTTATTGCCTAATTGACGCAGTAAACGCCCAACGATCTCGGCGGTGGCACCGCCGACACCGACATCGACTTCATCGAAGATCATGCAGGGCAAGCGGCTGTCTTTGGCGTGTATCACTTGAATCGCCAAACTGATGCGGGACAACTCGCCACCAGAGGCCACTTTGCTTAAGGGGCGTGGTGGTTGACCGGCATTGGCGCTGACTAAAAACTCGATTTTCTCATCACCATCGACGTGCGGTTCGTGGTTTTCTCGCGCTTGTAATTCTGCAACAAATCGGCCACCCGTCATCCCTAACTGTTCCATATACGCCGCAATGTCATGGCCCATTTTGGCGGCAGCGCGGTGACGACTAGCGGATAATTTTTGCGCCGCATCGAGATAGTCCGTCAATGCTTTTGCGATCGCCGTGTCGAGCGCGTCGAGACGCTCACCACTGTGATTAAGCGTTTGTAGTTCATCGCTTAATCGGCTATGAAGCGGCTGCAATTCATTCATCGTGATGCGGTGTTTGCGCGCCAACTGATGCAATGCAGCGATGTGATGATCGAGTTCGCTTAATTCACTTTCATCGACGTCGATGTGTTCGCTGTAGCGCTGCAAATCGCCTCCGAGTTCCTGCACTTGCACCAAGGTTTCGGTTAATGCTTGCAGTGTTTGATTTTGTTTGTGATCGATTTGTGCGAGGCGTTTGACACGCTCAATCGCCAATTCGATTTTGGCCGCCGCGCCTTCGCTATCGTCGCTTAACATTTCGGCAGCCTGCGCCGCCAACTGGATCATTTCGGCACCGTGCAGCGCGTGTTTATGGCGTCGCTCCAATTCGTTAACGTCCAGTTGATGGGCGTTGGCGGCCTCTAGTTCATTGACCTGAAATTGCAATAAATCCAGTCGCGTGGCGCGATCGATTTGCGCGGCTCGTAAACGCTGGTATTCGTCTTGTAGCTGCAACCATTGACGATAGGCATGACGAACCGCATCGAGTAGCGAGGAGTGCTGGGCAAATTCATCTAACATCTCGCGCTGCGCGTGGGTCTGTACTAAACGCTGATGCTCATGCTGACCGTGAATATCAATGAGCAACGCGCCCAGCTCACGCAACTGCGCCAGCGGCACCGAAGTGCCATTGACAAAGGCCCGCGAGCGGCCGTCTTTGCTAATGACTCGGCGCAAAATCAGTTCGTCTTCGTGCGCGATGGCTTGCTCTTGCAACCACGCCAAGGCGCTCATGCCTGCACGTAATTGAAACGTGGCCAGCACCTCGGCTTGCTCGGCACCGTGGCGCACGATGCTGGCGTCAGCCCGATCGCCTAAGACCAACCCGATGGCGTCAATCAAAATGGATTTTCCGGCACCGGTTTCGCCGGTTAGCACGGTCATGCCGACGTCAAATTCCAGCGACAGTTGTTCGATGATGGCGAGGTGACGAATGGTCAATGTGGTCAGCATGGCAAGCACCGGTTAACGCGAGTTAGCCGAAGTGTACGGAATGACATCAGCGTTGTCAGCTTTGGCGTATTTTTGCGTACCGTTTCGTGGTGCGGTTTCTCGTTTGCGGCCAACGAAACAGCTCAGGAACAAATGGCGGGCGCGTCATCAATCACCGCAATGGTGGCGGCTATACTCAGGTGTGTTTTTAGGGAGTGTAACGATGAAGGAATTAAAAGATTACCTCGCCATCATGGTGCAAAAAGACGGCTCCGATCTGTACCTCACCACCGGCGCGCCGATCTGCTGCAAAGTCCACGGCCATTTGGCACCGCTGGACAACGAGCCGCTCAAGCCCGGACTGGTCAAAGAAATTGCGTATGGCGTGATGGATAACGAGCAGCGCCAACAATTCGAAAAAAAACCGGAAATGAATCTGGCGATTTCGGAACCCGGCGTTGGCCGGTTCCGCGTCAATATTTTCAAGCAACGCAATGAATGTGCGATGGTGATCCGTGCGATCAAAACCGATATTCCCAATTATGCGCACTTGGGTCTGCCTGACACGTTAACGCAGCTCATCATGCACAAGCGCGGGCTGGTGTTATTTGTCGGGGCGACCGGTTCGGGTAAATCAACGTCGTTGGCCGCGTTAATTGACTACCGCAATTCACATTCAGCCGGTCACATTATCACGATTGAAGATCCGGTCGAGTTTGTGCATCGCCATAAAAAAAGCTTGGTCAATCAACGTGAAGTCGGCGTCGATACCGATTGTTATGAAGACGCGTTGAAAAACACATTACGACAAGCGCCCGATGTGATTTTGATCGGCGAAATTCGCAGCGCCGAAACGATGGAACACGCACTCGCGTTTGCCGAAACCGGACATTTGTGTTTATCCACGTTGCACGCGAATAACGCCAATCAGGCGATGGAACGCATCATCAATTTTTTCCCCGAAGAGCGTCACAAACAAATTTTGTTGGATTTGAGTTTGAATATGCGCGGCATCGTTTCGCAGCGCCTGATCCCCACCGTCGAGAATAAACGTACCGCCGCGATTGAAGTGTTATTGAACACGCCCTTGGTGGCGGAAATGATTAAACGCGGTGAAGTCGCCAGTTTGAAAGAAGTGATGGAAAAGTCTGAAAATCTCGGTATGCAAACCTTTGATATGGCAATTTATAAATTGTGGCGCAGCGGCATAGTGTCGGAAGATGAGGCACTGAAAAATGCCGATTCACGCAATAATCTCGCGCTTAAAATGCGACTCAGTCACGACCAAGGCAGCGCGCCCGCTCACACCGGAAACACGCGACCAGCGATGACCTTAAGTTTGCACGAAGAAGAAAAAACCGAAGCACCTGTCACCGCACAACCCAGTGGTGCGGCATCGCGTCCGATTACGCCCACCAGTCCGCCACCACGACCGGCGATCGCCAACCCACCGTCCTCGCACCCAGTCACGTCGGCTCCTGCTAACACCGCCGCGCGACCAACGCCAACGCCGATAACACCGCCCCGTCCAAACGCCGGATTATCGCTGTCACTGGATCCCGATCTGGATAAGTCATGAGCGCGCTTAAGGCACATATAATCGGTGAATCGACGTGATGGTCTACACTGATGTCATCCACTTTTTGAGTTTTTTCTGAATGGCCGTTGCCCCCGAACATGACACGACCGTAACCCCTAACGACGCACCGTTTCGTTTTGCTCACGAACCGAATCAAGACATCGGCGACGACCGTCGACTGCGCTGGTTTACGTTGCTGTCTGTCGTTGCGGTTATCGCTGTGTTGTTGTCGTTGCTGTTGTTGTTTACGCGCTGGCACCAAGAACAACAGGAACGACAAAAATTATTCGAGCAACGCGTCAATTTGCAGGTGCAGGCACTCGACCAACAACTGCAACGTTACGACGTGCTGATCGGTGATTTTTCACGTGTGATGCGTCAAGGCCACGCGGCTACTTCAGCCATATTCAAAGACGTTACCGAAAATTGGCCACAACGATTTCACGATATGCAATTTGTCGCGTTTTATCGTGCCGACGACAGCGGCACCTTGCGCCTGCGTGACGTCACACCAGCGGATACGCTCGAACTGCGCTCCGGCGCGACGCTGTTGCGCGTGGTTCCCACTGCCCGTAGCGAATTGTGGGCCGATGCACGGCAATGGCGCAGTCATTTCATTGTGCAAAGTGATGAGTTAACGACACCGCGTTTGAATATTCTGTATCCGGTTTTGTCACGTGATAACCAATTTGATACGGCGCAATTTTTCGGCGTGTTGCATCTGGGCATCGACCTCAACGAATTTATTCTTGCCAGTTTAAAAAGCGATGATAAAAACACGATCCGGCTGCAAGTTGCCAATGCCAACGACCAAAACGAGGTCTTGTTTGATTCTCATCCCGAGCTGGCCGACACGTTTAAACACCGCGAACACTATCACGCCGAATTCAGCTTATTAACCGGTGGTTTGAATTGGCAACTGCGTTTTTTTACCTTATCGGATTATCCGTTCAGCCAATTTTTATGGCGCTATGTTGGCGCGGTGTTTGCGTTGTTATCGAGCACGTTTTGGTTGATTTTCGGTTTATGGGCGCGACGCTATTTCAAACAAATACAACGCAAACTGGCACATGCCAAACGCACACTTACCCACGCTCGCGAATTGCTGCATCAAACCGAAAGCGAGTTGGATAATTTTTCGTATTGCGTGTCGCACGACCTGCGCGCACCGCTGCGTCATATCCGTTCTTATTCGCAGATATTGTTACTTGACCACGGCGCACAACTCGACAGTGAAGGCTTAACCTTAAGCCAGCGCATTGCCGACAGCGGTGCCAAAATGTCGCGGCTAATCGACGATTTGTTGCGCTTATCGCGCGTCAGCCGCAGTCCGATGAAACCGGTACCGTGCGATTTGTCGGAGTTGGTCTCCAGCGTTTATGTCGAACTGCGCGGTGAGTTTTCACAAACGGACGTACGCTTTAAATGCGAACCCGCGATTAACGTGGTAGCCGACCCGCCCTTGATGCGGATCGCGATCAATTGTTTGCTACACAACGCGCTTAAATACTCCAGCAAACGTGTACTTGCCGATGTGCAATTCGGCATCGATCCACATAACACGACTGAAATCGTGTATTTCATTCGCGATAACGGCGTCGGTTTCGATATGCGTTATATCGATCGTTTATTTGCGCCGTTTAACCGCCTGCATGGCGAAGACGATTTTGGCGGCACCGGCATCGGACTCGCGACCGCCAAACGCGTGATTTTGCGCCACGGTGGCCGCATCTGGGGCAAATCCATGCCCAATGAAGGCACCACCATGTATTTCACCCTGCCGCCGCCTTTAAGTCGCACCCTTAGTGGCAACGAAACGGCGTCGCTAAACGATGTGGAAGACGGCGAGTAAATACTGCCGAAATTGAGCCGCGCCCATGTGCTACACGATGTAGCAGCACGTTAATCGCGAAGGATGCCGATGCGCGGCGAAAGCCGCTCCTACTTAAGTACGGCAAGACAGTCACGTGATCTGAATTCACGCTCCGTGATGTCGTACGCTGTCGAACTTAACCACGTTTTTATAATTTATTTTTTCTTACAGCCACTGCAATCGTCACACGATGATGGGGCAACGGATGAAAATAATTTTTTTATTGATGGTGTGAGATACACCACGACACGCCAACCGGCGAAAACGACGATGGCGTACACCAGTGCGTCCGACCACGGCATTAACCGGCCCCCAAATAGATCGCAACGCGATAGGTAATAAACGACGCCAGGTACGCCAGCGCAAATAAATAGGTCGCCATAAAAAGCGCATCGCGCCAGCGACCGGTTTCCCGTTTTACGGTCGCTAACGTCGATAAACATTGCGGCGCGAAAATATACCAAACTAACAATGATAACGCGGTGGCCAGCGTCCACTGTGACGCGATAATCGGCGCCAATAATTGACCGGCCGTGTCATCACTGGCCCCGATCGCGTACACGGTTGCCAATGCGCTGACCGCAACTTCACGCGCCGCCATGCCCGGCACTAACGCAATGGCAATTTGCCACGTAAATCCAATCGGTTCGAATACCACACTCAAGGCGCGGCCAATGTGGCCGGCATAGCTGTATTCGATGGCCGGTGCCGTGGCGTTTTCAGGTGCGCCGGGGAACGTGCTTAAAAACCACATTAAAATCGTTAACGCTAAAATGATGCCACCCACACGCGCCATAAAAATATGCACACGTTGCGATAATCCAATCAGGATATTGCGCGCGGCCGGCCAGTGATACGACGGCAATTCCATCATCAACTGGCGCACTTCGTTGCGCGCATTAATGCGTTTCATCACCCACGCCACGGCTAATGCCGACACAATGCCGCCGCCGTATAAGGCAAATAAAATCAATCCTTGTAACGATAAACCGAACCACACGTCACGTTCGGGAATAAACGCGCCAATTAACAATGCATATACCGGCAAACGCGCCGAACAGGTCATCAACGGCGCGATCATAATGGTGACCCACCGATCGCGATCATTTTGTATGGTGCGTGTCGCCATGATGCCTGGAATGGCGCACGCGAAACTCGATAACAAGGGAATAAACGAACGGCCTGACAAACCAACACCGCCCATTAATCGATCGAGCAAAAACGCCGCGCGCGGTAAATAACCGGATTCTTCTAACATCAAAATAAAGAAAAACAAAATCACAATTTGCGGCAAGAAAACCACCACGCCACCGAGACCGGCGATCACGCCATCGACCAGTAAACTGCGCAATAAGTTATCCGGCAACCACGTGTTTAATTGTTCGCCACCCCACGCGGTGAGATTTTCGATTTGTGTCATCGGCCATTCGGCCCATGAAAACACCGCTTGAAAAATTAAAAACAAAATCAGCAGCAATAACAGCGGCCCGACAACCGGATGCAAAGTGAATTGATCAACGCGATCGCTAAAGGCATTAGGCAACACATTGTCCAGCCCCATGTCGCGCAAGATCTGTTGCACGTGTTGATGATCGTCAGCCACCGTTTGCGGCGGCAAGGCATAACCTTGCTGCCAGCTGTGGGTTTGATCGAGCACATTGGCGAGTGCTTCGGCGCCGTGCGTGCGCGTCGCCACGGTGGCCACCACTGGGCATTGCAGCCGCTCGCTTAATTTATCGAGATCGATGGCAAGACCACGTGCTTTGGCCATGTCCATCATATTGACCGCCACCACCACCGGAATGCCTAAGCGTTTTACCGCCAGCACCAAGCGCAAGTTGCGACGCAGGTTGGTGGCATCGACCACGCAGATGACGAGATCGGGCGTACCGACTTCAGCGACTTTGCCCTGCAGCACATCACAGG
>CAZYUS010000143.1:0-7032 GCA_964650615.1 uncultured Pseudomonadaceae bacterium | reverse complement strand
GTCGTGGCGACGCGCCGCACTTGCATTTCGATATTGATTTCGCACATACGATTGATTTGCGCGCGGCGGTCCAGTTTTTGGGTGAAGGCGGCATTGTGTTTGCGGTACAGCATCACGATGGGCTGTAACCAATAATCGACCAGCGCATTGCGCTCGTCACCAAGCGCGCGTTCGATGCCGCCACAGTTGTAATGCCCGCAGATAATGATGTGCTGCACGTGCAATACATTCACCGCATACTCCAGCACCGCCAGTAAATTCATGTCACTGCTGTGAGCGATGTTGGCGATGTTGCGATGAACAAACACTTCACCGGGGTCGAGATTGAGAATGTCATTGGCGGTAACGCGGCTGTCGGAACAGCCGATCCACAAATAATTGGGGCGCTGTTGACCGACCATGCGCGTGAAGTAACCGGGGTCGTCACGAGTTTTGCGTTTTGTCCATTCGATATTGCGCTCGAATAAATGACTGAGATCGCGTTGCGCACGCTGAGGCATACTATTTTTCTCGCAGGTTTTGTTTACGACGCTTTTGTAAGCGGCTAGCCTAGTCACTCGTTTGACTGTGATCAAACTCAATCGGGTTACCTCGGGCAACACAGGATTGCTTGATGCCCATCAAAAAAGAATAGCCCTATATTTTGCACTCTCGCTTCCGTCGCCAATCAACCGTCCGGGGAACATCATGTCGGATAAAAAATATCAACAATGGGCCGTGTGTTGGGCCAGCACTGTCGCGTTCACCGTTTGCTTCGCCGTGTGGATGATGTTTGCGGTGATCGGTATTCCGATCAAGGCACTGTTAAGTCTGAACGAAACGCAATTCGGCCTACTGGCTGCGATGCCGGTGTTGTCCGGCTCGCTAATTCGTTTGCCGCTGGGCTTTTTGACCGACCGCTTGGGTGGTCGCATCGTATTTTTTGTGCTGATGCTGGTCACGGTTATTCCGATTTATTTGATCTCATACGCGACCGAATATTGGCAATTCTTGACGTTGGGATTGTTTGTCGGCTTGGCGGGTGGTTCCTTCTCGGTCGGTATCGCATACGTCGCTAAATGGTTCGATCGCCAACAACAAGGGTTGGCCATGGGCATTTTCGGTGCCGGTAACTCCGGTGCGGCGGTGACCAAATTTGTCGCACCGGTAGTCGTGGTGGCCTGGGGATGGAATTACGTGCCGCAAATCTATGCGGTGGCGATGCTTATAACGGCGATCGCGTTCTGGTTCTTTACCTTTGATGACAAGTCGCACCGTATTTCGTCGAATGTCAGCTTCCGCGAGCAACTTGAAGTGCTGCGCGATCCGAATGTGTTGCGTTACTGCCAATACTATTCATTGGTGTTCGGTGGCTACGTCGGCTTGGCGCTGTGGATGACCAAATACTATATCGGCGAATACGGCTTTGATATCCGCATCGCGGCGTTGCTGGCAGCCTCGTTCTCCTTGCCGGGGGGCGTATTGCGCGCCATCGGCGGTTGGTTCTCCGATAAATACGGCGCTCACAGCGTAACGTGGTGGGTATTGTGGGTATGTTGGATCTGCTTCTTCTTGCTGTCTTATCCGCAAACCGATTTCGTGGTGCAAACCGTTAACGGCCCGCGCACTTTCCATGTTGGTCTCAATGAGTATGTTTTCACCGGCCTGCTATTCTTGGTCGGCGTTGCCATGGCCTTTGGTAAAGCGTCGGTCTACAAATATATTTCGGACGAATACCCGCGTCACATGGGCGTCGTGTCTGGCGTTGTTGGTTTGGCCGGGGGGCTTGGCGGATTCGTTCTGCCGGTGATGTTCGGTGCATTGATGGATTTAACCGGCGTGCGTTCGTCGGCCTTTATGTTGATGTACGGTATCACCTGGGTGTCGCTGATTTGGATGTACTTCACGGAAGTGCGCTACACCACCTTGATGGGCCGTCACCGTGGCGAAGCGCTGCCGGTCGAACTTCATAAACTGAATCAATAAGTTAAGGCTAAGAGTCTATTCATCATGTCAGATAACAAAACTGCAACACCTTTAGTTGCCCACTCCGGCCGCCGGATCGTTGATCAATGGCATCCCGAGGATGACGCTTTTTGGAAAACGCAAGGCGAACCGATTGCTTATCAGAACCTATGGATCTCGGTTCCCAGTTTGTTTTGCAGTTTCGCCATTTGGTTGATGTGGGGCATTATCGCGGTACAAATGTCTAATCTGGGCTTTCCGTTTAGTCAGGAAGAACTCTTTTCCTTAACGGCCATCGCAGGGCTTTCGGGCGCGACGCTACGTATTCCTGCGTCGTTTATGATTCGATTGTCCGGTGGTCGTAACACTAAGTTTTTAACCACTGTATTGCTCATTATTCCGGCACTAGGCACGGGGATGGCGCTACAGAGTAAAGATACGCCGCTGTATGTGTTTCAGTTGATGGCGCTGTTGTCCGGCTTCGGTGGTGGCAATTTCGCGTTATCAATGGCCAATATTTCGAGTTTCTTTCCCAAGCGTTTGCAAGGAACTGCCCTCGGTATCAATGCCGGATTAGGTAACTTTGGTGTTACCGCCATGCAGATCTTGATCCCCATCGTGATGACTGCCGGCATATTTGGATCGCTAGCGGGTGGCGCGATGGAGTTGCAAAAAGATTCCGGATGGTTGTTCGGAAAAATCGCGGCCGGTACACAAACTTTTGTACAGAATGCCGGCTTTCTTTGGGTTGTGATCCTTGTTCCTGTGTCGTTTTTCGCTTATTTCGGTATGCACAACTTACGTACGGTATCGCCCAATATCGATCGCCGTCGTCACGCGTATGCCAAAATTTTGTGGTTGTATTTCTTGGGCTTACTAGTGGGAGGTTTGGGGCTGTATCTGTATTTACCGGCACCGAGCGGATTGGGTTTGCTGAATATGTGGGTGGCGTTGCCGTTGACCATGATCGCGATGTTATTGGTACTGAAAATAGCGGCGTTCGGCGAAATGAAAGCCGGCATTGCGCGTCAATTTAAAATTTTCAGCAATCAACACACATGGTCAATGACCGCACTTTATGTGGTGACTTTTGGTTCATTTATCGGTTTCTCGATGGCATTACCATTGTCGATTACGGTGATTTTCGGCAATCAACATACGCTGGATCCGGTAACCAATGAATGGGTTCATAACGTCAAAAATCCGAATGCGCCCAGCGCACTGACCTACGCGTGGATCGGCCCCTTCGTTGGTGCATTAATTCGTCCCGTTGGTGGTTGGATTTCAGATAAAATAGGCGGCTCGATTGTGACGCAATTTATTTCAGCCGTTATGGTTATTGCGTCGATTTATGCCGGTTACGTCATGCAACAAGCATGGCATTCCGCCACGCCCGAAATTTATTTTGGTCAGTTTTTAATCGTGTTCGTGGTGTTGTTTGCCGCATCGGGCATTGGTAACGGATCAACATTCCGCACCGTGGGCGTGATTTTTGATCGCGAACAAGCGGGTCCGGTTTTAGGGTGGACTTCGGCAGTAGCGGCTTACGGTTCGTTCATTGCGCCGGAAGTGATTAAAGGTCAAATCAAGGCCGGTACGCCTGAAGTGGCCATGTATGGATTCGCGGCGTTTTATGCCGTGTGTTTGGTGTTGAATTGGTGGTTCTATTTGCGCAAAAACAGTGCAATTAAAAACCCGTAAGTTTTAAAAAAACGAAACACCGGATGTGGCGCAAGCCCCATCCGGTATTGCTTTGAGATGAGGAGCAACAGGTATGAGTCATTTTCTTGATAAATTGAAATTTCTCAATCGTCGCGATCCGGAAAGCTTTTCCAATGATCATGGCGAAAAGCGTTTTGAAAGTCGCGGCTGGGAAGACGGTTATCGCAACCGTTGGCAGCACGACAAAATTGTTCGTTCGACGCATGGTACAAACTGCACCGGTTCGTGCAGTTGGAAAATTTATGTCAAGAACGGCATCGTCACGTGGGAAACCCAGCAAACCGACTATCCGCGTACACGCCCAGATTTACCCAATCATGAGCCACGTGGGTGCCAACGCGGTGCCAGCTATTCGTGGTACATCTACAGCGCCAATCGCGTGAAATACCCGATGATGCGCAGCGCCCTGTTGTCGTTATGGCGAGAAGCGCGCGCGCAACACAAAGACCCGGTAAACGCGTGGGCCAGCATTGCTGGCGACGAAAACAAATCCAAACAATATAAACGCGCACGCGGTATGGGTGGTTTTGTGCGCACGACGTGGGACGAAGTGAACGAGTTAATTGCCTCGTCTAACGTGTACACCGCAAAAGTTCACGGTCCTGATCGTGTCATCGGCTTCTCGCCGATCCCGGCCATGTCGATGGTGTCGTATGCGGCCGGTGCACGGTATTTAAGTTTGATTGGGGGCGTGTGCTTAAGCTTCTACGATTGGTATTGCGATTTGCCGCCGTCGTCGCCGCAAATTTGGGGCGAGCAAACCGACGTGCCGGAATCGGCCGATTGGTACAACTCCAATTACATTATTGCGTGGGGTTCCAACGTTCCGCAAACGCGTACACCGGACGCTCACTTCTTCACCGAAGTGCGTTATAAAGGTGCTAAAACGGTTTCGATTACGCCAGATTACGCCGAAGTCTCGAAACTCACCGATATGTGGTTACACGTTAAACAAGGTACCGACAGTGCACTCGGTATGGCGTTTGGCCACGTCATTTTGAAAGAATTCCATTTAGACAAGCCGAGCCAGTATTTCACTGACTACTTGCGCCAGTACAGCGACATGCCGTTGTTGGTCGTGCTTGATAAACACGACGGAGCAACGCTAAAAACCGGTCGCTTCTTACGTGCTTCCGATTTAAGCGGCAATGTGCAACAAGATCAAAATGCCGATTGGAAAACGCTTGGTTACGACGAAAATGCCGCAGATCAAATCACGGTGCCAAACGGTTCCATCGGCTTCCGTTGGGACAAAAGCGCAAAGTGGAATTTGGAAGAAAAAGAAGCTAACGGTGGCCAAGCAACCAAATTACGTTTGTCATTAAAAGACAAACATGATTCGGTGGTGGATGTTGCGTTCCCGTATTTCGGCAACCGCGCGACCGAACATTTCGTCAACGACAAACGCGACGATTTGCTGGTGCATAAAGTACCAGCGCGCAAAGTGAAATTGGCCGATGGCAGTGAGGCCTTTGTCGCTACCGTGTTTGACTTGATGATTGCGCACTACGGTGTCGATAACGGATTCAATGACGCGAACTGCGCCAAAAACTATGATGACGACAAACCGTTTACGCCAGCATGGGCCGAGAAAATCACCGGCGTGCGTAAAGAAATGATCATCAAAGTAGCGCGCGAATTCGCTGACAACGCCGACAAGACCAAGGGTAAATCCATGATCATCGTCGGCGCGGCGATGAACCACTGGTATCACATGGACATGAACTACCGCGCGTTGATCAATATGTTGATCATGTGCGGTTGTATCGGTCAAAGCGGTGGCGGTTGGGCGCACTATGTTGGTCAAGAAAAATTGCGTCCGCAAACCGGTTGGGTACCGCTCGCTTTCGCTACCGACTGGCATCGTCCGCCACGTCATATGAACGGTACGTCGTTCTTCTATGCTCACACCGGTCAATACCGTTACGAAAAATTATCGGTGAATGAAATTTTGTCGCCGCTGGCCGACAAAAAAGATTTCCCTGGCTCATTGATTGATTACAACGTGCGCGCTGAACGCATGGGGTGGTTGCCATCGGCTCCGCAATTGTCGCGTAACCCGTTGCATATCACTAAAGATGCCGCCGCCGCCGGAAAAGATCCGATCCAGTTCGCGTGTGAACAACTGAAATCGGGCGCGATGCATATGTCGTGCGAACAACCGGAAAATCCGGCCAACTTCCCACGCAACTTGTTTGTCTGGCGTTCGAACTTGCTCGGTTCCAGCGGTAAAGGCCACGAGTATTTCCTCAAGTATTTGCTCGGTACCAAACACGGCGTGCAGGGTAAAAATTTGGGCGAAGAAGGCGGCGAAAAACCGACCGAAGTGCAATGGGTCGATAACGCCACCGAAGGTAAACTCGATCTGTTGGTGACGTTGGATTTCCGTATGTCGACGACGGCATTGTATTCGGACATCGTGTTACCGACCGCCACATGGTACGAAAAGAACGATATGAATACCTCGGATATGCATCCGTTTATTCATCCGTTGTCCGCTGCCATTGACCCCTCGTGGGAATCACGCAGTGACTGGGAAATTTACAAAGGTATCGCGCGTAAATTCTCCGAAGTGTGCGTCGGCCATTTGGGCGTCGAGAAAGATCTGGTCACCATGCCGATGCAACACGATACACCGGCAGAATTGGCGCAAGGTCCGATCCCGAAAGAGTGGAAAAAAGGTGAGATCGATTTAATTCCTGGCAAAACCGCGCCGGTGATGATGGTGATCGAACGCGATTATCCGAGCACGTACAAGAAATTCACCTCACTCGGCCCCTTGATGAGTAAGGTCGGCAACGGTGGTAAAGGCATTAGCTGGAACACCGAAACCGAAGTGCATGATCTCGCCGAATTAAATCGCACCGTGCAAGAAGAAGGCGTCAGCAAAGGCTTGCCGCGTATCGAATCCGATATCGACGCCGCAGAAGTCATTTTGATGTTGGCTCCGGAAACCAATGGTCACGTGGCGGTGAAATCGTGGGAAGCGATTTCTAAATTCACCGGCCGCGATCACAGCCATTTGGCGGTTGGCAAAGAGCACGAGAAGATCCGTTTCCGCGACATTCAAGCGCAACCACGTAAGATCATTTCGTCACCGACATGGTCAGGTCTTGAAGATGAACACGTTAGCTATAACGCCGGTTACACCAACGTTCATGAGTTGATTCCGTGGCGTACACTGACCGGTCGCCAACAGTTCTATCAAGATCACCAATGGATGCTCGGATTCGGTGAAGGTTTTGTCACGTACAAACCGCCGGTCGATTTGAAAACGATTAAACCGATTTTGAATCACAAACCGAACGGTAATAAAGAATACGTTGCGAACTGGATTACACCGCACCAGAAATGGGGTATTCACTC
>CAZYUS010000142.1:5387-7239 GCA_964650615.1 uncultured Pseudomonadaceae bacterium | reverse complement strand
TTAATTCACCGCCATGTTTATCAGCAAAATCACGCACTTCTTGCGTTATTTTCATTGAACAAAAATGCGGCCCGCACATGGAACAGAAGTGCGCTACTTTATGCGCGTCTTTGGGCAAGGTCGCGTCATGGAATTCACGAGCGGTATCCGGATCAAGTGATAAATTAAATTGATCTTCCCAACGAAATTCGAAACGCGCTTTTGACAAAGCATTGTCGCGTAATTGCGCGCCGGGATGCCCCTTGGCCAGATCGGCGGCGTGAGCCGCGATCTTGTAAGCCATGACCCCGTCTTTCACATCTTTTTTATTGGGTAGCCCCAAATGCTCTTTGGGCGTGACGTAACACAACATCGCGCAGCCAAACCAACCGATCATGGCCGCACCGATCGACGACGTGATGTGATCGTAACCCGGTGCAATATCGGTCGTCAGCGGCCCCAGTGTGTAAAACGGCGCTTCGTCACAGTATTGCAACTGCTTATCCATATTTTCTTTAATTAACTGCATCGGCACATGGCCGGGGCCTTCAATCATGGTTTGCACGTCATGTTTCCACGCAATTTTCGTGAGTTCGCCCAGCGTTTTTAATTCGCCGAATTGCGCTTCATCGTTGGCATCATACAACGAACCAGGACGAAGACCATCACCGAGCGAGAAGCTCACGTCGTAAGCTTTCATGATCTCGCAAATTTCTTCGAAATGGGTATACAAGAAATTTTCTTTGTGGTGCGCCAAACACCACTTCGCCATGATCGAACCACCGCGCGAAACAATCCCGGTCATGCGTTTCGCCGTCAATGGCACGTAACGCAATAATACACCGGCATGAATCGTAAAATAATCGACGCCTTGTTCGGCTTGTTCAATCAAGGTATCTTTGAATAATTCCCACGTTAACTCTTCCGCTTTGCCGTTGACTTTTTCCAATGCTTGATAAATCGGCACCGTGCCAACCGGCACTGGCGAATTGCGGATAATCCACTCACGCGTTTCGTGGATATTTTTGCCGGTCGATAAATCCATCATGGTGTCGGCCCCCCAGCGTATCCCCCACACCAATTTATCGACTTCTTCTTCAATCGACGAGGTGACGGCCGAGTTGCCGATGTTACCGTTAATTTTCACCAAAAAATTGCGCCCGATAATCATCGGTTCGACTTCAGGGTGGTTGATATTGGCTGGAATAATCGCACGACCACGCGCGACTTCCTGACGAACAAATTCTGGTGTAATAATTTTCGGAATCGCGGCACCATAACTTTCACCACGATGTTGGGTATGCAGCATGCCCGCTTCACGCAGCGCATCAATCCGCGAATTTTCACGGATGGCAATGTATTCCATTTCGGGCGTAACAATGCCCTGCTTGGCATAGTACATTTGCGAGACATTGGCACCGGCTTTGGCGCGACGTGGCGTGTGTAAAAATTCGAAACGTAGCGACGATAGCGACGCATCGTTATTACGTTCACGACCATAATGCGAACTGAAATCGCTTAATAATTCGGTGTCATTACGCTCGTTGATCCAATGTTCGCGACCACGCGGCAAACCTTTGCGAATATCAATCTGCGCATTCGGATCGCTATACGGTCCCGATGTATCGTAAACCGTTACGCTGGCATTTTTTTCCGCGCCTTTCGCGGTCGGTGTATCACTGACGGCAATTTCACGCATCGGCACGCGAATATCGTCGCGCGAACCGGTGACGTAAATTTTTTTCGAGGCCGGAAACGGACGAGTGCAATCTTCAGACAAGCTGGCGCGAGAACTTAAAAAATTTTCCGGTACGGCATTCATCGACAAAACCTTAAAAAAAATGGGCGAAATTTCAGCAAAAATTCACGGCGC
>CAZYUS010000142.1:0-5377 GCA_964650615.1 uncultured Pseudomonadaceae bacterium | reverse complement strand
GCAAACTATACCCGTCCGGCCGCCTAAAAACGATGAAGCACTTGACGCGGATCACATGGAACAGCGCCAATCCAGCGGTCCAAATTCACGAAAAACCTCATAATCTGTTACACTTAGCGTCTTGTTCGTCATGTCATCGGCACCTAGTCTGCGTTCGCTCACAACGCGATAGCCAAGGTTGCTCGGTGGCCCGTTCTAAACGTCACTAGCGAAACCCATGAATATCGAAAAAGCCCGCTTTAATATGGTCGAGCAACAGGTTCGTACCTGGGATGTGTTGGATGCCCGTGTTCTGGATTTATTGGCCGCCGTGCCGCGCGAACAATTCGTGCCGGCTGCTTATAAATCGATGGCCTTTGCCGACGTCCGCGTGCCGCTTGGCCACGGTCAAGACATGATGTGCCCACGCGAAGAAGGCCGCGTATTGCAAGCGTTGGCGGTTAAACCGACCGATGCGGTGCTCGAAATTGGTACCGGCAGCGGTTATTTGACTGCTCTGCTCGCCAGTCTCGCGCGCCATGTGTACAGCGTCGATATCTTCCCGGATTTCGTCACCGCCGCTCAAACGCAGTTAAAAGCGCTGCATTTGGCCCACAAAGTGACGCTGGAAGTGGCTGATGCCGCCGCCGGTTGGGAGCATTACGCCCCCTATGATGCGATCGCCGTAACCGGCTCGATCGCGCGGGTGCCCGATAGTTTTAAACGTAGCCTGAAAGTCGGTGGTCGCTTGTTTGCCATCGAAGGCAACGAACCGGCGATGACCGCCAAACTGATTACCCGCGTCAGCGATAATGCGTGGACTGAGGAGAACTTGTTTGAAACGGTGGTGCCGCGTCTTATCAACGCCTCACAAGGTTCGAACTTCACGTTCTAAGTTTGCCGCCAAGGCCGGCTCTCGCTCGGGCTTGAAATCGTCTCAACACTTCCCATTTCAACGGCTGCTGATTATCGCAGCCGTTTTCGCTTCATCTGCTGTCGTCTCTTATTTTTGTACTGCCCACAAGGAAAAATCATGCGCAAGCTTATACTTGCCCCGCTTTCTTTAGCGATTAGCTTTGCTTTGCCCCAAATAGCCAGCGCCGAAAATTTGCTGGAGGTTTATCGCGCCGCGTTGCAAAACGATCCGACTTATTTAGCTTCGGATGCCCGCACTAAAGCCACTGAACAAGGTGAAACACAAGCGCGTTCGGCGTTGTTGCCGCAATTAAACGGTTCGGTGGGTGTGACTAAGGTTAACAGCGAGGGACCTTCACAAACCGATCCCAATGTGACGGTTGAGAAGCACTCATATAATTCGTCTTATGATTTAACATTGACTCAGCAACTCTATCATCACGATACGTGGATCAGTTTATCGCAAGCCGGTAAACGTTCAGAAGCTGCACGTTTAGGTTTGCAAGCGCAATTACAAGGCTTGATCACGCGCGTTGCAGAGGCGTATTTCAATGTGTTGGCGGCGAAAGATGGCGTTGAATTTGCTGAAGCCGAATTAAAATCAGTCGGTCAGCAATTAGAACAAACGCAACAACGCTATAACGTTGGTTTAATTGCAATCACTGACGTGCATGAAGCCAAAGCACGTTACGATTCGGCACAAGCGCAATTAATTGCTGCGCAAAATGCACTCGACAACACCAACGAAGCGCTGCGCCAAATCACCAGCAGTTATTACAATAGTTTGAGCGTATTGAAAGCGGACTTACCCTTGAACAGTCCTGAGCCAGCCAGCGTCGATGATTGGGTTAAAGCGGCTGAAGAAAATAATTTAGGCTTGCTTGGTAAACGTCTCGAAACTGAAATTGCGCGGCAGGAAATCAAACGCAATTTCGCCGGTCATTTACCTACATTGGATGCCAGCGCTACGTGGGGCAAAGACAAAACCGGCAAAGAGTTTATGCCGGATATCGATGCCGGAACTACGACCACCGTCGGCGTGAAATTAACGGTGCCGCTATTTTCTGGTGGCCGCACTAATGCCGCCGTTAACGCTGCCGAATACAGTTATGTTGAAGCCAGCCAAAATATGGAAGCGTCACATCGCCAAGCGGTGCGTGATGCACGCAGTGCGTATTTAGGCACCAACGCCGCGATTGCCTCAGTGAAAGCGTTTTCGCAAGCGGTGGTGTCGGCGCAAAGCGCACTAGAAGCCACGCAAGCTGGATTTGAAGTTGGCACACGTACCATTGTTGACGTATTGCAAGCCACTTCGCAGTTGTATAACGCGAAGAAAAATTTGTCACGCGCACGTTATGATTATGTGTTGAATATCTTACGTTTGAAAGGTGCGACCGGCGCGTTAAGCGAAGCCGATATTGCACAAGTCAACACCTGGTTAAATTAAATTTTAGCGGGTAAGAAAACGGCGCGATTATCGCGCCGTTTTTGTTTGCGTCGTAGGGGCAATTTGTGAATCGCTCCTACGTAAGATGATGATCAATTAATGAGATTACACGCGGCAAAGCGCCACGTTGTCGTTGCAATTCGGCTAACGCGCGCTGCCCCCACACCTCACGTTGCGATTTATCGGAAAACAATAACATTGCCGACAACAACTGCGCATCGTTTTGCACAATCGTAACCGCATTGGCCTTGAAAAATTGTTTGGTTAACACTGCAAAATTAAAGGTGTGTGGCCCTTGGATCAATGGCAAACCCCACGCTGCGGGTTCTAATAAATTATGGCCTCCGCGCGGCACTAGCGAGCCACCGATAAACGCGGCATCGGATGCGGCATACATCGCCATCAACTCACCCATTGTGTCACCAATAACAATGTCGGTATCCCGGTCGCTATTGTTTTGCGCGCGGCTCGCGACACGCATTTCGGTTTGTTGCGCCAACAAGGTGACCGGCGCAAAACGTTCGGGATGGCGCGGCACCAAAATCAAAACAGCCTCGCGATGCTGCGTTTTTAATTGCGCGAACGCCGACAAAATGAGTGTTTCTTCGCCATCGTGTGTGCTGGCGGCGATGAATACGTAACGATCGTGTCCCAAACTTGCCCGTAACGTTTGACCGGCACATCGTTGTGCATCCGTTGTCTTGACATCCGATTTAATCGAACCCGTCACGTGCACGATGGCCGAATTGGCCCCCAAACGCAAAAACCGACGCGCGTCAGTGGATTGTTGTGCGGCAATGCCATCCAACTGCTGCAACATCGGTTTGGTTAAACACGAAAAACGCCGATAACCACGCGCCGATCGCGCTGACAAGCGCGCATTCACCACCATGGTTTTGACGCCAAAACGCGCATTCGTTGCCACCATGGTCGGCCACAATTCAGTTTCCATGATAAGACAAAGACGCGGTTGAACACGGCGCAAAAAATTGGCCACACAAAGCGGCAAATCGTAAGGTGAATAGACATGAAAAACGCGCGACCCTAATGCCGCGCGCACGCGTTCGGATCCCGTTGGTGTGGTGGTGGTAACGGTGATCGGAAATTGCGGATAGCGTTGTAACAATTGTTCAATAAGCGGTAACGCCGCCAACGTTTCACCCACCGAAACGGCGTGCACCCAAATACCACCGCGTTGTGAAGGTGGCACGAAAAAACCAAAACGCTCGGCTAACCGTTGCTGATAGCCAGGATTTTTTCGTCCCTTCCACCACAATCGCGCAACAATAAACGGCAGCAGTAATAGAAAAAAAAGTGTATAGAGTAAACGCATGATTATTTTTTTTTCGCGCGTTGACGGCGCGCTTCTTTAGGATCGATAAGAATCGGACGATACAACTCAACGCGATCACGATCGCGCAAGGTTTGTTCTAGCGCGACCGGACGCGAATAAATGCCGACTTTGACATCGCTCCAATTCCATTCTGGGATGGTCGCCGCCACGCCACTTTGTTCGATGGCGTCACGTACCGTCGCTCCGCTTGGCAGTGTCAGCGTTTGCCGCCACTGCTGCGTCGGCTGTGCGTAAACCACTTCAACGTTGATCGCGGGTTTCATGTTGATAAATCACTCTGGCACGTTGCAAAAAAGCATCCATGATGGTGGCCACTACTCGCGGCAACGCCGCACTTAACGCCAAACTGCCTAACAGCGAGGCAAATTCAAAATCAATCGTCACTGACACTTTGCAGGCATGACCGAGTGATTCAAATCGCCATTGTCCTTGTAATTGTTTAAACGGCCCTTCGGCCAAATGCATATCAATGCGTTCGTTTTCTATCCAACGGTTCTGCGTCACAAACGTGTGGCGAAACGCTGATTTGGACAGCGTCAGCCGCGCCTTCATCGCATGCTCGCTGTGCTGCAAAATATCGGCGGCCGCACAACCGGGTAAAAATTCGGGGTAGCGTTTGACATCATTGACCAGCACAAACATTTGCGCGCAGCGGTACGGCACGATGGCTTCGCGGTAAATACGGGGCATATCCGGACTCCTCAACAGATGCCATTCTAACCGTTATACTCAGCGCCCCCTAGGGAGCCCACGTATGTCCGCCAAGAAAGCCGAATCGACCAGCCAAGGTACAATCATTTTAAACCGCAAGGCAAAGTTCGATTACTACATCGAAGATCGTTTTGAAGCCGGTGTGGCACTGCAAGGCTGGGAAGTCAAATCGCTGCGCGCCAACAAAGTGAATTTAACCGACAGTTATGTGTTGCTTAAGGGAGGCGAGGCTTTTTTATTCGGCGCACTCATTACGCCGTTGCCGACGGTTTCGACGCACATTATTCCGGATCCGCTGCGCACGCGTAAATTGCTGCTCAATAAAACCGAAATTGTCAAAATTGGCCGCTCGATCGAACGTGAAGGTTACACCGCGATCGCGTTAGCGCTGTACTGGAAAAATAATCACGTTAAAGTCGAGATCGGTATTGCGAAGGGTAAACAAGAACACGATAAACGTGACACCAGCAAAGAACGTGAATGGCAACGCGAAAAGAGTCGCGTGATGAAGAAAAAAGATCTGTGAATCGGTGGTCAGTTGCAGATATTGCAACTGACCATCCAATACGACTTAATTACTTTTCGTACACTTTTTCGCCTTGAAACACCGTTAATTCCACTTCTGTTTCGGCAATTTGTTCGGCGTGGCCGCTGGCGGCTAAATCAAATAAATTGCGATCCAGCACGATAAAATCGGCCGATTTATTTTTTTCAATTGAACCACTGATCGCATCGCGTCGCGTCGCTTTGGCGCCGTTAATGGTGTAGGCCGCTAATAATTCCGCTAACGAGGTACGCTGCGCCGCGTTGTACGGCAAGCCGCCAGCAGAAGCGCGCGTCACACCGGCGGCGATATTCACAAACGGACGCGGATCACGGCTATCAACCGGCGCATCACTACCGGCCACTAACGTCGCACCGGCGAGGCGCGGCGTTTCGACCGGATACACTGCTGACCATGAATAACTGCT
>CAZYUS010000141.1:0-7393 GCA_964650615.1 uncultured Pseudomonadaceae bacterium | reverse complement strand
ATGAAGCCAACAGCACAGACAGCTTGCTTGATGCTTTTAACGATATTGTGAGTCGTATTCTGCAAGCCAACGCAACTTTCGTTTCTGCAGGTGTGACGGTAAGTCAGGCCAACCGAACGGCTCACTTGAATCAACTTTATTTCTCATTATTTGGGCCAACCATTACACCTCGTTGGCCGGGTAATTTAAAACTGTATAAGTTGGTGGGGGGAAATATTGTCGACGCTAATGGGGCGGTTGCTGTGGATGGCGCTTCTGATCAATTTATTGCCACCTCGAAGAGTTATTGGTCTCCTGACATTGATGGTAACGACCCATCATTGGGGGGAGCTGCGTCCAAGTTAACTGCGGCAAGAAAGGTCTATTCAAACATTACCGGTAATACGAATGTGACGCTGACGACTGGTAATTCGTTAACTAAAACGTTATTGCCGTCGGTGTTTGGTGTTTCAACGACATCAGAACGCGATCAAATTGTCGATTGGGCGCTTGGTGTTGATGTCGACGACTCTAATTCCGATGGCAGTATTACTGATGCCAATAATGTGATGGGAGATCCTCTCCACTCGAAACCGACGCTCATTCGTTATAAATCGGGTGCTACGGAAACGTTACGTGTTTATGTCGCTACGAATCATGGTTATTTGCAGTCAATCAACGCCGATACAACGGCGGGTACGGAAGCGTGGGCTTTTATCCCCAAGTCTTTGCTGCCGAACTTACAAATACTACGTCGTAATAATGAAGGAGATCCTCGCCCTTACGGTATGGATTCAACCGTATCCATTTATCGTGTAGATAGCGACAACAACGGTGCTATTGATGTCGGTACGGATAAAGCGTACTTGATGGTGGGTATGCGTCGCGGCGGTGATCAATATTATACCTTCGACATTAGTAATCCTGATGCTCCCAAATTAATGTACATAATTGACGGTGGCAGTGCTGATTTTGCCAAATTAAGCCAGACATGGTCGGTGCCAACGATCGTTAAAATGCCGACAACAGGTGGCAATAAAGTGGTGGCACTATTTGGTGGTGGCTACGATATCGATCAGGACACTAATGGCGATGCACAAAGCGATGATATTGGCAACGTCGTTTACGCTGTTGACCTATTAACCGGTACAAAATTATGGGATTCTTCGATGGATCCGGATGGTGGTGGTCCTTTAACGGCCGTAACGGGAATGAATAGTGTTCCAAGCGATGTACGGGCGGTGGACCTGAACTCCGACGGATTGGCGGACCACTTTTATGTGTCTGATACCGCCGCGCAAGTATTTCGTTTCGACATCGCTAATAACGGTGTGATAACTGGGGGGCGGTTAGCTCATTTCCAACCCGTTAGCGCATTAAAGGAGAATAATCGTCGTTTCTATCCGTCAGTTGACTCCGCGCTTATTGTTCGTACCAATGGTCAACGTTTTATTGCGGTGAATATTGGTTCTGGTTATCGCGAACATCCTTTAGAAACGGCAATCAAAGATCGTTTCTACTCGATACGTGATTTCGGTGTCTTCACAAATACCATCAAAAAAGATGTGAGCGAAGCCGACTTAGCCGACATCACCTCTATCGCCGGCACTACAGCTACCGTTGCGGTCGATGCTGCGACACATGGTTGGTATTTGAGATTAACCGGAACGGGGGAAAAGGTTCTGGCTGAATCGTTGACGTTTGATAATGTGCTTTATTTCACGACCTATTTACCACCCGGAACGGCGTCGGGTGGAACCGATTGCTCGGGAAATAAAGGTACTAGTCGTTTGTATGCGGTCAATGTGATTGACGGAAATCCCGCGATTTTTGGCACAACCATAGATGATCGTGCGCTCGATACCAATTGTGCCACCTGTGGTTTGATCCCTCCGCAAATTATTGACACCGGTGAAACGCGTACCATTCATGACCCGACTAAGCCTGATGACCCGGATTCAGATTGCGAGACCAGTAAACAGCTATTGGTCGGTACGGTGAATCTAAGCAGTGCGATTAAATGTGATTCGACTTCACGGCTCACGCGAGCTAAGTGGCGACATAACTAATAGGATGCGTATTATGAAAAAATCGCTCGGTTTTACCTTAATGGAATTGATGATCGTCGTAGCCATACTGGGCATATTGACTTCGATTGCGTTGCCCGCTTACCAGAACTACACCATCCGCGCACGTCGCGCGGATGGTATGGCCGCGTTGCAAGCGGCAGCCGCGTCGATGGAGCGCTTTCGTGCGACGAATAACTTTTCGTACGCAGGGGCGGCGTTAGGTGCAGGAGGAGTATTTACCGATCAAGTTCCGGTCGAAGGCGGGACGGCTTACTACACATTGCAATTAAATGGCCTAGCCGCTGGAACTTATACGTTGACGGCAACGCCAACGGGTGCTCAACCCGCGAGCGATGGTACTTTGACGATTAACCAGGCTGGTGCAAGAACGTGGGGGGCTAGAGCGTGTTGGCCTAAGTCTGGCGATAGTTGTTAATTAGTTGTCAAACAAAACGCTGACTTCAAGTCAGCGTTTTTCTTTCCAGTAAATTATTCGATCGGATCCGCGATAGCGGCCGAAGGTGGCGATGGCGCTGGGGGTTTGCGCGCTGGCGGTGTTGTTCCAATCGAATTGCAGCCAACTGGGTACGGCCAGTGATACGGTGGTGTTGCCATCGTTATTTTGGCCCGGTGCGCTGAGTTGTAACGGTGCGTTGTTAAGTGCATTGCCGAGAACGACGGTTGCAGTGGATAGCGGTGAATTGATCATCGTTTCGCCGCTATTCAAATTGCCGTTGAAGTTGGCGAGTGACGCATTGCTTCCGTTATAGGTGCTGCAATTATCCAACGTGTTTACGCGGTAACGGTTGCCGTCAAAGTACTCGGTGCGAAGCGGTATGATTAGTGCGAGTAATTCAGGGCCGTAGGCATTGGAAAGTGATAATCGCCCGAGCCGAAAGTCCATGGTGGCGGCGCTTGTTCCGTTGCCGGTGATGCCGTCGCTGTCGCTGGCCGTCGCTTGTAATTGAATGGCAAGTGGCGCGTTGGCGGCGTTCATTTGATAGATCGCGCTGGCTGGTGAAAACGTTGCGGCACCATTGCTAAAGGTCAAACTATGCGGCGCGATAAAATCACCGAGCGCACTCGGTGTTCCTCCTACGAGATCGCTTAACGCTACACTGCCGCCATCGAGTTTGGCGTAAGCACCTTGATAATTTTGTGTCGTGTTGGACTGTTTATTTCGTGCGGTGACCGTGCCGTTTAGTAAAAACGGTTGGCCGAGTTTGCTGCTTAAACCGGCGTACGTAAATGTGCCACACGCGGGCGTGTAATTATTGATCGTAACGGCGAAATCAAATGGGCTAAAACGACCGTAACTGGCACTTACATCGGTAGGCAGTGTTAATCCAAAATAATTTCCGGAACTGGTGAATTGAAAACGGCCTACTTCGCTGAGGTGTTGCGATAATTGGATCACTTCACCATTCGTACTGATGGTCGCCGTGTTTAATGCCAACACACCGTTATTGCCGCCATCACTCATGCTCGGCGTTAAATTGATTGTGCCGATAAAATTCGGTGTGATGGTATTCCCGCTACAGAGTTGTTCTCCGTTTTCATTGTCGGCTTGCCACGCCATCGCGCGCGTGCGCAGCGGAAAATTTTCACCCGCGCGTTGATACAACGCACACGCACTGTTGTTGCAAGGTGATTGCGCCGTGCTTTGCGTTGCGATGTCCAACGGTTGCACACAAAAACCGGCGGGTTTCGATACCACACTGGTGTTTCCTGTTAAGACTAATCCGCTATCCCCGTTAGCAATCGAGCCGGTGTAAGTTGCATTGACCTGTACTTGTCCGGCATCGGCATAATGCAGCGTAAGCGATGTGCGAGCGTTGGCATCAAACGTTAACGCCAGTGTTGGTGCGCTGGTTAATGCGGTGCCGTTGATCGAAACCGATAGCGAACCGCTCGCCGGTGACAGATACGATGATGAAAAACTGACGTTGCGTGTTCCGACAAAGGCGGGGGCGCAATTTTGTGTGGTGGCGTCGGTTCTTACGGCTTGTAATTGCACATTAGTAAGCGATTTATTGGCGGTGATAAACGGTGTCGTGCCGCTGATATTGGTGGCGGGAAACGTCCACATAAATCCGCTGTTTTTAAAATCAAGTTGGCAACTTGATGCAACACCGCCGATAAAACATTGCGGCGGATTCAACGCTGTAGGTGATGCACTGCTGATGCCGATGGTGGTGGTGCCGGCCGTCGTTTTTTGCAGTGTGGCATTAACCGAACCGGTGAACGTTGGCACGTTGCTCCATATCGCGCCGTTGCTGGCATTAGGCGTCACGGTGCTCGCGCTACTGGCCAACGTTGCACAACTGCTATCGGCACACGCTTTAATGGTGATGGATTTCGCTGAACACGTTAGCGCGTCAGTGCTGCTCCATTCAAAACGATAATGATCGACACTGGCGCAGGCGTGGCGCTCGCTGCTGGCGGCAACAATTTCGCTATCGGATAAGGGCCGGTTATAAATTCGCACTTCGTCGATATATCCATCCCATTGTCGTCCCGAAAAATTTTGATCTTGCCCAATTTGCAAGGGATCGGTATCCAGTATCAACGATCCGTTATAGGTTTTGCGCGCGGCCGCATCGCGGGAACCATTGATAAAAAAATCTTGCAGGCCTTTTTGAAAACGGAACGTGACATGACGCCATTGATTGAGGGGGATCGTAACGGTGCTGTAATAATCGCCAGTAAACGACGCGCCTTGCATCCACCAGTTGAGTCTTCCATCGCGATAAACGTGCATTTCGTAATTGCTGTCTTTTGACAGCATCGATCGTAATCCACCGCTGTTGTACGAACGCAAATAGATCCACGCCATCGCGGTAAAAGCACTATCAAAATTATGTTGGCTGTTGTGCGTGATATTGATGTATTGATTGCTGCTACCGACGAAATTGCCATAACGACAGGTGCCGGGATTGCCGCTCAACGCCGGTGTGGCAATTTGGCTTTGCGCACCATTGATACTGCGGCCATGCAGCGCATTAGCACTGCTGTCAATGACATCTTTGCTGCTGCCGCTCCACGTCGTTTGTTCCATTTGCCAGTAACCCACCGGTGCTAAACTAGCGGCACTACAAAGAGAACCCAAGTCGGCGTAATTCACCGCATTTTGATCGAAATAAACGATGGTATTATTGCTAATGGTAATGGTCGATGATGCGCTTAATGCGCCGTTGATCACCGAGTTATTACCCAGTGTGAGTGCGCTGGCCGAATACAATAAGCCATTAAACTGCGTGTTGTTCGCCAGCGTGATGGCACTGTAGCTGTACAAAAAAAATTGCTGATTGCTGGCCGGTGGAACGACATTAAAAATAATCCCGTTAGCCAAGGTGGGCGTATTTTGCACAAATAAACGCACCGTGCCGCTGCCATTGACCACGATGCTGGACCCTGCGCTCATCGACAGGTTAGAGATCCAATAATCACCGGCGGTCAAGCGTAAAACCGCATTGGTATTGACGATAAGTGTGGTCATGCGAATTTGTGAAAACGCGGACGAACCATTCAGTGCGCCACCGCTGCCCACCGCCACGGTGCGATATTGCGCTTGTGCGATGGTCGCTGAACCATTGGCCGCAACCGTCAAATTGGTGCTTGATGCGCTGCTTAGAAACGCGCCGGGATTTAAAGTTGCAGCACTGCTGTTTTGTTCACTACAGGCACCGGTGTAACAGGAATTCGCAACGCCTCCACCCGTGATCGAGTACGTGTCTAAAACATTATCGGGACTGTTGTGCAGCTGTGAGTTATTCGCAAAATTGATGCTTCCCGAATTACTGGTCGTCTGCAGTCCATCGGGAAAACTGGCGCTGCACTGTGCTGCTTCTGTGTTGCTACAAAAGCACAAGGTTAGGCTGATAATCAGCAGTAAATGATGTCGTTTCATCCGTTTCGCGCTTGTACTTGAATAATGCGTAGCGCGCTGAATTGGTCAACGCTACAGCGCCCGCTGCTTTCAACAAAATAATACGCCGTGCCATCAACCGACTTGCTCGTGCAGCTGCTGTTTGCGACACAATGATCGAGCCCACTCACCGAAAATGTGATGCTTTGTGCGGCGCAAAGGCCACTACCCGTGAGTGGAAAAATTCGCATCATTTGCGCTTGCGCACCGCTTTCGGCGGCAAGCAAAGCGCGTGTCGTCAATACTTCTTGCACGACACTGTGTTGTTGCAAAGCGGTCATGCGAAAAATGCCTAATGCCAATAAACTGACCACTACTAAAACGAACAACGCGAGCGGAAGGCTGAAACCTGAGGCGCGGTGTCGACGGAGTGAGTTAAGGTACATTTCGCAGCATAACCTCATGTTGTGAGCGAAGTTGTTCGTTTTGTGTTCGCAATATTAGGCGGATATCCACCAACGCATTGCGCGTTAAATTGCCGGGTGAATAGCGAAACACCGGCTCAGTCGCGTCGCCTTGTACCAGATCTTGCGCCAGCAAATCGCCGCCAGTTAATGTGCTGCTTTGTGCCGCCAAATTACCGTAATCATGAAAGCGCCATAATTTTCCATTGCTATCAATACAAAAACTGACAGGCGTTTGCGTCAGAAAAAAACGGTGCGCGGCGGAGTCGTGGGCGAAGCGTTTGGCACCGCTTAGTAAAATATAAATCGTGTTGGTATTGGCGCTGGCGGTGCCGGCAAAACCGATTAGCGAAGGCGGATAACTGCTACCGCTGACACCATACACCTCGTCGCTTTGCAATGGCATGATGCTGACATAATCGGCACTCACCGCTAGAGCTGAATCGACGGCTTCAAATTGCGTTGCGGGACTGCTGGTCGGTGCGTCCAGATACGATCCGCCTTGCACGATCGGCATAAATTCGATGCAGTTTCCGGCGCTGTCGATGCGAATGCTGTTGGGCAGTGCGTCGCGTAATTCGCGTGCCATGCGCTCGAGAGCGGATCGCATCGCCGTCGACAGTTGTGTGCGCGCGTTGGCTTCAAGATACTGTGCTGCATTTTGGCTAAAAAAATTGGCAAAGCCTAAACACAGCACGCCTAACACAACGATAACAACGATCAATTCAATTAAGCTGAATCCACGCATCAGAAATTTCCTCGATACGCAGAAAAAACAAATAAACCACCGCCATTGTGCGTGATCGAAACGTCGATGCGTTTCGCCTCGTTGGCATTTAATCCCAGCTCGCCGCCGGCATACATCACATTAACTCGAACGCGATAATGGTTGTATTCGGTGCGTGGATTACCTTGTGGGTCGACTGCGCCGTTATCGTCCAGCCCGTTGTAATCATCGACATCGTCAAAGCTTGTGCGCGTTTCGCCGCTCTCGAATGAAAGCACTGCGCTAC
>CAZYUS010000140.1:3334-7436 GCA_964650615.1 uncultured Pseudomonadaceae bacterium | reverse complement strand
CTCAAGTTGTGTTTCCAATTGAGTCGAACACAAGCCGTGCTCGTGTACTAAGCGATGATTGCCAAGCTGATAGTGAATGTCATTGATGCTCCCTTGAACTCCGCGGCCGGCGAGTGCGCCGAACTCATTCATTTCCAGTGCCACTATGTGGTTTTCTGCGCCCCATCGTGCAACGGCATGCGAGACGGGGTGATCCGATCGGGCCGCCAGACTGATCGCCAATTGAACTGCTTCGGCATTTTTCTCGGCATTTAATGGGATGACGTCGGTGACCTGCGGCCTGCCCTGCGTGATGGTGCCGGTTTTATCCAGTGCGAGATTTTTTAAACGATGTCCCAATTCGAGGTAAACGCCACCCTTGATCAGTATGCCTTGTCGCGCGGCTGAAGCAAGGCCACTAACTATCGTCACCGGAGTGGAGATCACCAGTGCACAAGGACAAGCGATTACCAATAACACTAGTGCTTTATAAACGGCATCAAACCAGCCAGACAATTGCAACAAAGGCGGTAACACCGCCAACAACAACGCAAGAATGAAAACCGTTGGCGTATAAATGGCCGCGAAGCGATCAACGAAACGTTGTGTTGGCGCGCGGCTATTTTGAGCATTTTCAATAGTATGAATAATGCGCGCTAATGTGCTTTGTGTCGCTGGTGCCGTGACACGAAAATCAAATGAGCCATTTTCATTAATTGTGCCGGCAAACACGGCATCACCAATTTGTTTTTCAACGGGCAAACTTTCTCCTGTGATCGGCGCTTGATTGACACTCGATTGCCCGTTGATTAGTACACCGTCCACTGCAATTCGCTCACCCGGTTTAACCCTCACGACGGCGTTTACGAAAATTTCAGCTGCCTTCATTTCACGCCAACTGCCATCGGCTTGCTGTACCGTTGCAGTTTCGGGTGTCAGTTGCAACAAACCGCTAATCGCGTTGCGTGCACGATCAAGTGAGCGGGCTTCAATCAATTCGGCAACCGTGAACAAAAACATCACCATCGCCGCTTCTGGCCATTGCCCAATTAATACCGCACCGGTGACAGCAATACTCATTAATGCGTTGATGTTCAGTGTGCGTTTTTTTAGCGCAACCCATCCTTTGCGATAAGTTGTGGTGCCGCACAACAAAATGGCCAATAACGCCGCGAATGCGCTTAACCATTCTGGCGCAGAAAGCCAATGCAATCCCTCGGCACCAAGGGCCAACAAACCCGAAAACAGCAGCGCCCAATACGATGTTGGCTGTGGTGGAGCGGTATCAGGTTTTACTTCGCTTAACTTTTCTGCGTGCATGCCTAGTGACTGAATCGCGCTAGTGATGTCGGGCTCAACACCGGCCTGGTGTGTTACCTGTAGCTCGCGTTGTAATAAATTAAAATTCAGTGCGATAACCGTCGGCATCGGCGCCAATTTATTTTGAATCAAATTGGCTTCGGTTGGGCAATCCATTTCGGCGATGCGCCAATGTGAGGTGATACCCTCACGTTTTGCAGCGTCATCCTTTTCCGTGGTGACAACGGGCCGACAGGTGTCGGAGGAGCAGCATTGCGGTGAGCTGTTGGGCGATGTCGTCATGTCGATCTGCTTGTTCGTTAACGTGAACCTGAATTATTTTTTACGTTGCCGCGTTCACCATCTATAACGCGCTGAATATCGGGGGTAATGGGCATGCTTTTAAACATGCCGATGTCGCTGCCGCCGGTGTTTCCGACCGGTACAATGCCCACAGCAGATCCGAGTGCACCCAACACGATCCGCGTGACCTGGCCTATGGCGGCTAAAGGACGACCTCGACGCATTTCCACGTTTAACATCAATGCATGCGACCGAACATGAGGCCAAACGTACATTTGTGCGATCACATGGGCGCGTTCAAGGTGATGGAGGCTGGCGGCCCATTGTTTAGTCGCGATCTGGCGTTTGGCTTCGGCTATTTCGAAATCAAACGCTTGTCTTTGAACTGGATTCATTGGGGGTTACCAAAAGAAGAGCAATCGACTTACACTGATTAGACACCCTGAAGTTACTATAGGGTCAAGTCGTTTCTAGGATGTCAGCATGAAGATCGGGGAATTGGCCAAGGCCACCCATTGCCGGGTTGAGACCGTTCGCTATTACGAAGCAGCGGGTTTGTTGCCACCGCCACTGCGCAACAACAGCAATTACCGTGATTACAACCAAGCGCATGTCGAGCGTTTACGCTTTGTGCGCAATTGCCGAGCTCTGGATATGACGCACGACGAGATCAAGCTTCTCTTGCATTTTCTGGACAACCCGACAGAGAACTGTGGTGAAGTAAACCTGTTGCTCGATACCCATATTGCTCATGTTGATACGCGTCTCAATGAGTTGACGCTGCTCAAACAGCAACTGGCGGCGTTGCGGGCACAATGCCACAGTGATAACAGCGCCGATCATTGCGGAATCCTGCAAGGACTGCGTGCCTTGGACACGGATGTGAAAAACGAACGCCAGACACATGTGGGGTGAAGTAAGCATCCGTCACATCGATGGCTTGACCATGTTGCATGGCAACACCTAGCATAGAAACAGTCTTTCGCAGCCCAACCGGCCATGTTCCGTACTCGCCATTACATCGTTTTTGCTTTGCTGACCTACCTGTGGTGCGCCACTGGTTTGGATCGCATTGCATCGCTCGGTGTATTTAACAGCGAATCAGACAACGCTTTTGTGGTAGCGAAAGTCCAGCCTGGTCAAATGGTTATTCATCACATGGGTCATCGTGATGCCCATGAGCCGACCGTTCAGGATGGCGACGAGGCGCACGACGAGGTCCATGGTCACGGCGATCATGTCGTGCCGTATTGTGACGATGATTCAAGTGCAACGTTTGCCAAAGAGGCCAAGGCTGGCAAACCGCCGATTTTTGCGGTTTTGGTGTCATACACGCAGTGGTTACCTCAACACGTCGATTCCCTTTCTCCTCTCCTTCGTAATGGGCTTCTGCGCAGTGCCGCACTCGAATTTGCGCGCACGCTGCGTCTGCTTATTTAAACCTTTCTTCCTATGAACAAACGGTCATCGTCATCGCATTGTTGCGTTGCCGATCAGAATCATTTGCCTCGCATTTGATTTGTTAATTCATTTGAAGAAAGGAAGTCATTATGCCTTGTCGTTTAACGACAACCGCAATCGCATTGGCGATCTCCGCGGTCTTTTCTGCGTTGCCGGTAGCGGCCGCCGAATCGGAATCTGGTTACCAGCAGTCGCACCCTGCGCCCGATCTCAAAACGGCGTTAATGCAGGTGTGGGCCCACAACGCTGAGGTGCAAACGGCGCGCGCTAAATTGGCCGCCAGTGATGCACGTCTGCAAAGCAGCAAACGCGCTCGTTACAATCCCGAACTGGCGTTAGCTGAAGAGCGTGTTGGAAATGAAACCACGCGCGAGATCGGTATTGATTACGCGATCGATTGGTCCGGCAAACGTGTGGCGCAAGAGGCTACCGCCAGCGCCGAACGTGACGCATTGCAAGCACATCTCGTCTTTACCGAGCAAGATATCGCTGTACAGTTTTTACAAGCGATTGTGCGTTATCAATTGGCTCGCGAGGTAGCCGAACGCGGTCATCAACGTGTGCAACTGATGACCCAATTTGCCGAGCTAGCCGACAAACGTTTGCGCGTTGGCGATATCAATCAGATCGAACGCGACTTGGCGGCCTTGGCACAACAGGATGCGATTGCACAGTTGGCCGAAGCGGAATCAGCGCTTGCCGAAACAGAACAACAGTTGCGCGTAATTGGCATTGATGAAGGGCTATTGCCTGACATCTTTGAACGCGAATTACCGCTGACGACAACACCCATCAGTGATGAACAATTGCGAAATCATCCGCGTATTCGACGCGCGCAGTTTGAAGTGAGCGCATCACAATCGCGCGTTACCCAAACCGATCGCGAACGTAAACCTGATCCGGTGTTGTCTTGGCGTACCGGCAGCAAAGAAATCAACGGCGAACGCGACTCCTTGCAAAGCATTGGCATCAGCATTCCGTTGCCACTGTTTAACTCCGGTAGTGACGACGTTAAAGCCGCACGTGCTGACAGCGATGCAACACAAGCTGAACTCATTGC
>CAZYUS010000140.1:0-3324 GCA_964650615.1 uncultured Pseudomonadaceae bacterium | reverse complement strand
ATCCTGCGCCAACTGCGTGCTCAAGTAGCACAAACCGCCAGCCGTTATAACGCGCTGCGTCACGCACAGCAATTGTGGCGTGACAGCCCCGCCAGTCATTTCAACGCACGCGCCAGTTTGCTGCAAAAAATGTGGGAAGCCGGCGAGCTTTCGACTGCTGATTATTTGGTGCAGCTCAATCAAACCATCGACAACGATCTGCGTGGTCGTGAGTTGCAAGCACAAGTGCGTTTAAGTTACCTCGATTGGCTCAATTACAGCGGAGAATTTTTTAACTGGGCTTTGTTTCCCCGTGAGCGTTTGAGCAGCGGAAATTAATCATGAAGGATTTAAAAATGAACACATTTTTACGCCGCAGCATGCTGGCAACAAGCTTTGCTATCGCGTTGATATTTCCAGTATCGGCCGCCGAACACGGTGATGAACACGGTGACGAAAGCGGTGAACACAATGAGAGCAAACCGCTGACTGCTGCCGAAGTTAAGCAACTTGGCATTGTCACGGAAGTACTCAAAGTCAAACGGTTAAATGATGAGATCCGAGCGCCTGGTGAAGTCAAACCCAACGCCTACGCGACGACGTTAATTAGTCCTCGCGTCACCGCCCTAGTGCAACAACGTCACGTTAAGTTAGGCGATGAAGTTAAAACTGGGCAAGCCTTAGTAACCTTAAGCAGTATCGAACTGGCTGAAGCGCAAGGTGCCTTATTGGTTGCCGATCGTGAATGGCAACGTGTTAAAGAATTGGGCAGTGAAGCGGTTTCCGGTCGCCGTTATCACGAAACCCAAATTGCACGCGATCAAGCGTTCGCTAAAGTGCGCGCCTACGGCATGAATGAACAAGCGATCGCGCGATTACTGAAAGACCCCGCCAGTATTGCCAATGGCGATTTGGTGTTATTTGCGCCGCACAGCGGCCGCATTACCTCAGATGACTTTTTAATTGGTGAACGCGCCGAAGCGGGCCGAACATTGTTTACGCTGATCAATGAAAACAGTGTCTGGGTGATTGCACAATTAGCACCCGCGAGCGCCGAGCGAATTAAAGTGGGCGCCAGTGCGCGAATGTTAACGCATGATAAAAATGAAGTGATCGGAAAAGTAATTCAGCTGTCACATCGCACCGAAGAAGGCACTCGCACTACGCCGGTTCGCATCGAGGTTCGTAACGACAACGATCAATTGCATCCGGGTGAATTCACCGAAGTATGGATCGCAAGTCAAGGTGCCAGCGAACAACTAGCGGTGTCAAAAGACGCGATCGTGCAACTCGATGGCAAAATGGTTGTGTTTAAAGTTGCTGGCGCTGGTGATTTTGATCCGGTTGAAGTCAAGCTTGGTGCTACTCGCGGTGCGCTCATTGTTGTCAATGAAGGCGTTAATGCTGGTGAAGAAATTGTGGTCAAAGGTGCCTACGCCCTTAAAGCGCGCAAATTGAAATCACAGTTGGGAGAAGGTCATGCCCACTAAAACAACGGTGATGACCAATCGGAGTGCGCGACCATGTTGAATCATTTGGTGGAGCTTTCATTACGCTACAAATTCTTAGTGTTAATCGTGTTTGCGGTCGTCGCCTTTTTAGGTTTGCGCGCGGTAAACACGGTGCCAATCGACGCCTTTCCCGATGTAACACCGGCGCAAGTGAATATCTACACGGAATCGCCGGGACTAGCCGCCGAAGATGTCGAACAATTACTGACCTTTCCAGTTGAATCAGCACTCGCGGGTTTACCTAAAGTGCAAGAAATTCGTTCTGTCAGCCTGTTTGGTTTGTCTTATGTCGCCGTCTATTTCGATGATGATATGGACATTTATTTTGCGCGGCAGTTAGTCAATGAGCGTTTGCAAGAAGTCGGTGATCGGATACCAGAAGGTTATGGTCGGCCTGAAATGGGACCGAACGCTTCGGGTCTTGGTCAAGTGCTGTGGTACACGCTCGAACGCGCTGACGAAAAACTGAAAGACAAAATAAGCGATATGGATTTACGCACCTTACAAGATTGGAATGTGCGTTTAATGCTACGCACCGCGAGTGGCGTCGATGATGTGACCTCGTGGGGCGGCGGCGAACGTCAATTTCAAGTGCGCATCGATCCTCTAAAACTGATCAAACACGGTGTTGGTTTCACTGACGTGATGAACGCACTGCAAGTGAACAACGGGCAGGTCGGTGGTCAATATGTCGATCTCGGGCAGGAACAATATCTGGTGCGCGGATTGGGTTTAGTCGAAAACAGTAAAGACATCGGCAATATTGTGTTGAAAACTCAAGATGGCACGCCCGTGTATGTGCGCGATTTCGCCGAGGTGACGGAAGCGCCTGCTACTCGTTTTGGCGCGGTAACTCGTGATGGTAAAGAAGTCGTGCTGGGCATGGCGTTGGCGCGCATCGGCGAAAATGCCAAAAACGTGGTGGAGAATGTCGAGAAGAAATTGGATTTAGTGCGAGAAGCTCTGCCCGAAGGCGTGATGGTTAAACCCATTTATGCACGTACCGATCTGGTTAATAAAGCGGTTAATACCGCAGTGCGTGCACTGATCGAAGGTTCGATCTTGGTGGCGATCATTCTGTTTTTATTTCTCGGCGAGATCCGCTCAGCCATTGTCGTTATTGTTGCGTTACCGATGGCAATGTTGATCGCGTTTATTTGTATGGGCCAAACCAATTTATCAGCCAATTTAATGTCGCTTGCCGGCCTCGCGATCGGTATTGGCATGATGGTCGATGGCGCAGTCGTAATGGTCGAAAATGCGTTTCGCATTATGGCCGAACGGAAAGCACACGGCGAAAAAGTTGATCGTACGTCGGCCGTGTTAGCGGCGGCGCGGGAAGTGGCAAATCCGGTTTCGTTTGCGATTTTAATTATCATCGTGGTGTTTTTGCCGTTATTCAGTTTGCAAGGATTGGAAGGCAAACTGTTCAAGCCAATGGCACTCAATATCAGCTTCGCGATGGCCGGATCATTGTTGCTGACACTTACGTTAATTCCGGTACTCGCCGCGATTATTTTAAAAGCCAAAGAGGAACGGGACACCAAGTTGGTAGCGTGGTTAAAAGCGATTTATCGCCCCGTTATTGAGTGGGCATTAAGTCGTAAAAAAACCGTGATCACGGTCTCCGTTGCGGCATTGCTCGCCAGCCTCGCACTGTTTCCGTTTTTGGGCAAAGAGTTTATGCCGCAGTTGCAAGAAGGTGCGATCATGTGGCGTGTCACGTCGATCCCGTCAACCTCGCTTGATGAATCGATCCGTTTATCTGAACGCATTGAAGAGTCGTTTAAACAGTTTCCGGAAGTGGAAACTACGTTAGCAATGATTGGACGCG
>CAZYUS010000139.1:0-7438 GCA_964650615.1 uncultured Pseudomonadaceae bacterium | reverse complement strand
ATCATCTGGGCGAATTGTGGTCGTTGTACAACTTCTTGATGCCGGGTTTTTTAGGCAGCGATTCGCAATTTCGTCGCGTTTTTCGTTTACCGATTGAAAAAGAAGGCAATCGCGATCGCGCCATCGCGTTATCGCGTCGTGTTGCACCGTTATTGCTGCGCCGGACCAAGCAACAAGTCGCCACCGAGTTACCGCCTAAAACCGAAATGGTGCGCATGGCGGATATGAGCCAAGCGCAACGCGATATGTATGAAAGTGTGCGCATGAGTTTGCACAAACGCGTGCGCGACGAAATCGCCAAACGCGGTTTGGCGCGCAGTCGTATCATCGTGCTCGATGCCTTATTAAAACTGCGTCAGATCTGTTGCGATCCGTCGTTGGTGGATTTACCCAGCGCCAAAGACAGTCCGGAGTCGGCGAAGCTCGAATTGTTAATGGATCTCATCGAAGAATTGCTCGACGAAGGACGACGCATTTTGCTGTTCTCGCAATTCACTTCGATGCTCGACATCATCGAAAAACGGTTGAAAGAAACCAACATCCGTTTTGTCAAACTCACTGGCCAAACCCGCGATCGTCAAACGCCGATCAATCAATTCCAGAATGGCGACATTCCGCTGTTCTTGATCAGTTTGAAAGCCGGTGGCGTCGGCCTTAACTTAACCGCCGCCGACACCGTGATCCATTACGATCCATGGTGGAATCCAGCGGTTGAAGAACAAGCCACTGACCGCGCTTACCGGATCGGACAAGACAAGCCGGTTTTCGTTTATCGTTTGATTTGCGCCGGTTCAGTCGAAGAGAAAATGGCCGTTTTGAAAGCGCAGAAAAAAGCCTTGGCGACATCCATCTACGGCGACAACGAAGGCGGCGAATTCAAGCTGACCGAATCGGAAATCGAGGCGCTTTTAGCACCAATTGATTAAAACCATGACAAGCTAACCCGTTCGAAATACGGGTTAGCGTTTTGGATTTTTTTTATCGTGTGTAATGTGCTTTACGCTATTAACCGGCACCACGATAACCGCACCGCTATCATCGAGTAAAAACAAATAAAGGCTGTTGCCGGCGATGAGGCGATGTTCCAATACCGTGTTTTGTTCATCACTCAGAACCACCACGCTGCTTTGCGTTGACGGACGTTTTATTTTTTGCGCTGCTTGCGCTGCGGTGAACCATATCACCGCAACATAAAGCACTACAAAATTGCTGACCAATAGCGTTAAATTTGGCCGTTTGGCATACGCCGAAAAATACGGCACCACTGATGCACCAAAACCAACCATGGCACCGTAAATGGCTAACAAGCGAAATTCATCGGGTGACATCACTCGTTTGAAAAAATACAACATCACGCCAAGACCGATTAAGGTTAAAAGCGTAACGCCATTTTGCACGCGCAACTGTCTTTGCAAACTGTTTAAGCGCAAACTGCGGCGCAATAACACCAGCGACAATAGTGAAACGGCGACGGCGATGAGTGTCGGCATCAGCCCATCCATACTTGCAGAAATATAATCGGTCAAACCGAAATAGCGCGACACATTAAGAGGAAAAGACGCGAAAAATATATTGGTGTAAACGTAGCCACTAAATAAAAAAAACGCTGACGCAAGTGGAATAAATAATGGCAGTTGAATGGTCATCGCCAACGATTCGAATTCGATCGCCCGTGTGCTTTCGCGTCGCTGTCGGCGTAATTGTTTGATGCTAATGGGTTGATAATTGTGAGGACGCAAGGCTTGCGTCAATTGCTGCAGCTGCTGTGCGGTGGCAGCCACCTCAGGATGTTGCAAGGCGCGCTGCCATAAGCGGGCTGCATCTTCGTCTGCCACCTCTAATCCCGCCTCAATCGCGTTTACAATGGTGACAATTTTTTGTGTTGGCGCAATGTCGTCAACCGATTGCTCGGCGACACTTAAAAACGCCATTAATTGCAGGCCTAGCTGTTCACGACGACGATTACGTTGTGACCACAAACGCCAATAAAACGGATGGCACAACCACCACCAAAATGATCTCATCGTTTCATTCCTTGATTCAAAGATTGCATTACTGATCGGGTCGACGCCAGATCCATACGCCCACCGGACACACCACGATCGATAGGGCTAAGGCCCACCACCATGGCAATTGATACCACAGCGTTGCCGTGCTCACGATCATCATGGCGACCGCCGCCCATTTTGCCAAGCGCGGGATCGCGCGACGCTCGCGCCAATTAATAATTAATGGACCGAATTGTGGATGATCGAGTAATTTTTTTTCCCATTTCGGGTTGGTTTTCGCAAAACAAAACGCCGCCACAATCGCCCACGGTGTAGCAGGTAATATCGGTACAATAATGCCGAGAATAGCTAAGGCGACCGCTAATACACCGGCGATAAGAAAAAGAATTTTGCGAGTAGTCGCTAACATAAATTGACTCGAAACGTTTTTTTATGACGATAGGGTTCGCGCCTAAAGGCGCTCCTACCAAAGCCATGAAACGGAAGAACAAAGGAATTCTACATGACGATTTGGGTGGACGCTGATGCCTGTCCAAAAGCGAACAAAGAAGTGTTGTACCGCGCGGCACAGCGCGTCGGTGTCCCCTTGATTTTAGTCGCCAATCAGCCGTTAACCGTCCCCAAATCAGCATTGATTCGCACCATTGTGGTGGCGTCAGGTTTTGATGTTGCCGACAATTACATTGCACAACATGTGCAGCCCGGCGATTTAGTCATCACCGCCGATATTCCTTTGGCTTACGATGTACTCGAAAACGGCGCCGCCGCACTGCATCCCCGTGGTGAGCCGTACAACCTCGACACCATCAAACAAAAACTGACCATGCGCGATTTAATGGATCAATTACGCGGTAGCGGCGAACACACTGGCGGTCCCGCGCCGTTGCATGCGCGTGATATACAAGCGTTTGCGAATCAATTAGATAAATGGTTGGCGAAAAATTATAAACCTCAATAACAAGGTACACGGGTATTGCTTGGCATTTTTAGTCGTTTAAGCGTGAAGCTATTCCGCAAAAAAGTGTGCCGTCGGCGGCACACATAGCGGCGACCGAATTCAAACTTCCGCTATCTTTCTTTGCGGATTACTCACTGAAATAAAAAAAGGCGCTGACGCGCCTTTTTTTATTTCGCAGCAAATGATTACGCTTGTTGTTCCAACAACGCTTTCATCGACAAACGAATACGGCCTTGCTTGTCTACTTCAAGCACCTTCACTTTGACTTTCTGGCCTTCTTTCAAGAAATCAGACACGTTTTGCACGCGTTCGTTGGCGATTTGTGAAACGTGAACCAAACCATCTTTACCAGGCAGAATGTTCACGAACGCGCCGAAATCCGCCAAACGCACGACCGTGCCTTCGTAAACTTGATCGACTTCGACTTCCGCCGTGATCGAGGCAATGCGACGCAAAGCGATTTGCGCGCTTTCACCAGTGACGGCGGCAACGCGAACGGTGCCGTCATCGTCGATGTCAATCGACGCGCCCGATTCTTCGGTGATGCTGCGAATGACCGCACCACCTTTACCGATCACTTCGCGGATTTTTTCCGGATCGATTTTGATGGTGGTGATGCGCGGCGCGAATTGCGACAACTCACCACGCGGTGCTTCAATCGCTTGATTCATCACATCGAGAATATGCAAACGACCGGCTTTGGCTTGGTGCAGCGCCACTTCCATAATTTCGCGCGTGATACCGTCGATCTTGATGTCCATTTGCAAAGCGGTGATACCGTTTGACGATCCGGCGACTTTGAAATCCATATCGCCTAAATGATCTTCGTCACCCAAAATATCGGACAACACAACGAAGCGATTACCGTCTTTAACGAGGCCCATCGCGATACCGGCAACCGGCGCTTTAATTGGCACACCAGCGTCCATCAACGCCAGCGACGAACCGCACACCGAGGCCATCGACGACGAACCGTTCGATTCGGTGATTTCAGACACGACACGCACCGAATACGGGAAATCAGCAAACGTCGGCATCATGGCGATCACACCGCGTTTAGCCAAACGACCGTGACCGATTTCGCGACGTTTCGGCGTGCCGATGCGGCCGGTTTCACCGACCGAGAACGGCGGGAAGTTGTAGTTAAACATAAACAGATCTTTCGATTCACCCAATGGCGAATCCAAAATTTGTCCGTCTTTTTCGGTGCCTAAGGTAACGGTGACCAAGGCTTGCGTTTCACCACGGGTGAAAATCGCCGAACCGTGAGTGCGCGGCAATACACCGGCACCCACCCAGATCGCGCGGATCATGTCGTGCTCGCGACCGTCGATACGCGGAGTTCCCGACAACACGCGCTCACGCACCGTTTTGTATTCGATATCGCCAAACACTTTTTTGACGTCATCGGCACTCGGCGCGCCGTCAACGCCAGTGGCGAATTGCGCCACCACAGCGGCGCGAATTTCATCTAATTTGGCGTAACGATCTTGCTTCACCGCAATTTGATAGGCGCTGTTGATCGCATCGGAGGCGGCGGCTTTAACGGCATCAATTAGCGCGGTATTGGCCGCTGGCGCGTTCCAATTCCATTTCGGCTTGCCCGCCTCTAGGGCGAATTCTTTGATCGCCTGAATCACGACTTGCTGCGCCTGATGTCCGAACATCACCGCGCCCAACATCACCGCTTCGGACAATTCGTCGGCTTCCGATTCCACCATCAATACCGCGTTTTCGGTACCGGCGACCACCAGATCCAACTGCGATTCTTTGGCGACTTTGGCGCTCGGATTCAGCAGGTATTGGCCGTCTTTGTAACCCACGCGCGCCGCACCGATGGGGCCACCAAACGGCACGCCCGATAACGACAACGCGGCCGACGCACCGATCATGGCAGCGATATCCGGCTGCACTTCGGGGTTAATCGACAACACTTGCGCGATGATTTGAATTTCGTTGAAAAAACCTTCGGGGAACAACGGACGCAACGGGCGATCGATCAAACGCGCCACCAAGGTTTCGTTTTCGGAAGGACGGCCTTCACGTTTGTTAAAACCACCGGGAATACGACCACCGGCATAAAATTTTTCCTGGTAATCAATCGTCAACGGGAAAAAGTCCTGCCCGTCTTTGACGTCGGTTTTTGCCACGGCGGTGACCAAGACGACGGTGTCGTCGATATTGACCATAACGGCGGCGGTCGCTTGACGCGCGATCGCACCGGTTTCGAGGGTGACGCGGTTAGCGCCGAACTGAAAGCTTTTGCTTATCGGATTCACGAGTATTCCTTAAATTTTTTGACCATGTGTTTGCGCGCGCGATCTTATGCTTAAGCCCTAGCCTTTGCACGAGAAATGCGGGAAGGTAGAAAAACAAAAGGCCCCGAGCGGGGCCTTTTGCAATATTTCCGATCTTAGCGACGAATATTCAAACGCTCGATCAGCGTCTGGTAACGGGCTAATTCTTTGCCTTTCAGGTAATCCAACAAAACGCGGCGTTGGCTAACCAAGCGCAGCAAACCACGACGGCTGTGGTGGTCTTTGGTGTGAGTCTGGAAGTGACCTTGCAGATCATTGATACGAGCGGTCAACAAAGCGATTTGCACTTCGGGTGAACCGGTATCGTTCTTGCCACGCGCAAAATCGGCAACGATCTTGGCTTTGTTTTCGGCAGTTAGTGACATATGCGACTCCTACGTCTTTAAGTTCATACAACCCGCGCCGCCGCTCACTAATGCAGCCGGTCGCTTGGGGCGCGGCATTGTACAGAATGAAAAGAGGTAGAACAAGCCACCGACGATGGCTAAAAAAGCGCGCCGTTTCACGTAAAATCGCCGCACCTTTCACACCGCGAACCCGCTCATGGAAGACTTCGATCTGAACCGTTTGCGCGCCCACGACCGTCAACAATTTGCGGCGTTGGTGCGCGCCTATCACGGACGTTTGAAAGCCACCGCCCGCGCCATTGTCGGCAGCGCCCAAGCCGAAGAGGTGGTGCAAGAAGCGTGGGTATCCGCGTGGCGAGCGTTACCGGCCTTTGAAGGCCGCTCGTCGCTCAAGACCTGGCTGACCCGCATCGTCATCAATGCGGCGACAACACGGCAACGGCGCGATTGGCGCGAGGTCTCGCTCGATGCCATCGCCGATGACCACCCAGCCTTTTTCGATCGTTTTGACCATCGCGGTCACTGGCAGCAGCACGCCCCGACGCAGTGGTCAGCCGATTCGCCCGATGCGTTATTGCAGCAGGGTGAACTGGGCGATTGCATGCAGGAAACCTTGGCCAATCTACCGTCCTTGCAGCAGGCGGTGTTTGTTCTTAGCAGCATCGACGAGCAACAACCGGAAGAAATCTGTAACACGCTGAAAATCAGCGAGTCTAATCGACGGGTGTTGTTGCACCGCGCCCGTTTGCGCTTATTCGAATCGGTCGAGCATTTTCAGGAGACAGGTGAATGTTGAGTTGCAAAGACACCGTGCGCAGCGCCAGCGACTACCTCGACGGCAAACTGCGCTGGCAGCACCGCTTGCAACTGAACATCCATTTAGTGATGTGCGTTTTATGTCGGCGCTTTATCAAACAATTCAAACTGGCCGACGCCACCGCTGCCGCTGCGGCACAACGACCGGCCAGCGATCACGATGTTGCCGCCGTCATGGACCAAATCAACCGCCAATCCTGAATATCAGGCCGGTCAAATCGTCCTATGCCGGATGAACTCGAAACGGTAGCATGGCGGCCGCACCCCCCTCAGACGGGTGCCTTTCACAGCTGGTAACAGGGGTTAATATGAAACGTTTTGCAGTGGCAGCCACCGTGCTCGCCCTCGCCGCTTGCTCAGGCAAAGACGACGCTAAAAAAGATGCCGCCACCGACGCTAACGCGAAGCCGGCCATTGAATTCAAAACCGAAGCCGATAAGGCGCTGTATGTCGTGGCCTCACGTTACGGCGGCGAATTGCGTCGCAATCTCGAACAATTCAAACAAATGGAAATCACCGTTGATAACGACATGGTGGTCAAGGGCTTTGCCGATGGCCTCAATGACAAGGTATTGGTTAACGAACAAGACGGTGCGGCAGCGATTCAGAAATTTGCTGAAGGATTGCAAGAAAAACAAAAAGCCTTGCACGCCAAACAGCAAGAAGAAAATGTAAAGAAAGCCGCCGAAAACAAGACCAAAGCTGAAGCCTATTTCGCCGAGTTGGATAAGAAAGGCGAGTTCAAGAAAACCGCTTCCGGTTTGCGCTACAAAGAGCTGACCGCTGGCGATGGCAAAAACAAACCGAAAGCCGAAGACACGGTGAAAGTGCATTACACCGGCACGCTGACCGACGGCACCAAATTCGATTCCTCTTACGATCGCAATCAACCGGCCGAATTTCCGGTCAATGGCGTCATTGCCGGATGGACCGAAGCGCTGCAAATGATGAGCGTCGGCGCCAAATACCAATTGGCGATTCCGGCTGAGT
>CAZYUS010000138.1:0-7454 GCA_964650615.1 uncultured Pseudomonadaceae bacterium | reverse complement strand
TCGCTTGAGCGATACCGCTGACGATTTCTTTACGATTGCCGCGCGCTTTTTTTACCGAGTTGCGCAGCACCTTATAGCGATAAGGATAGAGCGCGGCGAAACCTAAATCCTCCAATTCGGATTTAATTTGGTAAATACCGAGCCGATTGGCGATCGGCGCGTAAATATCCAGCGTTTCCTGTGCGATGCGACGACGTTTCGGCGGAGCCAGCGCTCCTAAAGTGCGCATATTGTGCAGCCGGTCGGCCAATTTGATCAGGATGACGCGAATATCGCGCGTCATCGCCATCATCATTTTGCGAAAATTCTCGGCTTGCTGTTCGGCTTTGCTGCCGAAATTGATTTGCGTGAGCTTGGACACGCCTTCGACTAATTCGGCCACTTGAATGCCGAATTCCGCTTGCAGAGCATCTTTGCTGACGCCGCAATCTTCCATCACGTCGTGCATCAAGGCGGCCATCAGGCTTTGAGCGTCCATGCGCAGCTCGGCCAGAATACCGGCCACGGCAACAGGGTGTGTGATGTACGGTTCGCCCGAGGTGCGCGTTTGTTCGCCGTGGGCATCGCGCGCCAAGACAAAGGCCTTGGCGACCTGTTCGATTTGTTCGGGATCGAGGTAGCTAAGTTGCGGGCGTAGCGTGTCAAATAACTGCATATCACCCGCCATGTGAAGACTTAATCGAGGTTGAAATCAGCCGGTTCTTCCACTTGTACCGGCGTCGCCGCCAAGGCGACTTGTTGCAAACGCTTGTCTTCTTCTTCCACAAACTTGGCATCGACCTGACCCGACTCGATTTCACGCAAGGCAATCACGGTCGGCTTGTCGTTGTCCATTTCCACGCGGGCGTCTTTGCCGCCGGTGGCGATTTGGCGAGCACGTTTGGCAGCCAACAGCACCAAATCAAAGCGGTTGCCGACTTTTTCGACGGCATCTTGCACGGTTACGCGAGCCATGAGGACCTCTTAAACACTGACCAATACGACAAAAGGGGGCGGATTCTACTGAACTACGGCTAAAAAATATACCTGAACGCGTGATCTGGCTAGCGCAAGAGTGCTTGCAAACGCTCGGCTTGCCGTTCGGTTTGCACCAGCGTGCGACAACGTTCGGCCAGAAACACCGATTGCAGATCGCGTTTGGCGTTGTCCAAATCGTCGTTCACGATAACGTAGTCGTATTCCAAACAGCGCGACATTTCATCGTGCGCCGCTTGCAACCGTTTTCTGATCACTTCTTCGCTGTCTTGTCCGCGTCCGCGCAGGCGTTTTTCCAATGCTTCTTGCGACGGCGGCAGAATAAAAATGCTGATGCACTCAGGCATCAAACGACGGATCTGCTGCGCGCCTTGCCAATCAATTTCGAGGATGACGTCGATGCCTTGCTTTAGTGTCGCCTGCACAAACTCTTGCGACGTACCGTAATAATTACCGTGTACTAACGCGTGTTCAAAAAACGCCGCACGCAGCAGCATGGCTTCGAATTCAGCGACCGCGACAAAATGATAATGAACGCCATTTTGTTCGCCGGGACGCATCGCGCGCGTGGTGTGCGAAATGGACAACTGCACATTTGGCACTGCGTTAATCAGCCAATTAACCAGCGTGGTTTTGCCCGTTCCCGACGCTGCCGATACCACAAAAAGACGACCGGATGGAATGCTCATGGACGTTTCATCACTCAATGTTTTGCACTTGTTCGCGCATTTGTTCGATCAATACTTTCAAGCCCACCGAGCAGGCCGTAGTGACCGTACTCACTGATTTCGACCCCAGCGTATTGGCTTCACGATGCAGTTCTTGCACCAAAAAATCGAGACGTCGGCCAATGCTGCCGCCTTCTTTTAACAAGCGACGGATCTCCTGCACGTGCGTGCTCAAGCGATCGAGTTCTTCGGCGGTATCAATGCGCTGCGCGAACAACACCATTTCTTGTTCTAGCCGCTGCGGTTCCAGCTCGATTTTAGCGTCGGCAAAGCGATTGAGTAATTTTTCGCGCTGCTTTTCTTGCACTTCCGGCATCACGCGGCGCGCGTTTGTCACTTCTTGTTCGATACCGTCCAAGCGTTCGCGCAATAACTGCGTTAACGCCTCGCCTTCGCGCTGACGCATAGCGATGAGATCAGACACCGCCAACTCGAAAGCCGACGTCGCGGCCGCTTCCAAAATATCGCCATCGACCTCGTGCGCCTGCAACACTCCCGGCCAACGCAAAATTTCGGCGTGCGTTAACGCCGCGCCGCTCACCCCCATCGCCGCAAGACGCGCCGACACCTGTTGCAACTGTTCGATTAACTTATCGTTGATGGCCATCGTTTGATTGGCCAGTGCCGGTTCAAAACGCAAACTGCAATCGAGCTTGCCGCGTTGTAACTTTTGTCGCAACACCTCGCGCAATGACGGTTCAATGGCGCGTAACGTTTCCGGCAACCGGAACGATGGCTCCAGAAAGCGTTGATTAACGGAACGGATTTCCCACGCAAAACTGCCCACTTCGGAACGCACTTCGCGACGCGCAAACGCGGTCATACTGCAAATCATACGGCACCCTCTGTTCTTTCCTATCGCGCACCGTGGCACGGTGCTTTAACCACCTAAGCGGTGGGAACGTTAAGTGTATCAGACACTTTCCTTGCGCTCCCGCGCACGGGCAAACCGCTATAATGCCGCCCCGCTTTTTTGCACAGGCTTGCTGCTATGCGCCCCAGTTCACGTACCCCGAATCAATTACGCCCCTACACGCTGACGCGTCGTTACACCTGTCATGCCGAAGGATCGGTTTTAGTGGAATGCGGCGATACCAAAGTGATCTGCAACGCCAGCGTGGTCGAAGGCGTGCCGCGTTTCTTGAAAGGCCAGAATCAAGGTTGGCTAACCGCTGAATACGGTATGTTGCCCCGCGCTACCCACGATCGCAGCGATCGCGAAGCGGCACGCGGCAAACAGGGGGGCCGCACACTGGAGATCCAACGCTTGATTGGTCGTGCTTTGCGCGCGGCCGTGGATCTGAAACAACTGGGTGAATACACCATCACGCTCGATTGCGATGTCATTCAAGCCGACGGCGGCACGCGTTGCGCGTCCATCACTGGTGCCTGCGTCGCGTTACACGACGCGATTGCGCATATGCGCAAAAATAACTTAATCAAAGGCAATCCATTCAAGTTTTTTGTATCGGCGATCAGTGTCGGTGTTTATAAAGGGGTACCGGTGCTCGATCTCGATTACTTGGAGGATTCCAACTGCGAAACCGATATGAATATTGTGATGACCGAAGCCGGTGGTTTTATTGAATTACAAGGCACCGCCGAAGGCGAAGCGTTTAGCGCCGAGCAATTAAATGAATTGCTCAATTTGGGCAAACAAGGTTGCCGCGAATTATTTGATCTGCAACGTACGTCGGTGGCGTAAATGTGGGGCGACCTTTAAGGCCTCCATTTTGGCGGACGAAAGTCCGCCTTATATCAGCGTGAGGTAATACCGCGCGGCACTTCTTTTTAGTTAGCGCACGTTCAATAAATCGCCGCTAACGCATCGGCGAGTTTATCTACTGCAACAATTTCCATTTGCTCCATCGCGCCGCGCGGTGCATTGCCTTTTGGCACAATCGCGCGTTTAAATCCGTGCTTGGCCGCTTCGCGTAAACGATCTTGTCCGTTCGGCACCGGACGCAATTCACCGGCCAACCCGACTTCGCCAAAAGCAATGCAATCGTGCGGCAAAATGCGGTTGCGCAAGCTCGACACGACCGCCAGCAGTTGCGCTAAATCAGCGGACGTTTCCAATACGCGCACACCACCCACCACATTTAAAAACACATCTTGATCATAAGTAATGACACCACCGTGACGATGCAACACCGCCAACAACATGGACAAACGGTTGCCATCTAAGCCGACGGCGACACGGCGCGGATTACCGCCACGCGCTTCATCTACTAGGGCTTGCACTTCGACCAAAATCGGTCGCGTGCCTTCCCATGTGGCGGTCACTAACGAACCGGGAACCGGATCACTGGCGCGCGATAAAAAAATCGCCGACGGATTTTTTACTTCTTTCAACCCGCCTTCGGTCATGGCAAAAACGCCCAGCTCATTGACCGCACCAAAACGATTTTTTACGGCGCGCACCAAGCGATAACGGCCATCGCTTTCGCCCTCGAAATACAGCACCGCATCGACCATGTGTTCGAGCACACGCGGTCCCGCTAACGCACCGTCTTTGGTGACATGGCCAACTAAAAATAAGGCGGTGCCGCTCTGTTTAGCAAAACGAGTTAATTGCGCTGCGCTTTCACGCACTTGCGAGACACCGCCGGGTGCCGATTGCAGCAATTCGGTGTAAAGCGTTTGCACCGAATCGACCACCATGATGTGCGGCTTTTGTTGCTGTGCGGTGGCGATGATGCGTTCAACTTGCGTTTCGGCCAGTAATTTCAGCGGCGCTTGTTGCAGGCCTAGCCGCTGACTGCGCAGCGACACTTGTTCCAACGATTCTTCACCGGTGACGTACAAAGCGTGGTGACGTGTCGCTAAGTTACAACAGGTCTGCAATAACAACGTCGATTTGCCCACCCCCGGATCGCCACCCAATAACACCACCGATCCCGGCACCAATCCACCACCTAACACGCGATCCAGCTCGGCGGCACCGGTCGGCCAGCGCGCCACCCCGACGGTTTGCACGGCGGATAATTCAACCACTTCAGAAAGCGCACCAGCAAAGCCACCGAAGCGGCCGGATTTTGCCGTCGGCGCGTCGACTTGTTCGCTATAGCTATTCCACGCGCCGCAATCACCGCACTGCCCCAACCATTTGCTGGCACTGGCACCACAACTGTTGCAGACATAAATGGATTTTGTTTTGGCCACGATATCGATCCCGAAATAAAGGCCGACATTATCGCCAGCTCGCCCGTCAAAGACTATATTTATCCCGACTATGGCCGATAAACCGCATCATGTCTGATCACAATGATAAAAAGCCGACGCCTGCCGCCACCGTTTCTGCCCGCACAGGGGCGACCAGCGGCAATGATTTTATAGCCAAAATGGAAGCGCGCCGGTTGGCGCAATCGACTATTAAAATTATTGATATGCGCGGCCGCGTGCCGGGCAAGATCCGCGAATACCGTTTTCAAAACATCACCCACTTTATGGACGATCGTTGCATCGAATTATTTAACGATGCGGTGAAACAATACGACGGCGTTTACACCAATGGCGTGTATGAAACCGTCACCAACGCCGAGCACACCTATCGCGCCCAAGATCAACGTGAACGAGAAGCGGTGGCGGCCGCGCGTGCCGAAGGTCGTGACGGGGCGCAAAGTGTTAACGACGCGGCGATCAATATCATTCCGTTTAGTTATCGACCGCAGCGCACCGAATCGCGCATGAATTACGTTTCCGATGTCATCATCGAGTGGGATAACGGCGGCAAAAACGACGCGAAAACACTGGATTTATCTTTGCTAGGCGTGCGCTTGCAATTAGCACCAGATATCGACGTCAACGTCGGACAAGGTTTGAACGTTTTATTCAAAGAACTGGAAGCCAAGACCAAAACGCAATTTGGCGTCATCACCTACACCGTGGTGGGCATTGATAAAGAAAGTGAACGTCAGATCTTGCGCGTTAAGCGGCAAATGCGCGCCACCGAACGCGAATTCGATCGCTTCATTCCGTATTTTATTCAAACCATGTCAACGCGTTATAAAATCGAATTAAAAGACGCGTTACAAGCGACGTATGCCCGCGTTTACGAACACCTGTATGCGCGCGTCGTGCAATATTTGCACGCCTATTACGCCTTCGAAGATCCGCGTTTCGAATTGTTATTTGCGGCTGGCAATATCGATCATTCTTATCTTGATAAAACGCCGCTGGCGGCATGGGTGGCACGCGCCTTGCCGTCATTGTTTTCGATTACACGCTTAACCACCGAACCAGCGGTGAAAAATCTGCCGTATCGTGTGCTAGCCATGCGTTTGGGCGGGCAGTTATTTGTCATTGCCGCCGATCAACTCAACGATAACGCGCAGCGTCAAAGCTGGTTGCAGTTGTGTAAATCTGCCACCGAAACCGCTGCATTTAGCGTGCTGTGGCGCGCGCACCCGAAACTGGATGACGGTCTGCGTGATCAATGTTTATGTTTACTGCCCGACAGTCTCGAAAAAGAATCGCAAGCGTGGGCCGAGCGCGTCAGTCGCTGCACGCACAGTGCCGCGTTAGTTCCAGTGAGCAGTGCCTTATGTCCACCACCGGAACAAAGCGATGAAGGCGTTGAAGTTCCGCCGTGGCTGAAGCCTTTTGCCATCGAAACCCGTTATGCGCCCACGATCGCCGGCATGGGGTTGCGCGGTTCGCGTTCGCAAGAACGTTATTTGTATCGCACCGATGTCAGTGTGCGTTTCGAACACGTCGACATGAGCGGCACTTTGGTCGATTTTTCGATTAACGGGCTGCGCATCAAACTGGATTACGCCGGCGCGTTTAATTCACGCGATGTGGTAGCGGTGAGTTTTCCCAGCCTCATGATGAAATTAAAAGAGCCAGACGATTTGGCGCAACAAGAATACCGCGTCATCCGCACCTCGCACGATGGCACTTATCTTTATCTGGAACGCGATTTTCGCGTCGCGGCGCACAAAGCCGCGCGGTTTTTTGCCCACATCATCCAAAACAATTTGCACAAGCTGCAACCTTGCCCAGCGGAACAATTGGCCACCACCGAAGCGGCACTCACGGAACAAATGCTGGCCTTCGGTTTGCTCGGCATTCCCTTGTATTTTGGTCGCGACCAAGAAAAACGTTCATCGTTGCTGGCACTTGGCCACAATCCACAGCAATCGTTATTGCACACGTTTGATCGCGATCATGCGTTTTATTTCGGCGCATTGAATAGCCGCGATGTGGTGGCCCCGATGCTGTCTGAATCGACCAATAATGTCGGTTATGTCGATAAAGTAAAACGCATGGAAATTTTGCGTTTTAAAGCCGCCAAAAATTTACCCGAACGGTGGGTGGTGATCGACAGCAAAACGTCGGCCGAGGCACGATTGAAATTGTTGCGCGACGGTTTTGCTTCGTCGCGATTACAAGTTTTTGCGGCGAATGTGATGCCGCAACCGACCTTGGATCGCGCCCATCTCGATCACGAATTAGAGCCGGTGATGCGCAACTCGCGCTACAAAGCCGATCTGTTTCGCAGTGAATTGAATCGCATGGTGGGCGTTGGCGAATTATTCGACATCAGTGCCGATCTGCAACACGAATTGACGTTGCTGGATGCGCAGGCGTAACGGATTTTTGCTTCACTTGATCGCCGTGAATTGCTTTTGAATCAGCCGCGACCTACGATCCGCGCACGCTTTACCCGAGCACTCCTTTTATGTGGCACCCGTATTCTTGGCAAACCTTTCCGCTGCGACAACAAGCGCAGTACGCTGATGCGGC
>CAZYUS010000137.1:419-7485 GCA_964650615.1 uncultured Pseudomonadaceae bacterium | reverse complement strand
GCGTTGGGTGGTTCATATGGTGTTTTTATGTTGGCGTGGTTCGCAGTTAATTTGTCCGACATATTTAAGTGCATTTTTAATCACGCCGGTATTTTCGATGGCCGAGCCATGTATTACACCACCGAAGAGATCTGGTTTGATGAATGGGAACACGGTGGACCACAATACTTACATCCCGATCATTACGAAAAATTTAATCCGGTTAATTTTGTGAACAACTGGAAGACGCCGATGTTGGTGATCCACGGATTAAAAGATTTTCGTGTTCCTTATTCGCAAGGCTTAGGGGCATTCACCGCGCTGCAGCGTCGCGGTGTTGAAAGCGAAATGTTGGTGTTTCCCGATGAAAATCACTGGATACTGAAACCGCAAAATGGCAAACAGTGGCACGACAGCGTCAACGCGTGGTTACATAAACATTTGGATAACTAAGGGCTGCTCACTGTAGGGGCGACTTCGGTCGTGAATGATGTCGATTCGCGGCTTAAGCCGCTCCTAGTAAAGAATGGCAAGAGATTCAGGTGATCAAAATTTATGATCTTTTTTTTAGACGCAACGTCGTGAAGCGGCTCTTCTGCCGCCATTCAACTTGATTATTTTGTTATGACATTATTGATTGTAAGTTTAATTTCACTCGCCGTTGCACCATGGCTTTACGGCCAATTACACCGCTGGCGAACATTGCATAATGTTATCGACACCGTATTGTTACTGACGGTGGCTGCCATCGTGTTACTCGAAGTGTTATGGGATAGCTATCGCGATATCGGATGGACCGGTCCGTTAATCGGTATCGTCGGTTTATCCGTGCCGTCAATGATCGAGCAAGTATCCACTCGATTTGCGCTACCCACACATCGTTTCACTACGCTACTCGGCCTAATCGCGTTGATCTTGCATTCGGTAATGGACGGTGCAACGTTGGCGGTTGCCGATGATCATTTGCTCGGGTGGGCGGTGGTATTGCATCAACTTCCGATGGGATTAGCGGTGTGGTGGATCGTTCGCCATGCCCATGGAATGATGATAGCGCGCGTGGTTTTACTGAGCATGTTAAGCGCCAGTGTGATCGGCTTCGTTTTAATTCAACACATTCTGCCATGGTTAAACGATTCGGCTAATGTCGCGTTGCAAGCCTTTTTAGCCGGAACACTGTTGCACGTTTTGGTACACCGGCGTAAGCCGAAGCATGATCACAACGAACACGATGGCCATTCGCATTAATCTTTTTAACGGATAAACACTATGTCAATACAACGTATGGGGACTACCGCGCGCTGGTCTGACGCCGTGATTTTTAATCAGACGGTTTATACGGTAGAAGTCGCCAACAGCGCCGATGCCGATCTGCGCACACAAGCAGAAGAAGTATTAAATAATTTGGCCAACACCTTGGCACAAAACCAAAGCGACAAATCTCGCTTGCTGATGTGTACCGTGTATCTTGATGATATTCGCCAGATTGATATTTTTAATGAGATCTGGGAGCGTTGGTTACCATCAGGTTGTGCGCCAGTTCGCGCCTGCGTACAAGCACGGTTGGCCAAACCCTATTATCTAGTTGAAGTACAAGCGATCGCAGCGATTAACGTTTAAGCGAAGTTAAGAAAGCACGCGCGCCAAGACCGGCGTGATAACCGGTTGCAAAACAACCGGTGAGCAGATAACCGCCGGTCGGCGCTTCCCAATCCAACATTTCTCCGGCACAAAAATACCCGGGATGACGTTTCAACATCAAATGCTCATCCAGCTCATCGAAACGCACACCACCAGCGCTGCTGATGGCCTCATCTAAATCGCGCATGGCGACTACTTTTAGCGGTAGCGATTTAAGTGTGCGCGCCACTAACGCCCGATCATGGAGTTGATCGCGACTTAAGGCTTCATACAATAAGGCTAATTTCGCGTCTTTTATGCCCATTGTTTTTTGCATAAATGTTGAAAATGATTTTTTATCCTGTGGGCGCTTTAGCGCGTTCATCACCTCATCTAATGACATGGACGGCAACAGATCCAGAACAACGGTGGCGCTGCCATCTTGCAACAATCGTTGCCGGATCGCGGCGCTCAGAAAATAAATCACGCTGCCTTCGATGCCATAATGTGTGAGTACGAATTCGCCTTGTTTATGAAGTGTTAGTCCATCGACTCCAGTAATACTCACCGTTACTGGTTTAATCGGTTGGCCGGCGCATTTTTGCCGAAGATGCTCACTCCAGCGCACATTAAATCCGCAATTCGAGGGCTGTAATGGCGACACCGCAACGTCCATTTTTCCAAACTCGCTCACCCACGATCCGTCGCTGCCCAGTTTGCGCCACGAACCACCACCAAGCGCGAATATGACAGCGTCGGATCGCATTTCGAGGGTGTTTTGCTCGTTTTGAAAATAATGGATATTTCCATCGCTGCGCTGCCAACGATGACGCATCAGAAAGCGCACATCACGCTTTTTCAATCGTTGCAACCACGCTCGTAATAATGGAGCGGCTTTCATATCGTTTGGAAAAACGCGCCCCGAACTACCGACAAACGTAGCAATACCCAGATCGTGGATCCACGCGCGTAATTGTGACGGACCAAATGCGTTTAACCATGGCGCAAGCGTGGTCGCAGCGTCACCATAGCGCGAAATAAAACGCTCTAACGGTTCAGAGTGTGTGATGTTCATGCCGCCGACACCAGCCATCAAAAATTTACGTCCTGCCGTCGGCATCGCATCGCAAACGGTGACCGCAGCGGTCTCACTCAAGATCTCGGCAGCCATCAAACCGGCAGGGCCGGCACCTATCACCACAACAGAAGGTCGCGTAGAAGACATTACTAAAACTCGTGCTATGTACCGCACGCAAGTTTACCGGATCTAAATTGAGACGCAGCGATGTGCTACGCGCGGTAGGACACTCAAGCGCTCTACTTCTTAGTTCGGCGTTCTATTTAAGTCAGCAGGTCGACAGGCTCAGTGGCGGCTTATTTATTCAGCTTGCCCTACACCGTACTGGGTGAGTTGTACTAGTCTTAATCGAGAACAGTTGTGGATTCCTTCGGATGCTAAGTTCGCCACCTCGCGCGGCGCTCGTTGCCTCAATGCTGTCACTGTTGTATTCGATGACGGCGATGGGTAGTGACAACGAGCCGGACCTTTTTTCGTTAGATATCGACGAATTAGTCAACATCAGGATTAGCTCGGCCGCCAAAACCAGCGACACGATCGCAGCGGCTCCGGCGTCCATCTCCGTTATAACCAAAGAGCAAATTCGCAGCAGCGGTGCGCGGCGTTGGTTCGACCTTATCGAACACGTTGTCGGTTGGACCGGACTCAACGGTAACAACTCGTCGCGCAGTTTTGTTGTGCGCGGCGTCTACACCGAAAATGGTGTGTTAGTTTTGGTCGATGGCACGGCGGTAAACGATCCATTTTCTGGTCGTTTTGATCTATTTGACTTGCCGCTTTCTTTAATTGAACGAATCGAAATTGTTCGCGGTCCCGGTTCGGCTATGTTCGGTGGAAATGCCCTGATCGGCGTGATTAATATCATCACCCATCGTGACGACGTCACCGCATCGACTCAAACGCGTTTAGCCGCCGGCGATCAATCATTTCGTGGCGCGAGCGCCGAATGGCATTATCGCAATAGCGATTGGTCATTATCCGTTGATACCGGTGTGGAAAAAAATCAGCAAGAGGGTGAATCGCTCACACTCAAACAAGATCAGTTTTACACCACTACGCCCGGGCGATTTCTACCACCGCTAGTCAACCCGTCACTTACCCCCACTTCGCGCAACGAAAATATTAATACCCTGTCGGCCTATACCCATATTAATTGGCATGCCTTTGACGCCAACTATTTTTATGGCCGTACCGAATCAACGCCGTTATTCAGCTTCCGCAGTGTCGCCACCGAGCAAGGCGACACCTTAAGAATTGATGTGATTAATGTGTTGTCATTGCGCTACTTAAGCTGGCAAACGGAAAAATGGTCGTTAATACCAAAACTCTATTACCAACTCAATCAAAATAAAAACTTAGGTGACAGTTTGCCACCGCATATTTTAGGCGACGACAATCAAGACGGCTTAAACGAAGCGTTTTTAAGTGGAATCATTGAATCATTCGCGCATGATACGCGGCAGTATGGAACCGAAATTCAATGGAACTACCTTTTTGACAACGCACAAAAAATCAATATCAGTATCAGTCGCGACATCGCCAAACTCAGCTTCGCCGAAAAAATGAGTAACGCATCATTTAATAGCCGTTCGGCTATCTCCTTATTTCCCATTCAAGACATGAGTGATGAGTTTATCGAGGAAGGCATCGCGCGCCGATCTACTGCATTGTCGCTCGAACACCGGTGGCCGTTCAGTGACGCGTTGGCGCTGACAAGCAGCATTCGCTATAACTGGTTTTCCGACTTTGGCGATGCCAGTAGCCCGCGCATCGGATTAAATTACAACGGCGAAAACGGTTGGTACCATAAATGGCTGTATAGCACAGCTTTTCTTCCGCCGGCGTTTAACCAATTATTCGATCGAACGCCAACGCTAACCTCGTTTCGAACGCGTGGCAATCGGGAACTAAACGCGAGTGAAATTATTAGTTATGAATGGATCGCCGGTCGAGAGTTTTCAAATGGCTGGCGCAGTGAAATCAGTTGGTCACATCAAGACACCAAAAACGAAATTTTCTTTAACCGCCAAGCAGGTGTAGAACGATGGCAAAACGGCGCTTCGCGTCACTCGAAAGCAGTCGAATTACTGGTATCAACACCGTCAGGAAAACACAGCCAGATCGCGTTAAGTTATGCTCATCAATTTTCACAAGGCATTGATGAAGGTATTGCCGCCGACATCCACCCGCATCATCGTTTTGGCTTGAATTACTTGTGGCGAAGCGATAACTGGCAGGCCAACTTCAACGTCCAATATTACGGACGTGCCGAGCGCGAAGCGCTCGATAATCGCGCGCCCTTGGCGAGCAAAACGTATGTCGATTTAAGCCTTCGTCGCAACGGCTTATGGTGGTTCGATTCGCTACAGATCAATTTCAATAACCTTTTTGATGAATACGGTAGTGATGAAATCAATCGCGCCGAAGGTATTGCCTACGATATTCCGCGTGTAGGCCGCAGCGTGTGGCTGAATCTGTCAAAAGACTGGCCGTAATCGAGGTGATGATGAAACGCGTTATTTTAATCACGATAATATTGCTAACGGCTTGCGTCGATGACAGTTCATTGAATGTCGAAAACCAGCAAGCGAATGTGGAGCAATCGACCTCAACTCAAGCCAGTATCTATGGCAAAGTGTTCGATAGCGACGGCGTTCCAATCGCCGGAGCGATCGTAGTGACAACCCCTTACGGGCGCAGTTTTGAAATCGCAAACGATAGTCGTCGTGTCATCGAAACGTTTGTTAGTGATGCCAACGGCAGTTTCTTGATGCCCAATCAGCCGCTCGGAAGTTATAGCTTGAAGGCGATGGCCAGTGGTTTTCAAGTTGGCATCCGCACGGTGGCGAATGTTGATTTCTTGCCGCAGAACCTTAGCGAAAATGGCATCGTAAAAAATTTTGTTTTGCAGCCAGCCACTATTGACAGCGGTTCCACGCCTGCTGTTGCGCTATTCGATATCGAAGATAAAAAACGAATGACGGAATTTCTAACCAGCTACAATATTCGCTGGACCAGTGTAACGGGCCACGTTGCCGAGCTGGACAAAGCACAATTTAACACCTTGATAATCGGCCATGATGCGACCGTTTATAACGCTATCAACGAGTTAATCAATGCGAAAGAGGTGATCGCCGAATTTGTTGCTGCAGGCGGACACATTATTGTCGGGCAGTTAAATGATTTTAGTTTCGAAGGCAGTCGCTTATCGTTTTTAAGCGGCGAGCAAAGTTTTCAGTTGCACACCGAAAACGCGCCCTTTAATGATTTCTTTTCTGCGGTCGTTACCGATAATTTTCATCCATTAGTCAACGGCGTGTCATTTTCAAACTGGAATTTCATCGAGCCAGGCCAAAAACAAATCAAACAAAATATCGTGTTCGATGCAGCGATCGCAGCCAGTTTTCAAGGCCCTTCGTGGTCGCTAGTTGTGCGAACACCGGCCGAAGCATTTAGCAACACACAAGGAACGGTACTCGCACAAGATGACGTCGTCATCGCTGAGTATGTCGAACCGGTAAGTCACGCACACATCGTGGTTAATCAGGCCGCGTATTATCAAGGTGCGTTCGGCGATTTAAGTGATCAAAATGCGGTGCGATTAGCTCGCAATATGGCGGACTATATAAAACAACTCAATGCCACCCCATAACCTCGGAGGAACATTACTTCGAGTCACCCACTACACTAAACCAATCGCGATAATCGCTGTGTTCGGCATCGAGAATGACGAATCCAATACTGTATCCCCCCTGCGCTATCGGTTTGCACCAGCGCGATTCAGCTGTGAGTAAAAACGGTTGTTGATATTCCGGCAACTCAACCAGCACGTCGACAATGATTTCGGTTTGCAGTGGATGCTCAGACCATGCGTTGAAGCCACCGCGCGAAATATCACGCGTTGTGCTTTGCAATACATACCCTTCCAGATCGACAGCACCACGCTGCACTTGGATAAACACTTTTTCGCTTCGTGCTATTCGTTTTTCGCGCGCTTGCATGTTAGCCCTCATCTTGTAAAAACTGCCGTCTTTCCTTGACCATATTGCTTAATGTCGAATCGAGTGCCGAACCAGATTCGATAACCTGTAAACGATTTTCCACCAACGCTTGAACCACTTCTTGTTGTGTCAAACTGGCCACGCGTCGCCCATTGCGTTCGACAAAAACATATTGACCATTACCACCGCTTATCATGGCAAGAAATGCTGGACGCATTTTTCGTTCACTATTTTCAATTTGTACGACGGCACCAGCGCGCAACCTTTTGCCCAGTTCGAGGCAGTGTTGCAATCGTTGTTCGTAATCGGCTTGTTCGCGCGCGGCTTGTATACGCCGTGCCTGCGCTTCTGCTTCGGCATGATCGCCTCCCTGGTTGTTTGGAGGCCACAA
>CAZYUS010000137.1:0-409 GCA_964650615.1 uncultured Pseudomonadaceae bacterium | reverse complement strand
CCTTGGCTTCTGCTTCGGCTTTGCGGCGAGCATCCCGTTCGGCCATTAGCCGCGCTTCGAGTTCGCGTTTTTGTGCATCCAGTTTGGCCATATAATCCGCGCGCCAACGCTCGGCCACTTGCACCACGATGTCAGCGAGGTCTGCTTCGATACCGTTCCAGAAACTGCCGTTATCCACTAACGCCATTTTACCGGCCGTAATACTGGCCGCGATTTCACGTCGTCCCATGGCTGCTAAACGATTACCACGACTATCACCGATCAAATAAATATCGTGCGACCGATCTACATCAATGACGCGCGCCCGTTGCCAGCCTTCAAACGTACGAATGTGAATAGCATCACCGGCGTTTAAATTTCGCAGGGTTTGCAACAACGATTGTTCGTCAATTTAAGCCGCCGTTACGGC
>CAZYUS010000136.1:7176-7485 GCA_964650615.1 uncultured Pseudomonadaceae bacterium | reverse complement strand
GTTGCATCAAGTTGTTGCCCCATCACATGGCTAGTGCGTCACTTCCTGCGATGGCGGGTGTCGAAGAAAGACCGGTGCCCGGTAAAAATTGCGAGTCAACACTGCTGATCACATTGGTATTTTTATCGACATGTATGATGGCCATACCGCCAATGACCTCTAAACCGTTAATGGTTTGTCGCACACGATAGTGGCGATTGTTGTTTATATCGCGATGGCTCAGATAGATCTTATAGGCTTCGCGGCCATCCATTCGATACAGCGACGAAATGGATTTTACGAAATTAGCCAGATCTTGATCGCGATTTG
>CAZYUS010000136.1:0-7166 GCA_964650615.1 uncultured Pseudomonadaceae bacterium | reverse complement strand
GCCGGATCATCTCGAAACACACCCAATTCGGCTTCGATGTATTCAGGTAGCCCTTTATTATCGACTCGCAGAGATTTTAAATTAACGAGTTTTTCTGCGGCATTTTTTTGTTTGTTGTCGAATCCGACCAGTTGTGTGAGATCAAATGAAGCGGCGTTTGTGCTCAATACAGACATCAGGTTAATTGTTACTAACGCAACGCAACGCAAAAATTGTAAACATTTAGAAGAAACAGATTTGGCTATTTTCATGTTTGGCATCCTGTCTGTTTGTTGTGGTTTGCCGCTAATACCCCTTATTGAATTAATTCAATTGCTGCACTGCAAAATTAAATAGTGAACAATGAATGAGGACGGCCATGTCAGTTGAAGGCAAATATACATTCATGTCAAGCGGCGATGCAGCATGGATTATTTTTGGTTTTCGGCGCGAAAAAGCAAACGCCCGGTAAGAACCGGGCGTTTGTAAGCAAAACCGAAAAGCGATTAACGCTTCGAGTATTGCGGACGTTTACGCGCTTTGCGCAAACCGACTTTCTTACGTTCAACTTCACGGGCGTCACGGGTCATGAAACCGGCTCCGCGCATGGTGCTGCGCAAGTTGGCATCGTATTCGACCAAGGCACGGGCAACGCCCAAGCGGATCGCACCGGCTTGACCGGTTCCGCCGCCGCCATCGACATTGATGAGAACGTCGAATTTGGTCAGCATATCCGCCAAAGCCAGCGGTTGACGCACGATCATGCGTGATGTTTCACGGCCGAAATACACATCCAACGGTTTATCGTTGACGGTGATGTTGCCGGAACCAGCGCGCAAAAACACGCGAGCTACCGAGCTTTTGCGGCGACCAGTGCCGTAGTTTTGTTGCAGAGCCATCGCTTAACCTCGTTAGATATCCAGCACTTTCGGCTGTTGTGCCGAATGCTTGTGCTCAGGTCCCGCATACACTTTCAGCTTGCGGAACATCTCACGACCCAAGGAATTCTTGGGCAGCATGCCTTTAACAGCGCGTTCGATGATGGATTCCGGATTGCGGATAACCATATCTTTAAACGCTGTCGTGCGCATACCACCTGGGTATTCCGAGTGGTTGTAGTACTTCTTGTCCAAGAATTTGTTGCCAGTAACGGCCACCTTCTCGGCATTGATAATGACGATGTAATCGCCGGTATCAACGTGAGGGGTGTACTCAGTCTTATGCTTACCTTTGAGGCGGCTAGCCACTTCGGTCGCCAAACGGCCAAGCGTTTTGCCACTGGCATCAATCAAGAACCAGTCGCGCTTGACGGTTTCCGGCTTGGCACTCACGGTTTTCATGTCAAACACGCTCCAATTCGGGATGAACCTTAAAAAAAGAGCGCGAATTGTACAGACGCACCCCCACCCTAGCAAGCAAAACCCTAGCCTGAAATGCAGATACTTCGCGCGGCGAAGCCAAGTGACGGAAATCACGGTACTTTTTTGATTCGTGCGATGGAAAAAGCTTGGTTTTCCGCTGTTTTTCAGCTAAAACGTGCGCAGATTCCGTCGTTACCCCCAGTTTTTCTCGGGAAAAACGCGAGATCGCGATCGCAGGATGTCAAAACACTCGGGAAAACCGCGTTTTTTTCATCCTCACCACAGGACATAACAATCAAGAGGCGAATCCCATGGCCAAGAAAGCCGCCAAAGCAGCTCCGAAAAAAGCCGCCGTTAAAAAGGCAACCACCAAAGCTGCGCCCAAAGCAGCCAAGAAAACCGTCGCCAAGGCTGCTGCCGCACCGATGAGTCAAAAAGGTGCCATCAGCACGAAGTACGGCAAAAGCCAAATCGTCACCTCGATTGCGGAAGCAACCGAACTGAACCGCAAACAAGTGAGCGCCGTGATCGACAATTTGTCGACATTGATCGAGCGTCATATCGCGAAAAATGGTGCGGGCGAATTCGTGATGCCGGGCCTTTTCAAAGTGACCTGCGTTAAAAAGCCGGCCACCAAAGCCCGCAAAGGCACTAACCCATTTACTGGCGAAGAAGTCATGTTCAAAGCCAAACCAGCGCGCACCGTATTAAAAATTCGTCCGCTGAAGAAAATGAAAGAAATGGTGTAAACCATTTTTGATGTTTTAAAAAACGGCGCTTGATGCGCCGTTTTTTATTGGCCCATTTCTGGCTAATTTGTGATTTTTCTCACGTCAAATGACCGTCGTTTTGGCAATACTGCGTAAGCGCACTTTAACGTTGGACGACACGTAACGCGCAAATAACCGTTTTTAGGGAGCACAAACCATGAGCGATAAAAAACAAATATCCATTATCATCTCAAAAAACAATTATTCCATGCAGGTCGTTGCGAAAATAGCAAAAAACAGTGAGCGACTCATGGAAGCTGACATCGTTTCCGGTTGTGAAGATTCTGGAACCCCAACAGGAAACTACCGCACAGGTAGGTGGATAAAAGATAAAACAAACCCCATTCACGGCCCGACTCCCTGGTCAAAGGACTCATGGAATAATCCGTACGGCCCGTATTTTTTACCATTGCACGATGCCGATACCAACCGTTATACGACATTTGGGATTCATGGCACCCGGGGGCCTCTAATCGGTAATTTCGAGAAGCCGCCACTGCCGCGAGCAATATTAAACTTGGTGCTAGACGATAACACGTCAAAGTACCTCTACTGTTCACACGGATGCATTCGATTGTCAAACCAAAATATCGTTAAGCTATTTAATCTTACGACAATGGGCCTCTACGCGTTTGCCCCCATTTCGGTAGTAATCCAATGAAGAAATCAACGATCGTTATTCTTCTTTTGCTCGTTAGTAGCCTTTCATTTTTTGCTGGTTGGTTTATCGGAAAAATTTCATCTTCTGTTGCATTGGAGTCAAAATATAACTGGGCGTTGCACCGCAAAATTGGACAACTTGGCACAGACTGTAGCGTGCGCGATCAGTTACAAGCGAGTCCATCATTCGCGACTCAAACGATCGAGCAGGGGAATATTTTATTGGTTGCCAGTCTTTCTTACTCACCTCAAAAAATTACCGCATTTGCCATTAATGTGAACGGTGAAATCGCTTCCGACAGCTGGGAAGTCAATTGTGATGACGCTACAAAATGATGCTGTTTACGTTTTCGCAAACGTAACCGTAAAGTGGCTGGAGCAGTTAATCATTTGCGAAAAACGCGCTAAATCACACTTGACAGTCTCGCTTGCCGTATGGGAAGGTCAACTCATGAACGCGCACTTTTTTGTTACGACAGGCGGTACCACCACTACCCGGCAACGGGTGGTGCGGCACTGCGCGTAACTAAAAAACGCGAAAAAGCCCGCCACCCGATAAGGGTCGCGGGCTTTTTTGTTGTCCGTGATTCGAATCAGGGTGGCCTAAACGTCAATGGAGAGCATCATGCACGTAATGAAATTTGGCGGTACCTCAATGGGCGATGCGGATCGCATCGCGCTGGTCGCCAACTTAATTTTGACTCAGGCACAACACGGTCGTGTCGGCGCGGTGGTGTCCGCCGTCGGCGGCGTTACGAATAAGCTGTTGTCGATTTTGCACGGCGCACTGCGCGGTGACGATTATCAAGCGGATGTGCGTGCGTTGATTCAACAACACGATGACATCATCAGTCGTCTTGGTGCCGATATTCAGCACGCGGCATTAACGCTTTTGCGCCAACAGATGGCGACGATTAACGAGCAATTAAAACGCGATCTTGCGGGTATACAGTTGTTGGGCGAGTGTCCCGATTCGGCGCAGGCGCGTATTTTATCTTGTGGTGAGTGTTGGTCCAGCCACATCTTATTTGCGCGACTGCGATCGGTGCGAGCCGATGTGCACTATTTGGCGTCGCGCGATGTGATTAAAACGTCGGGATCGTTAATCGAAGGCGTAGCGGATTTTGACCAGATTGAGCGTGCCTTTGCGCCGTATCGCAATGGCGAACAACCCATTTTGTTAATGGCTGGGTTTATCGGTGAGCGCGATGACGGGCAACTGAGTTTGCTCGGGCGCAACGGCTCGGATTTGTCTGGCGCTTTGATGGCGATGGGATTGCACGCTTCGCTATGCGAAATATGGACCGACGTCGACGGGGTTTACAGCGCTGATCCGCGTTTGGTGAGCGACGCCAAATTAGTCGATGAAATGAGTTATGAAGAGGCGATGGAGCTGTCGTATTTCGGTGCCAAAGTGTTGCACCCGAAAACCATCGCGCCGATCGCACGTTATGCGATACCGACGCGCATAAAAAATACCTTTAATCCTTCGGCCCCCGGCACCCTGATTCACGCCGAAGCCAATCATCACGAACAACCGGTACGCGGTATTACGTGTCTGGATCACGCGGCGTTAATTAATTTGTCCGGTCCGGGTTTAAAAGGCGTCGCGGGCATGGCCGCGCGCGTGTTCGGGTGTTTGTCCAAGCGCGCCATATCGGTGGTGTTGATCACGCAATCGAGTTCGGAATACAGCATTTCGTTATGCGTGGCGGAAAAAGATGCGCCATCGGCATTGCTGGCCATCGACGATGAATTTCATTTAGAACGTCAAGCTGGTTGGCTGCATACGCCCGATGTGCGTTACGCGCAATCGGTGTTGTGTATTGTTGGTGATGCCATGCGTGATCGTCGTGGCGTCGCTGGCGATTTTTTCTCGGCGTTGTCGCATGCTGACATTAATATCGCCGCTATTGCGCAAGGCTCCAGTGAACGTTCAATTTCAGTGGTCATTGATGGTCGCGACAGTCATCGCGCGCTGCGTGCCACACATCAGCAATTTTTCAACACGGCGCAAACGGTTGAATTATTTTTGGTGGGGGCGGGGAGTGTCGGTCGCGAGTTGTTGAACCAGATCCAGCAACAGCACGACGCGCTATTACAACAAGGCGTTGCGCTGCGTTTGCATGGCATTGCGAATTCAAAAAAAATGTTGTTCAGCGCCAAACCGCTGAACGTGGACAATTGGTCGCAACAATTAGCCGCTGGCGAAGCGTTTAATTGGTCACGTTTGATTGAACACGTGCGCGAACAACGTTACTTGAATCCAGTCTTAATTGATTGCACCGCGAATGAGGAAATTGCCGCGCGCTATGTCGAAGCGTTTCGTGCTGGCATGAGTGTGGTAACGCCCAATAAACGTGCGAACACCCAAGCGCAATCCTATTATCGCGAGTTGCGCCATGTCGCCAATTTGCAACATCGTCGTTTTTTGTATGAAGCCAACGTCGGAGCCGGATTGCCGGTCATCGACACCTTGCAAAATTTATTGAAGTCAGGCGATCAACTAGTAAGTTTTGCTGGCATCTTGTCCGGTTCCTTATCGTTTATTTTTGGTTTACTGGAAGACGGTGTGAAATTTTCCGATGCGGTGAAGTTGGCGCGTGAAAAAGGATTTACCGAACCCGATCCGCGCGATGATTTATCCGGCCTAGATGTCGCCCGAAAGCTGTTGATTTTGTATCGCGAAACTGGACAACAAGCCGAACTAAGTGACGTGACGATAGCGCCGCTATTTCCGTCCGATTTCGATAGCAGTGGTGACGTTGACGCCTTTATGCAACGCCTGCCTGCGGTTGATGCCTATTTCGCTGCGAAAATTGCGGCGCTCAAAACAGAAGGAAAAGTGCTGCGTTTTGCCGGTGAAATTGTTGCGGGAAAATGTCGCGTTGGCGTGATGGCCGTGGCAGCAAAACACCCTTTACATGCCATTCGTGACGGCGAAAATGCGCTATCGTTTTATACCCGCCGTTATCATCCGGTTCCACTCGTCATTCGCGGGTACGGTGCCGGTGCCGAAGTCACCGCAGGCGGAGTGTTTGCCGATATACTGCGCACCGTTTCGTTTAACCCGCATCACATTCTCTAAACAGGTTTGCTTATGACCAGAATTTCTGTTTTTGCACCGGCATCCATTGGCAACTTCATCGTCGGTTTTGATTGTTTGGGGGCGGCGATCCAACCCATTGACGGGACGCAATTAGGTGATGTGGTCAGCGTCGAAGCGTGGGATGAAAATGAAGTAGTCACGGAAGGCCCGTTCGCCAAATCACTACCGATTCGTGCTGAAGACAATATCGTCTTCGCTTGTCGGCAGCGATTTAACGAATTGTTGTTGCAACGTGATTGCAGTCCTTCAACCAATCGCATTGTGTTGCACAAAAAATTACCGATTGGTAGTGGTTTGGGCTCATCCGCAACGTCCGTCGTGGCGGCGTTAATGGCGCTCAATGAATGGTATGGTACTCCGTTTGCCGAATTTGAATTGTTACGCATCTGCGGCGAACTCGAAGGTCGTATCAGCGGCGGATTGCACTACGATAATGTGGCCCCGAGTTTGCGTGGCGGTGTGCAACTGATGGTGCCGAATAAAGAACGCATCTCGATGGCGTTGCCAACACCCGATTGGTTTATAGTGATGTGCTATCCCGGTATTAAAGTCGAAACCAAGGCCGCTCGTGCGGTGTTGCCAACGCAATATGCGCTAAGAAATTGCGTCAGTTTTGCCGAGCGATTAAGCGCATTTGTGGCTGCCATGATGGCACGCGAATTTGATTTCGCGTTATCGCTGATGCGTGACGACATGATCGAGCCTCATCGTGCGTCGTTAGTGCCGGGGTTTGAATGCGCCAAACTCAACGCGCTGGAAGCCGGTGCTAAGGCGTTTGGTTTGTCCGGCTCTGGTCCCAGTTGTCTTGCGATCTGTCGTGATCTCAAAACGGCGCAAGCGGTGCAGACCGCCATTCAACAAGCGTTTCCACCACAACCCGATTTATTCGCCACGATCTGCACGATTGCCAAGCGCGGCGCGTTTGTTTTTTGAATAAAGGTAAATCTCATGCAATTGCATAATCTGAAACATCCGGATGATACGTGTACTTTTATCGACGCCGTTTTGCGTGGCATCGGCCGCGATAACGGTTTGTATTTTCCCTCTTCGTGGCCACGCCTCGATGCCCAGTCATTATTACCCTTAAGCTTTCAGGCGCGATCGACGCGCGTTTTACAAACATTAATTGGCGATGAGTTGGCCCCCGATATTATCGAGCAATTAGTCACCAAGGCATTTACCTTTGCGCCACGCTTACAACCCATAGATGAACAGACCGACGTGTTGGAATTGTTTCACGGCCCGACATTGGCGTTCAAAGATTTTGGCGGCCGATTTATGGCGCAA
>CAZYUS010000135.1:0-7510 GCA_964650615.1 uncultured Pseudomonadaceae bacterium | reverse complement strand
GCTTAAAGAAATGAAAAAAGGTGAGGACGGTTTATATCGTCAATCGTCAGGTGCGGTGGCGGTCGCCGATGCAAGCGTGCGATTAAGTTCCGGTTATTTAGAAAGCAGTAATGTTAATGCAGTCGAAGAAATGATCGACGTGATTACGTTGGCGCGCAGTTTTGAAGTGCAAGTCAAAATGATGCGTTCGGCCGAAGATAACGATGCCGCGCTAGAAAAATTAGCGCAAATTTAATGAAAACATTCGTGGTTGTTGTTTGCGTGTGCGAATAAAAAAGCCGCGAAATACCGACCATCAATAAGCGAGGTTAATCATGCATCCGGCGCTTTGGATCAGTAAAACCGGTTTAGATGCCCAGCAAACCGATTTAAATGTTATTTCCAATAATTTGGCGAACGCGAACACCATCGGATTTAAAAAGGGTCATGCGGTATTCGAGGACTTGCTTTATCAAACCGTGCGACAACCGGGCAGCGCCTCATCACAAAACACCATTCTGCCAACCGGTTTGATGATGGGAACCGGCGTCAAAACGACCGGCATTCCGAAAACCTTTTCGCAAGGCACTTTGCAGACCACCGACAATGAATTGGATATGGCCATTCAAGGACGCGGTTTTTTTCAAATTTTATTGCCAGATGGCAGCACCGCGTATTCGCGCGCGGGCAATTTTGCACTTGATCAAAACGGGCAAATTGTGACATCCGGTTCAGGCAACCCGTTGCAGCCTGCGATCAATGTTCCGGCCGATTCGCAAAGTTTAAGCATTGGTGCCGATGGTACGGTGTCGGTTCGTTTGCAAGGTCAATCCGCCCCTTCGGTGATTGGCAATTTGCAATTAGCCGATTTCGTCAATCCTTCGGGCCTGCAACCGATAGGCGACAATTTATTTTTAGAAACGCAAGCCAGTGGTGCGCCAACGGTCGGCACACCGGGTCTGGCCGGTATCGGTATTTTGCGCGGCGGACAATTAGAAAGTTCTAATGTCAATGCGGTGGAAGAATTGATCGGTCTGATTGAAACTCAGCGCGCTTACGAAATGAATGCGAAAGTAATTTCAGCGGTTGACGGTATGTTGCAATACATCAGTCAACGTTTGTGAGGTGTAACGTGAGCATTCGTTGTGAAGTTTTAGTCGTAGCGTTATTGATCGGAGGTTGTGCATCTACCTCGACACCGACGCCACACGACACCGAGTTTGCGCCGATCGAACCGTATATACCGCCGGCACCGCCCAATGAATACGGTTCGCTTTACAATCCAATAAATGCCGGGTTTTTGTTCGAAGATCGTCGTGCGCGTCGAGTGGGCGACGTGTTAACCATACGTATCACCGAAAATATGCAGGCGCAGAAAAAAGCTGACACCAAAATTAAAAAAGATGACAAAGCGGATTTTGAGCCACCCACGATTTTAGGCGCGCCAATTACCTTTAAGGGTAAAGAAATACTCAATCTGGATGCGCAAGATAAACGTGAATTCAAAGCCGAATCCGACAGCAAACAGAGTAATAGTTTGAGCGGTATGGTGACGGTGACGGTGACCAATATTTTATCCAACGGCTATTTGGTGATACGCGGTGATAAATGGGTGACGATAAATCAAGGAGAGGAATTTGTGCGCCTTACCGGCATCGTGCGACCGGAAGATATCGGCCCCGATAACAGCGTCTTATCGACGCGTGTGGCGAATGCGCGCATCGCTTATAGCGGCACCGGACAGATGGCCGAAGCCAATTCCCGTGGTTGGTTATCGCGTTTCTTTAACACCGATTGGTGGCCGTTATGAATGTATTTTCGAGCGTCGTGATGTGTTGTAGGAGCGGTTTTAGTCGCGAATGCGGTGCGTGGAAGATGTCGCGGCTAAAGGCGTTTCTAACCGCGTCTTTGTTATTGGTTTTTACTCAACACGCACACGCCGAACGCATTAAAGATATTGCCAGCATTTCGGGCGTTCGCAGCAATCCGTTAGTCGGATATGGTTTAGTGGTGGGATTGGACGGCACCGGCGAACAAACGGTTTACACGCAGCAATCATTTAAAGCGATGTTGTCGCGTTTTGGCATCGCGTTACCGGATGGTGTGAATCCAAAAACCAAAAATGTTGCGGCGGTCGCCGTGCACGCCGAATTACCGGCGTATGCCAAACCGGGGCAGACCATTGATATCACCGTGTCGTCGATTGGTGAAGCGAAATCCTTGCGCGGTGGAGCCTTGTTGATGACGCCACTGCGCGCTGCTGACGGTCAAATTTATGCGATTGCACAAGGCAATTTAGTGGTTGGCGGATTTGGCGCGCAGGGTGGTGATGGCTCAAAAATCACGGTGAATGTGCCGACCACCGGTCGCATTCCAAATGGTGCCAATGTCGAAAAAGCCTCGCCCAACGGATTTTCCGAAACCGATTACATCACGCTCAATTTGCACGCGCCCGATTTTACGACCGCCAAACGCTTAACGGATGTGGTGAATCATTTATTGGGTGGGCCGGCCGCTGAAGCATTGGATGCCGGAACGATACAGATCGGTGCGCCACGCAATCCATCTGAGCGTGTGGTGTTTATGTCAGTGTTAGAAAATTTAACGCTCGATACCGCTGATCCGGGTGCGCGTGTGGTGATCAATTCTCGTACCGGAACGATTGTGATTGGTCAGCACGTGCGATTGAAAGAGGCGGCCGTTGCCCATGGTAATTTAACCGTCACGATCACCGAATCGCAAAACGTGTCGCAACCCAACGCGTTCGCGCAAGGGCAAACCACAACCACGCCGCAAAGCAATATCAAAGCCGAACAAGACGCAGCGCATATGTTCCTGTTTAAAAAAGGGGTGTCTTTGCAGGAAATTGTGCGCGCGGTGAACGCTGTTGGCGCGGCCCCCGGCGATTTGATGGCGATTTTGGAAGCATTAAAACAATCTGGATCGCTGCAAGCTGAATTGGTGGTGATTTAAAAATCACCGTAACGGCGATTCACGAATCGCCGGATTTATTCGCCGAAAAAAAATACGCACATCATATCGCTCGGCATACTTCCTGCAATCAAAACATTGTCTTCCACTTTGATTGCGACAATGAGTAGCCACGACAATTTATTACCTTCCGCCAGTTATCACGATATGCGCAGTTTTGAATCCCTGCGTGACTTGCGATCGCGTGATGAAAAGACCGCGCTCAAGGCCGCCGCGCAGCAATTCGAAGCGACGTTTATGAATATGCTGTTAAAAACTATGCGTGAAGCGAATGAAGCGTTAGGCGATGACGAATTGATGGGCAGTGAGAGTGTCGAGTTTTATCAAACTATGCACGACGAACAATTAGCGGCTACGTTGTCGAGCAAAGGGATGTTGGGACTGGCAGATTTAATGGTCAAACAATTATCCGGCACCGTGCAATCGCGTGCGCCAAAGGCGGTGGGGGTTATTGAAAATACCGCCGTTGTCTCTGATCCCAAAGCGCAGCAACAAGCCTTTATCGACAGCGTAACGCCGCACGCCGAGCGCGCGGCAAAAAAAATCGGTGTGGCGCCTGCGGCCTTAATTGCACAGGCAGCGTTGGAAACCGGTTGGGGCAAAAGCTTGCCGCATAACGGCAATAACTGTTTCGGTATCAAAGCGGATACGCGCTGGTCTGGTGCTGCAATTACGCGCAAAACCATGGAAGTCGAAAGCGGTGTACTGACGCCCAAAATGGCATCGTTTCGCGCTTATGACGATATCGGTCAATCGTTTGACGATTACGCTACGTTTATCACATCGGACGCCCGTTATGACGCCGTAAAAAAAGCTGACTCGGCGCACCACTATTTTCAATACTTGTCTCAAGCGGGCTACGCCACTGATCCCCTTTATGCCGAGAAATTGCGGCGAGTGATGGCATCTGATGCGTTAAGCAAGGCGGGAGGTTAATCATGCCGTCACCGGATATTTTTCAAATTGGCGTGTCAGGCCTAGTTGGCTCTCAGCTGGGCTTAAGCACCACGTCGCACAATATTTCTAATGTCAATAATGAAGCCTATTCGCGGCAGCGAATGGAATTTGAAACTCGCTTTCCAGCGCAACTTGGGAGCAATTACTACGGCACGGGTGTAAGCGCGGGCAGTGTGTCGCGACTATTTAATCAAACCGCTATTTATGAACTGCGCGCCTACAGCAACGCTTATCAGCAGCACAAGATCTATGCCGAACAATCGGCGCGCATCGACAATATTGTTGCCGATGCTTCAACCGGATTAAATGGCAGTTTGCAATCTTTTTTTTCGGCTTTACAAGGTGTCTCGCAAGATCCTAGTTCGATTCCATCGCGTCAGGTTTTGCTGAGTCAATCGCAATTACTCGCGCAACGCTTTAATAGTCTTGACGATACGTTTTCCGATCAGCTGCGTGAAGTCAATGAAACCATGGTGACGATGGCCAAAGACATCACCGCATTTGGTCAAAGCATAGCCGAATTAAATGCCGCTATTGTGACCGCAAAAGCGTCGGCGCAAGGCTCGCCCAATGATTTAATCGATCAGCGCGATCATATTATCGATCAGCTAAGTGAACTGGTGAATGTCACTTCGCTGGAACAAGGCGATGGTTCGGTGAGTGTGTTTATGGGAACGGGACAAGTGCTGGTCATTGGCCCCTTATCCAGTCAAGTCACGTGCGCGACATCACAAGATGATCCGCAATTTAATTCGTTTTATTTGAGTACACCGGGTTTATCGACCAGTGTTGAAGTCACCGAACAAATGACCGGTGGGAAAGTAGGCGGCTTATTGCAATTTCGTCGTGATGTGTTGGAACCGGCGATGATGACCCTAGGGCGTGTCGCTATTGCCGTCGCCGATGCGGTAAACGATCAGCACGCTTTGGGCATGGATTTAAACAATCAACTCGGTGGCTTATTTTTTAATGATTTTAATGCTGGCGTGATACCGTCGACGCGCGTCGCCGCGCACCGTAACAACAGCCGAACGGCAACCCTAACGGGCGCTATTTCTAATACCAATGCCTTGGTTGATAGTGATTATTTGTTGAGTCTTAATGCTGGAACTTACACGCTGACGCGATTATCCGATAACACTACCGTAGCCAGTTTTGCCGCGCCGGTCGCACCGGCTACCGTCGCGATAGCGGCAGAGGGTTTTTCGATTAATTTTGCGGCGGGTGCCGGTGCCAACGGTGACAGCTTTAAAATTACACCGTCACGAAACGCGGCAGCATTTATGTCGCTTGTAGTGGATGATGTGCGCGAAATTGCGGCGGCTTTTCCGGTTGCGACAAGCACCAATAGCGCCAACACTGGCGCGGCGCAATTAAAATCCGTAACCATGACCGACACAACGACGGCGGCATTTACGACCACGGCGGGTGTTTTGACGCCGCCGCTTGAAATTATTTTTACGTCGGCCACGACATATGAAATTCGCAACGTAAACACCACGGCGCTCATTGCTACCGGCACGTTTACCGCGAATGCCGACAACGCGATGTTGGCGCAAGCCGTTCCGGCGCAAAACTCGATCATGGGTTTTGATTTGACCATGTCAGGTTTGCCGGCAACCGGTGATCGTTTTGTGCTGAATTACAATTCCGGTGGCATCGGTGACAACCGCAATATGCAGCAGCTGGCGCAACTACAGTCGCGCACTACCATGGACAGCGGTGCCAGCACCTTTTCACAAGGTTATGGTCGTTTAATTGCCAATGTCGGCTCGCGCACGCACGAAGCGGAGGTAAGCGAGCAATCGGCGCAAACATTGATGCGCCAATCCGAAGCGCGCAAGCAATCCATCTCTGGCGTTAATCTGGACGAAGAGGCGGCGAATTTACTGCGTTTTCAGCAAGCGTATGAAGCGTCGGCACAAGTAATTTCGGTGGCCAATAATTTATTTGATGTGTTATTTCAATCGGTGAGGTAATACCGTGTTGGCCATGTCGGTAGCAGCGCCTTCAGGCGTGAATATATTTTGTGTTGTCGCACGTTAAAGGCGAGTAATCATGAGAATTTCATTTCATCAGTTTCATCAAAATGGTGTTAACGCGATTACCGATCAGCAATCGGCGTTGTCGCATACCCAGTTGCAACTGGCAACTCAAAAACGGATTTTAAGCCCGTCCGAAGATCCGGTTGCTTCGACGTTGATTGAGGCCTACAAAACCGATATTGATGTATTGTCGCGCTACAAGATCAATACCGAGTCAGTGCAAAGCAGCAATGAATTGGAAGATGGACTTATCGAGCAAGTGACTAATGCTATGCAACGCGTGCGTGAATTGTTTGTCGCCGCTGGCAATGGCGCTTTGAGCGCGCAAGATCGCGCGGCATTAGCCAATGAGGCGAGTGAGCGTCTAGAAGAAATAATTGGTGTGGCCAACACCAAAAATTCGCAAGGCGAATATATGTTCTCCGGCTTTAAAACATCGGTAAAACCGTTTGTGCGCGACGCAGTGGGAACGGTGCAGTATTTTGGCGATCAAGGTCAACGTCTGCTTAACACCAGTGGCAGCATTGCGTTGGCGATCTCGGATTCGGGGTATGAATTATTCGAAAACATTCCTAATGGTAATGGCGATTTCAGCGTCGCGGCCAATGCCGCCAACACCGGCACCGGCGTACTCGCACCGGGTTCGGTGAGCGATCGTGCGGCGTATGTGCGCGATACTTACACGTTCAGTTTTTCGTTAAACGTAAGTGGACAACTGCAATTTAGCGTTAACGGCGTGACCTCCGGTGCGGTGATCACCAATCAACTGTACACCGAAGATACGGCAATAACGTTTAACGGCATTACCACACAATTCGATGGCGTACCGGCAGTTGGCGACACGTTTACGGTAAGTCCTAGTGTGTCGCAAGATGTGTTTACGACGATTCAAGGAGGTATTAACGCGATGCGCATGGCCGCCACGACAAGCGCGCAAAAAGCGTTAATGCGTGAAGCGCTCGACCAAGCCATGGAATCATTGGATCAAGCGTCGATTAAAATCGACACGATTCGCTCTCAAATTGGCACGCGGTTGAATATCGCGCAAACTGAACTGGAATCGAACCTAGCGTTTTCGACGCAACTCAAAACCAGTTTGTCTGGCCTTGCCGATCTCGATAATGTCGAAGCGATTTCGCGCTTAAAAGCACAAGAAACGGCGCTTGATGCGGCGCAACAAAGCTATGCCCAAGTGCAAGGGTTAACGTTGTTCCGTTATATTCGGTAGTTGAGTTTACAAAAATTTGCGACGGATAATACCGCAGGGTTCGTAGCCCTGCTTTTGCCAGAAATGAACCGCAGGGATATGGGCCGCGATGTGTTGGATTTCAATATAACCCGCCCCTAGTTCTTTCAGAACGGCGGTCATTTGATTCAGTAACTGAGCAGCGACACCGTGTTGACGGTAGTCATCGTCTACCCATATTAACTGCACGCACCCATGACTTTGATAAATCGTGAATAGATTGGGCTGTGCTTGCCAAAGCCCTAAAATAAATCCGACCGGCACACCATCGGCCTCGGCGATTAAAATGAGC
>CAZYUS010000134.1:1945-7630 GCA_964650615.1 uncultured Pseudomonadaceae bacterium | reverse complement strand
AACGGCGCACCAAACGTTGCGCCAACACACCAAGCAAAGACGACGATAATAAAAACGGTTCGACGCCCATGTCTTGCAAACGGGTAACGGCACCGACCGCGCTATTGGTGTGCAAAGTGGATAACACCAAGTGGCCGGTAAGCGACGCTTGCACCGCAATTTGCGCGGTTTCTAAATCGCGAATTTCACCGACCATCACCACATCCGGATCTTGACGCAAAATGGCGCGCAAACCGCGCGCAAAGGTCATTTCCACTTTGGTGTTGACTTGCGTTTGGCCGATGCCATCGAGCAAATATTCGATCGGATCTTCGACCGTTAAAATATTGCGGGTTTGATTATTAAGCCGCGTTAAACCGGCGTACAAGGTGGTGGTTTTACCGGAACCGGTGGGGCCGGTGACTAAAATAATACCGTGGGGTTTTTCCAGCAAATCGCCGATTTGCGCCATCAATTTTTCACGCATCCCAAGGTGCGTAAAATCGAGCCGCCCGGCTTGCTTGTCGAGTAAACGCATCACCACGCGCTCACCGTGCGACGAGGGCAAGGTCGAAACGCGCACATCGACCGCGCGGCCGCCCAATTTAAGCGCGATACGACCGTCTTGCGGCACGCGTTTTTCGGCAATATCAAGGCGCGCCATCACTTTGATGCGCGACACCAAAAGCGGAGCCATGCGCCGATCTGGTTGCAACACTTCGCGTAGCACGCCGTCGATACGAAAGCGCACCACCAAGGTCTTTTCGAACGTTTCGATATGAATATCGGAAGCATTTTCCTTGATCGCTTCCGATAACAACGCGTTGATCAATTTAATGATCGGCGCGTCGTCTTCGGCTTCGAGCAGATCTTCGGTGTGCGGGATCTCGTCGGCCAATTTATGCAGATCGAGATCATCACCGATGTCTTCCATTGCCTGCGCGGCACCACCGCTTTCGGTTTGGTAACGACGGGCCAAGGCCGCTTCAAATTCATCGGCTTGTGCAACACGAAAACGCAGCGGACGTTGCAACACACGCCGCGTTTCGGCGAGCGCCGCCGGCGTCACGTCAGGACGCACCACGACCTCGATTGCGTCGCCACCGTCATCGCCGACAACCACGCCATGACGACGCGCAAATCCAAACGGAATGCGCAGACGTTCGTTGCTGATTTCGCTCACCGTCGTCGTCATGATGATTATTGTTTCTCGCCGTTTTCAACCGTCGCTGCGGGACTGTCATGGGTCGGTATTAACGGTGTCGGCGCAGGTGGTGGCGTGGCCTCTAATAAACTTTGTGTCGCCGGTGCTGGCGCATCGAGCAAACTCGGCACAGTGGCGGGCAGCGCGTGATTATTGAAACTGCTGTTGTGCAATTCGGGCAGTACCGGCTTGTCTTCGAACGGCATCAAATTGATACCGTCTTCACGCGCCTGTAATTGCCGCGCGCGCAAGGCATTGTATTTGGCCGACGAAATCACTTGCTCTTGTTCGCCGCGCATAATGGTCGGTTTGATAAACACCATGACATGGGTTTTACGTTTCTTCGAACTTTGCGATTTGAACAAATGACCCAGTAACGGAATATCGCCTAAGATCGGCACTTTCGACACGCTTTCTTGCACGTCTTCCTTGATGATGCCGCCGAGCACGATAGTGGCACCGTCTTCGACTAGCACCGAATTTTTGATCTGACGTTTATTGGTCACGATATCGACACCGGTTGTACCGGCGACACCAGAAATTTCTTGATCGATATCGAGCTTAATCGAGGTGCCTTCGTTAATTTGCGGCTTTAATTTTAATTTGATGCCGACTTCCTGACGTTGTACTTGTTGAAACGGATTTTGATTATTGCCGCCTAAAGTCGAGCCGGTGATGATTGGAATTTCCTGACCATCGAGAAACATCGCTTCTTGATTATCCAACGTGGTTAATGACGGTGTTGCCAACACATTGGAATCAGTGGTGGTGCCGAGGGCTTGGATAAACGCCGCAAAACTAAAACCGCTGTCGCGAATTTTCGCCAATCCCAGCCCGATGCCCTGCATCGAACCCAACACCGACGCCAAGGCTTTGCCGCCATCGCCGTTGTTACCGGGTTCGGTTTTCGTGACCACCCCATCACTGCTCGTCGTGGTGACGGTTGAACCGGTGGTGGTGCCTTGCTGCGCGGCGGCCGCCCCTGCAATTGAGGTGATACCGGCACCGGTGTTGGTGAAATTAGAAAAGCCAATGGGCGCGGTGCTGCCATCTTGCGAACCGCCGAACAACCATTGCACACCGAGTTGTTTGCCGAGTTCATCCGACACTTCGACGATGATGGCTTCAACGTGCACTTGCGCGCGACGGATATCCAATTGGCGAATGACGGCTTCTAACGACCGCATCATATCGGGCGGTGCCGAGATCACCACGGTGTTGGTTTCGGGGTGCGCGTCAATCGAATAATTGTCGTTGCGACGACCGCCACCGGCCGCACTGGCCCCTTCTTTTTTGTTGTCTTCTTTTTCAATTTGTTTGGACACGCCGGTCAACACTTTCACCATGTCTTCGGCTTTGGCGTATTTCAAATAGATCACTTGCGTATTGCCACCCGATGACACCGGCGTATCGAGTTGCGCGATCATGGCGCGAATTTTCAAACGCGCCGGCCCTTCGGCGCGCACCAAAATGCTGTTGGTGCGCACGTCGGCGGCGATCTGCGGTTTGTTCACCGTGTCTTCGGGTTTGCCGCCTTTATCCAGCGCATCCATGATGCGCACCACTTCATCCGCCGACGCGTGTTTAAGCGCCACGATTTCGACTTCGGCTTCCGATGCTTTATCAATTTGACGAATGATCTCGACAATGCGTTCGATATTGGCATAAGTGTCGTGAATGATGATGACATTGGTGCGCGGGTATTGCGCCAAATGGCCTTGTTGCGGCACCAGCGTGCGGATCACCGGCACCATTTGGGTGGCATCAACGTGTTCGACTTTGATCACGCGCGTGATCAATTCGTCGCCGCCATAACGACGACCTTCTTTATACACCGCTACGCTGTCTTGACGCGCGCTTTGCTCTTGCACAATTTTGATCACTTGTCCGGTTTGCACTGCCGCAAAACCGTTAATTTTTAATATGGTCAAAAAGGTGTCGTAAATTTCGCGTTCGTCCATCATGTGCTGTGACAAGATGGTAATTTTTTGTCCCTGCACTCGCGGATCGAGCACAAAGGTTTTGCCGGTTAATTTGCTGATCTGTTCAATCACCACGCGAATATCGGCGTCTTTTAAATTCAAAATGGCCTGCCCAGCCAAAGAGGATGTCGCGGCCGTGGCGGCGATGGCGACGGCGAGCAGTTTGGGAAGAAAATAACGTTTCATTTTTGCCCTGTTAGCGTTGCGATAACGGTAATTGTACGGTCATGATCTGGCCGCCGCGATCGATGGTTAAACTGATCTCGTTCGCGTTTTGTAATTCGTTCATTAAACCTAAAGCTTGTTTCGGATCATCGAGCGATACGCCGTTGACGGCGCGCAATAAATCGTTTCTTTGCAAACCGGCACGCGCAAATAATTTGCGGTCTTTACCGGGTGTCACGCGATAGCCGCGCAAACCGCCATCGCCGGTGGACACCGGTTCAATCGTGATTAGATCGGCAATGCTGGCGGGATCGTTTTGAAATTGCTGCCGCAGCTCGGCCAGGCGCGCCGCCAGTTGCGCGTCTTTGCGATGATCGACCGTGGCCGAGGTGGCGACGAGATTATCGCTGCTGGTTTGCAACTGATGAGCTAATTGCGCGGTGGCGTCTTCCATGCGCAACGTTTCGAGACGACCGCCGCGATCGAAGACGATGCGATCGCCAAATACTTGTTTCAGCGTGCCGTTGTTACCCGGCATGGTGCCGCCGACAAACACCACGTCTTGTTGACCACCGGGCTGCTCGACAATGGCGGAGGCTTTGCTTTCATCACTGGCACCATAAACGCCAACCAGTTTTAACGCGACCGTGGTTTCGGCAATTTCTTGCGGTGCGTCGTCTTTCACCACGTCGGCCGCGCCGAATATATGCGCGTCAATTAACGCGGTGATATCGACGCTGCGCTTGACCAGCACTGGCGTGCTGTCCGCGACCGCCACTGGCGCGCGCCACGTAACGGCGTCGTAGATCAACCATGCCAGTGCGACCACGCCCCAGCAGAACCACGCGATGGCGAGCACCATGGCCAGCGCGCGCCAGATCGACAACGGCACGCGCTGTAGCGGTTTCAACCACGCAGAGGAAGCAACGACAACATCCATTAAAAATCGGACCCTTTCGAGAAAGGCGGCAAGGATAGCAAGCGCGAACGGCAAGGACTACCGAGAGTTCGGCTAGTTTCCGATCTGTACAAAATGATACGAAGCGGCAGGCAAATCAGCGGGATGGGGCAAGACCATCCCGCTGCGAGGTTTTAACGTTGACGTGGCGTTATACGCCATAGCAAAAGCGTTATTGCGAACAACCATGCCGTCAACGGCACGCTACCACTGCCGCCGCTAATAATATTGCCGTCCACTTCTTCTTCTTCGGTGCTGACGCTGAATACTTTGACGTCATTGCCGATGCGTAGGCTGGCCACGACGTCGGTATCGTATTCATCCGACGATGTGACAAACGCGCACAAATAATCACCGTTTTCGATCACCAGACTGCTGTAGCGCGTTAACGTGGTGTCGCATTCGTCTTCGTCATTGATGGCAATGGTGCCGTCTTCAACGCTGACCAAACTGGCGCGATCAAGACCGCTGATTAAAATCGCTTCTGACGGTGTTAAAGTGGATAACGCCGCGTCTGTTTGTGCTGCAAACGCAAACGCTGAAGGCGTTAATTGATCACCGGTCAAGGCCACCACGCGATCATCGGTGAGCAGCATAAAACGACCACCGCGCGTCATCTCGGTTGCCACCGTTTCATTCACCGTATCGAAATGCCACACATCGCCACCGGTATTGCCTAATTGACCATCGGCATTAAACCGCGCGACCACTAATTGTTGCGCCGTGTTGACACCGCTTATGATCACCCCGTTATCGTATTGCCACGCGATCGTTTGTGCGCTTAAGGCGTGACCGCCGGGTTGTAATAACTGACCGCCATCAAGATTGAAATCGCCGTCATCACTGCCGTCGCTATTAAGAATATGGATCTCGCTCATGGCACCGAGATCGTCATCGCGGTAATCGGCTACTAACGCAATTTGATCGTCGCGATTGAGCGCGAAACGCACGCGCTGGATATCGCCGTTATCGGGATACCACACGCGAATACCGTCGCCATCGAAATCGCTGTCTAACACGCCGGTGGCGCTTAAACGAATTACAAAACCGACATTGTGATCGCGTTCAATCGAGTGGCCGGAAATCACAATGCGATAACGGTTATCAACCATCACTTGATCAACCACCGGCGTATACGTTTCGCCGTGCGCGGTCAGGGTTAAATATTGCTTGCCACTGCCGTATAACGTGGCATCAAGCAGACCGTCGGTGGTCACACGCGCGAGCACTAATTTACGATGCGTGTCACTGACACGCAGTTGCGCACTACCAGCAATAACAATACGCCCCAGCGCGTCACTGGCCGCCGCTTGTGCGCGCACATCGACGCCACCGATGAATAATTCCGCGATGCCATCTTCATCGTAATTTTCGTCGATGACACCGTCTTCATCGGC
>CAZYUS010000134.1:0-1845 GCA_964650615.1 uncultured Pseudomonadaceae bacterium | reverse complement strand
TCTTCATCGACATCATCGGTGTCGTCACCGTCCTCTTCTTCATCGTCATCATCGGCATCTTCACTGACATCCAATTCGCCGTCCAATACACCGTCTTGTGTGAAGCGCGCGATCAACAAACGATTGGCGTGCGCGGCATCGTGACTGACGACGCGAAAATGATGCGAGATAATATCGTCGGCATCATCATCGTCATCGCTTTCACCGTCTTCATCGTCATCGACTTCACCGTCTTCTTGATATTCAAATACCGCCACCGGATCGCTAAATTCCGTCGCTGACAGCGTTAATACTCCGTCACGACCAAAACTTAAATCACGGCTACCGTCGGCGAGAAAACGCGCCACGCACTGCGCCGCTGCGCAGCGCCCCGTCACCGTAAAACTGGCGTCATCGGCCACCACGATCGATTCGACGCGGTCGATGGCGACGCTGCTTAATAACAGCGGCTGGCCTTGTAAAAAAGCGCTATCACGATCGCCCACGGCAGCCAGCGCCGCGCATGAAATCGCCGACAAAAGCACCGCACTAACGCGAATTCGCATCAGACACACTCCTGATTATTGGAACACAAAATGATGTTGTTGGTTGCAGGCGCGTTATGAGCGGCATTAGCGCACAGAAGTTCCGCCCCACGACGCGGCGCGCGCCGAATTCACCGTTCTTGCACAATCTAGGGCGTGGCCGAAATGGCAATTTGTGCCTACGCTTAAGATCATTTCGCCTGCCCCTTGTCGGCCATGAACGATATTGCCATGCCTCACATCCTGCTTGCCCGTCAGCCGATTCTCGATGCACAGCTGCGGCTATTTGCTTATGAGCTGTTGTTTCGTCGTCAGGACGAGCGCATGGCGCAAGTGTGGGATGGCGATGCCGCCACCAGCGAAGTGTTGTTAAACGCCGTCACCGGCATCACGCCAGAAAATTTACGCACGGCGGTGCCAGCATTTATCAATATGACCGAAACCATGTTGGTGTCGGGTAAAGCGCCGCCGGTGCCGCCCGGTTGGGTCGTGTTGGAGGTGTTGGAAACGGTGGAGCCGTCGCCGCGCGTGCTAGAAAGTTTAACGGCACTGAAATTACTGGGTTATCGCTTGGCGCTTGATGATTTTGTTTTCGATGAACGCTTCGTACCGATGGTGCAACTGGCCGATATTATCAAGATCGATATCCGCGCCCACGACCGCGAACAGTTAACTCAACAAGTGCAGGCTTTGCGTGCTTATAACGTGCGGCTGTTGGCCGAAAAAATCGAAACGCATGAAGAATTGGAATTTTGTCGTCAATTAGGTTTTACCTTGTTTCAAGGTTATTTTTTACATCGCCCAGAAGTGGTGCGCGGCAAACGCGTAAGCGCCGATCTGCAATTGGTGATGACGATTTTAATGACTTTACAAAAAGAAAATGTCAACGCGCAAACCATCGCCGATCTGGTCAACAAAGACGCGCGATTGTCGTATCAATTATTGCGTATTATTAATTCAGCGGCCTTTGCGCGGCCGCGTGCGGTCAACAGTGTGCGCGAAGCGGTGGTGTTACTCGGCGTGCGGATGTTGCGTAACTGGATCTCGTTAATTGCGATGGCCAATGCCCACACCAAACCACCGGAATTAATGACCACATTATTGGTGCGCGCCCGCATGGCTGAAAATCTCGCGAAGTCAATGCAACTCAATTCCGACAGTTGCTTTACCGTCGGCCTATTTTCCGGCCTTGATGCCCTGTTCGATTTGTCGATGACGCAGTTGTTGCAACAACTGCCGCTGCACGAGGACGTCAAAACGGCACTCGCCGCACGACAAGGCGGTCTCGGCGCTGTGCTTGATGCCGTGTTGCATTATGAAC
>CAZYUS010000133.1:0-7677 GCA_964650615.1 uncultured Pseudomonadaceae bacterium | reverse complement strand
TCGGAGTGTGGCTCAGCTTGGTAGAGCACTACGTTCGGGACGTAGGGGTCGGAGGTTCGAATCCTCTCACTCCGACCAATTTTGTTGAATTCGCCGTAGCGTTTTCTGATATTTCTGCATCGTTCAAACTGAACGTAAACTAGAGCCACCTATTACGGTGGCTTTTTTATTGTCCGTCCTTTCGCGTCATCTCGATCGTCAACGCGCAAAACGAAGCGCTCCTAATAAACGCTTAAGCTAAAGTAAGCTAAGGTAATCTCGCCCCTGTTGTCGGAGTGAGTATTGTGCGTTTTTCCCTGTTGTTGATCCTTGCCTTATTGTCGGTCCAAAGCATGGCGCTGGATTTAAGCGCTTATCGCGGCAAAACCGTATATCTCGATTTTTGGGCCTCGTGGTGCGGGCCATGTCGCCAGTCATTTCCGTGGATGGCGGAAATGCAAGCGCGTTATAAAGATCAAGGCTTGGTCGTTATTGCGGTGAATGTCGATCAAGATCGTGCGCTCGCCGATAAATTCTTAGCGCAAGTTCCCCACCCATTTGCGATTGAATTTGATAGCGAAGGCACGTTAGCCGAAACCTATGAAGTGGCGGCAATGCCATCGAGTATTGTGTTGGATAAAAACGGTCAAATTATTGCGCGTCATGCCGGTTTTTTTGAAAAAAACCGCGCACAATACGAACAGCATCTGCGCGATGCACTGAAACGTTAGGAGCCTTATTATGCAGTGGAAAAATTGGTTAACCGGCGCTTTAGTGTTGAGTTTGAGCGCGTGCAGTTCATTGGGTGTAAAACCGTGGCAACGTGATCTGCTCGCCAAACCATCCATGCAGTTGACGGCATCACCGGTTGACGCCGGATTGGATGATCATATTTATTTCAGTAAAGAAGCATCATCCGGTGGCAAAGGCTTTGGTGGTGGGGGTTGCGGATGCAATTAAAAGACAAATTAGCCATGGCGGCCTCGGCACTTTTAGGGGCGACGACCGGCGTAGCGAGAGCGGACGATAATCCGTGGAAAATTGATTCTGCGGTGTTAATTTACAGCGAAGCTGACAGCCGCGTGCAAGCGGTCGAACCGGTCGTGCAATTAAGCAAAGATTGGGGCGACGAACACATCAGTACGTTTAAATTAGTGGTGGATAGTTTAACCGGCGCATCGCCCAATGGCGCGATGAAAGTCGGCAATAATCGCGATCAGATCTTCACCGGTCCCTCTGGACATTCGCGTTACACCGTGGGCGCTAACGAAACACCGTTAGATGATTCCTTCCACGATCAACGCGGTTCGTTTACCGCCAATTGGCAACGCCCCTTTGGTGAGTCATCGAAAATCGCTTATGGTGGCAACATTAGCAGTGAATTCGATTTTGCTTCCGTTTCGTTGAATGCTAACTATGCGCTCGATTTCAATCAAAAAAATTCGACGTTCGCGCTGGGCTTGAACGTCGAAGTAGACAGCATTAAACCAGTGGGCGGAATACACGACGGCTTGTCGGTTATGCCGGTGTTATACCGCAGCAGTGGCGACGACGATGATTGGCAAAGTAGCGGTGGTAGCGAATCGGGTTCGAGCGACAAAAAAACCGTGACCGATTTCTTGCTGGGATTAACCCAAATCGTAAACCGGCATTTTCTCCTGCAATTTAATTGGTCGGCATCGCAATCATCCGGTTATCAAAACGATCCTTACAAATTTTTAACAGTTGCGGATGACGGCAACTTAGTGGTGAATCCGGACAGTAATAATGCCGATGGCCAATACGTGTATTGGTTCGAAAACCGTCCCGATAAACGTCTGAAAAACAGTTTTTTTGTGCAAGGAAAATACACGCCGGGCGCAGATGTTATTGATCTGTCTTATCGTTATATGAGTGATGATTGGGGCATCAAATCATCAACCATTGACGCACGCTATCGCTGGGAAGCCGGTAACGGATGGTATGTCGAACCGCATTTGCGTTGGTATACGCAAAGCGCCGCCGATTTTTATAAACCGTTTTTGCAAGTTGGCATCGACACCGACGCCAGTGCGCAATCGTCGTTAATTGAATACGCCTCCGCCGATCCGCGTTTGGCGGAATTCGATGCCCAAACGTTCGGTTTCAAGGTTGGCAAAGTGTTTGCAGACAACAGTGAAATCGCGCTGCGTCTGGAAAGCTATTCGCAGACAAGCGGAGAAAAAGCACAAGCGCCGCTGGGCAGCGATTTATACGGACAAGAAACCTTTGCCGAGCTGAAAGCCAGTTGGGTGCAGGTGAATTATTCGTTCCACTGGTAGCGATGCGTCATTGAAAACCAATCGCCTTATCGGCGCTTGGTTTTCAATAGCCGTCGAGTTCGCGCTACAATTAACACACCTGTAGCAGCGTCTAGCACTGGTTATGACCACATCACATCCCGCACGTGAATCGCCTTATGAAACTCGTTTCGATGCGATGGCGAGCCCGTGTTCGATTTTGCTCGATTGCCATGACGAATCTCTGGCGCGCGAACTTTCACTTCATGCGCAAAACGAAACCCACCGTATCGAACAAGCATTCAGTCGTTATCGTGACGACAACGTAATTTATCGCATTAATACCGCCAATGGCGCGACCATTCGCGTTGACGACGAGCTGGCGGGTTTGCTGGATTTTGCCAGCCAGTTATTTGAATTATCGCACGGACTTTTTGATATTACCTCGGGCGCCCTGCGTCAGATCTGGCGTTTTAAGGAACGCGAAACGCCGCCATCGCAACGGCAAATTGATGACGTTTTACCCTACATAGGATGGCAACGGGTAAAGTGGCAAAAACCGTTTTTACAGTTATTACCGAAAATGGAAATCGATCTCGGCGGCATTGGCAAAGAATACGCCGTTGATCGGGTGTTCGAATTAATCGCGCGACAATTCGACGGTGCATTTTTGGTCAATTTCGGTGGTGATTTGCGCGCGCGCGGCCCAAAACGTAACGGCGAGATCTGGCACGTTGGCGTCGAGCGTCCCGACTGCGATAACGAGGCACTGACACACATTCCATTGCAAACCGGCGCACTCACCACCAGCGGCGACAGTCGTCGTTTTATCAATTATCACGGCAAACGCTACGGTCATATCCTGAACCCATTGACCGGATATCCGGTGCAAAACGCACCGCGCTCGGTGACGGTATTAGCCGACAGCGCGATTGAAGCGGGCGCCTTGTCTACGCTTGCCATGTTGCAGGGCGAGCGCGCCGAAGCGTTTTTATCCGAAAACAATGTTAAATCTTGGTGTATTCGATAGCGGCACCTAACGCCGGAGACCAATGTGCGATTACTGCTGGCAGAAGACGATCCTTTATTAGGTGACGGCATCGTCACCGCATTGCAACGCGAGCAATACAGTGTGGATTGGTTCAAAGACGGCGTCAGTGCCTTGCACGCGGCGACCAACGAAACGTTCGATTTAATCATTCTGGATCTGGGACTGCCGCGCATGGATGGCTTTCAATTTTTGCGCGCACTGCGCGAGCGAAAATTGAATGCGCCCGTCTTGGTGTTAACGGCGCGCGATGATGTCGATGATCGGGTGAACACGCTCGATCTCGGTGCCGATGACTATCTCGTCAAACCCTTCGCTTTAAAAGAATTGCTGGCGCGATTGCGCGCGTTGCACCGCCGCCATCATGGACAAGCTAACAATGTCATTTCGCGCGGTTCATTGGTGCTGAATATTCAATCACACAACGTCGAGTTAGATGGCACGTTAATCAATTTGCCGCGACGTGAATTCGCCTTATTGCAGCGTCTAATGGAAAATCAGGGAAGCATTTTATCACGCGAGCAACTCGAACAATCGCTGTATGCATGGGACGACGAGATCGGCAGTAACACCATCGAAGTGCATATCCACTATTTACGAAAAAAATTGGGGAATGATGTGATTAGAACCGTGCGCGGCATGGGATACACCATCGACAAATGTTCAACCAACGAGAAAATCGAATGAGTTTGCGGCGATTTTTATTGGCATCATTATCCATCGTCATTATCACTTTGTTGGCGCTCAGTTTGTTTACCGGCTATCACAATGCCAAAGAACAAATGGACGAGTTATTCGATGCTGAATTGGCACAGCAAGCCAAATTACTCAGCCAGTCTTTGCTGCTGCATACAGACAACGAAACGCTCATCATCAAATCGTGGCATGACGGCGAAGAAATTGATGAATCTCGTTACGGCGAATTGGCCGAACGGGACAAAACCGGCCATGCCTATGAGAACAAAATTGCCTACCAATTATGGACACCTTCGCATCGGCTAAAACTGCGATCCGCCACCGCGCCAGACAATGCGCTAGCGGCTTTCGACGCCGGTTTTTATAACGTTAAAATACAGCAACAGGAATGGCGCGTATTTGTGTTGCCGGTAAATGACAACGGCACGGTAATGGTGGCGCAGCGCGATGATATTCGCAGCGAGCTGGGCAGTGAAATCGCGATTAACATCATTTTGCCGGCGCTACTGATGTTGCCGTTAATTTTGCTCATCGTGACGCTCGTGATACGTAAGGCCACCGCTCCGTTGACGGCGTTGGCCGGCGAAATTGAACAACGGAAACCCCATCAATTAAACGCCATTGCCTTACAACGCGCACCCGCAGAAGTGCAACCGATCATTTTTGCATTAAACGAAATGATGCAACGCGTTCAGTCGGCCTTCGAACAACAACGTCGTTTTATCGCCGACGCCGCACATGAATTGCGCACGCCATTAGCGGCATTACAAATTCACAGTGAAAACGCGACGAATAGTAGCGGTGCCGAGCAGCTGCACTCGCTGCAACAATTGCAAGAGTGTATTGCTCGCAGCACACATTTAGTCGCGCAATTACTGACGTTGGAGAAACTGGAACACCTCGGTCGGCAACACCCAACGACATCCCCTATCAGCCTGAACGCTATCGTTCAGCGCGTGGTAGCCGATCAACAAGTGCTACTACACAACCGCCACCAACAGTTCAAGATCGACGGCGCGGCGCAATGTTTTGTACACGCGACGCCGGCACAATTAACGGCCATCGTGAGCAATATATGCGACAACGCGAGCCGTTATTCGCCAGACGGCGCAACCATTCAAATTGACCTCGAAACCCATTCGCAACACGTACTTTTGCGCGTGCAAGATCAAGGCCCCGGCATTGCAGCAGAACATCGTGAACGAGTGTTTGAACCGTTCTTTCGTGAACCTGGTCAACAGCAGATCGGTAGTGGACTAGGCTTGGCGATCGTGCGTGAGGCGGTAACACAATTAGGCGGTGAGATCCGTCTCGATAACAACAAGCCGAACGGATTGATCATCTCAATATTACTCCCCTGCACTTGAACGTAGATTTCGACGCGTGCGACGAAAATAATGCGTGTTAGCATAAAATGCCGCATCGTTATTTGCCGACCACCACTGCGGGATCCCCAATAGCGGTAACGGAAATAATTCGGTCGGCGAAAGTTGGCCCGACGCGCGTAATTGTTCGCACACCATCGCATCGCACTGTTGGCGTAACGCTTCATCATCGAGCTGCATTTGTTCAGGCGACAACAACAGTAAGCGCGCATGAGCGGTCATGCCGATATACGGTTGCAAACATTTTTCCATCAAGCCGTGGCCAATAATTAGCACCCGCAAATGGCGCATCGTGTGTTCACGTTGAGTCACAAATAGCGTCGGCCAATCCATCGTTTCAATTTGCTTTAGCGTTTCACGATCGTCACTGCACGCAATAACACCGCTTTCATCCAGCAAGGTTAATCCGTCGCGCGCACGGGTACGTTTGTGGTTGCTCCAATGCTGTTGATGTTGCTCGTTAAACACCATTTTAATCCGTGGAAAAGCACACCAGCACAAGGCATTAAAGTAATCATGCCAATTGGCATAACGAGTCGGTACGACTCGCGACATTGCGATCTGCAACTCATACGGCTGATCCCCCTCATCGACTGCGAAGCGGATCGGTGCATCAAGCGCGTTCAGTTGTTCATAGTACGAATTGAAATCCGGCCACGCGCACCAATCCAGCCGTTTCGCGAACGATGCGATGCTGATAAAAAAGGGCGAATCGACGTAGAAACCGGCGATAAAAGACGACATGGCAGCGGACAAAGGAAGTGCGGTTTCGCTATGCTAACGCAAAGGATCCGATCATGATATTCAACACACTCGTGGCCCCTGCTCAGGTGGCCAATTACGCTCTTCCGCACGTGATAGTGGATTGCCGTTCACAACTCGGTCATAGCGACTGGGGCGAACAGCAGTACCTCGACTCGCATCTCCCGAACGCTCATTTTGCCCACCTCGAACGGGATTTATCCGGCGTCATTATTGCGGGAAAGACCGGACGGCACCCGTTGCCAGAAGCGCAACAGCTGGATCAATTTTTCTCACGTTTAGGTATCCACAGCGGCACTCAAGTGTTTGCTTACGATCAAGACAGCGGTGCCTACGCGGCTCGCTTGTGGTGGTTGTTACGCTGGCGCGGACACTCGCTCGTTGCGGTTATGGATGGCGGCTGGAAGGCCTGGCAAAAGAACCAGTTTCCCGTTTCAACGGCGCGGCCAATCATCGCGCCCACGCGGTTTATCGGCACCGCGACGAGCAATAAAACCATCAACGCCGACGCATTGTCAGGCTTAAACCACGATGATTGTTTGATCGACGCGCGCGGGGCCGCGCGTTTTGCCGGACGCGACGAAACGATCGATCCGGTGGCGGGCCATATTCCTGGTGCACACAATTTTCCGTTTACCGGAAATCTGAATGATGATCTGCAGTTTTTAGGTCGCGATCTTTTGCAAAAACGTTTCGCGTCGTTGCGCGATAAAAATGTGATCAGTTATTGCGGCTCGGGCGTCACCGCCTGCCATAATATTTTGGCCATGGTACACGCCGGCTTTGACGAACCGCGTTTATATGGTGGTTCATGGAGTGAATGGATCTGTGATCCTAACCGCCCCATCGCAACTGGCACGTCATAAAACATAATTGAGTTTTGAATGAACAAATTGGTTATTCGCGGTGCGCTGCTGTTTTTAATATCGGAAGTCGTGTTTGCCCTTATGGGCGCTTTGGTCAAACATCTGTCATTGCAACTACCCAACGCCGAGCTGGTTTTTTTTCGCAATATCGCTGGTCTGTCGGTGCTGTTGCCGTATATGTTCTGGCGTGGCCATTTAAAATTCAAATTCGATAAATTGCGTTTTCATTTGCTGCGCAGCGGCTCCGGCATCAGCAATATGTATTTGTATTTTTTCTGTCTTGGCGCGTTACCGCTGGGCGAGACCATTTTATTGTTTCAAACCGCCCCGATCTGGATCCCGTTTATCGCGTCGTTGTGGTTAGGCGAGCCATTTAAAAAGCGTTATATTTTTTCGGCCATGTTGGGATTTTTAGGCGTTGCGTTTATTGTGCGTCCGGACGATGGTGAGTTTAGTTTGCTGATTTTATTGGCGTTGGGCGGGGCGTTTTTATCGGCGTTAAATAAATGCACAATCAGACGCATGGCTGACACCGAATCGCCTTATCAAGTGGTGCTGTACTTCACCTTTTTTAGCGCCGTGGTTTCGACCGTTCCAATGTTTTGGCAGTGGCAAACACCAACATTAACGCAGTGGCCCCTGCTGTTTTCCATCGGACTGATGGCAGCGGTCGGCCAACTGTT
>CAZYUS010000132.1:0-7746 GCA_964650615.1 uncultured Pseudomonadaceae bacterium | reverse complement strand
TAACTATACTAAATTACAATCCAAAAAAATAAAGTCATTTTTTTGAGGATAATCTAAATATTTCTACATGTTATTACTGCAATATAGATTTTATCAATACTTACAATACCAAAAGTGAAAAGAAAAATAAATACGTTACGCACGGTGGTCGTCCTGAATTTTGCCATCGCGCATACGCACCAAGCGTTTAGCGTGTTGCGCGATATCGTCTTCGTGCGTGACCAGCACAATGGTTTGCCCTTCGGTGTTTAATTCGCCGAACAATTTCATGATCTCGATCGATGTTTGCGAATCCAGCGCGCCGGTAGGCTCATCGGCGAAAATAACTTTTGGACGATTAACAAGCGCTCGTGCAATCGCCACCCGTTGACGTTGGCCGCCGGATAATTCATGCGGTTTATGGTGCGCGCGCGGCCCCAATCCAACACGCTCCAGCATGGTTATCGCGCGCTGACGCGCTTCGTTTTTTTCAACTTGTGCAAAACGCAAGGGCAGCATCACATTTTCGATGGCGGTTTTCCGCGCTTGCAAATGAAAGCTCTGAAACACAAAACCGATATGTTGATTGCGCACACGAGACAACGCATCGTCATCGAGTTGTGCCACTTCTTCGTTGTTCAACCAATAATGACCGCTATCCGGTTTATCCAAACAGCCCAAGACATTCATCAACGTCGATTTTCCCGAACCCGATGGTCCCATGATGGCAACATAATCGCCGGACGCGATCGTGAGCGAAACGCCATTAAGCGCGGTGATCACGCTGTCACCCATTTGATAATGTTTATGTAGTTGTTCGATACGGATCACGATGCACGGAACGCTTTAACCCCGAAAAAGTGCAGCGACATTAACCATTGCCCTTGCGGTGGTCAACCGATGCCGCGCCCAGGCAAATGTAAGCAAGAATGAAATAAGGAAAAATAGTGGATCTGTGCTTGCGCAGGAATGACCAATCCAGAAAATTTAAAATGGATCGCATTACGCGCGATCGGCATAAACCAAAAGCCTAATTCCCCTTCTCATGTGAAAAGTAAGGAGGGGGCTTTCAATCAGCCCGCTCCTTTTTTAAAGGAGCGGGTTGGGAGGGGATGAAGCATTTGCGCCAAAGTGAATGCGTCGTGACTTAATTGAGTCAGCGTCAGCTTTATTTATTTTTGTGCCAGCGCGACGCCACATTCGCGCACTAAATCGGGTCCACGATAAATAAAACCGGAATAGATTTGTACCAAACTGGCGCCAGCGGCCATTTTAGTTTTAGCGTCGTCACCACGAGTAATACCGCCAACACCGATAATGGGAAACGCACCATTCACTTCACGACTGAACCAGCGCAATACTTGCGTGCTTTTTTCAAGCACCGGCTTGCCACTTAAGCCACCTTGTTCGTTGGCGTGACGCAAACCTTCAACACCGGCGCGCGCCAGCGTGGTGTTGGTGGCAATGGCACCGTCCCAGTGCTGACGTTTCAGTTGGTCGGCAATTTCAATGACGTCACGTTCTTCTAAATCGGGCGCAATTTTTAGCAACAGTGGCACCTGTTTCTGGTGTTGCTGCGCCAGCGTATCGCGTTCGGCTTTTACCACCTGTAATAGCGATTCCAACGCGGCACCGAATTGCAGATCACGCAGCCCTTTGGTGTTGGGCGATGAAATATTGACCGTGATATAACTGGCGTGAACATAGGCTTTACGCAAACAGGCAATGTAATCGTCGTTGGCATTTTCAACCGGCGTATCAAAATTTTTGCCGATATTGATGCCGAGCACGCCGCGATAGCGCGCGGCTTTCACGCGTTCGACCAGATAATCGACACCGTGATTATTAAATCCCATGCGATTGATAATGCCCGAGACTTCTTTCAAACGAAAAATACGCGGACGCGGATTGCCACCTTGCGGACGCGGCGTCACGGTGCCAATCTCGATAAAACCAAATCCGAGCATGGCCATTGCGTCTAAATAGTCGCCGTTTTTATCCAAACCGGCGGCTAATCCGACGCGATTAGGAAACGCGATATTCCACAACGTTACGGGGTCGGCTGGCAGCGTTTGCGCCATCAAACAACGCAGCGGGGTTCGCTCGATGCGTTTTAAATTATCCAAGGCCAAGTGATGGGCATCTTCGGCATCCATGGAAAATAATAGCGGACGAATGACATTGAACATGGTTAAACACTTCTTCAAAAATAACCGAAAACTTATTGGCGCGTACCGAGCACTCGTACGTGTACCGTGACTTCTTCGCGGTCGTGGTACAGGTGTTTGGCGCGTAATTCAAATTCCAGCCGTTGTTTTTGCAAATCACCGGCGACGCGATCAAGGCAGCGCATTAAATCATCGTAGCGATTTTTCATCGGCAGTTTAAAATTGACGATCGCTTCTTTGGTCCAACCTTGCGTCAACCATTTGCTCAATAGGTCGGCGACACGCGCCGGTTTATCGACCATATCGCAGACCATCCAGTCCACTGCTTTTTTGGGGCGATACGTAAAACCATCGGCGCGCCAATGTTCGACTTGCTTACTTAACATCAATTCGCGATCCATCGGGCCGTTATCGACGGCGATCACGTTCAAACCGCGTTCGACTAATTGAAACGTCCAGCCGCCGGGTGAGGCACCTAAATCGACGGCGCTCATGCGGGGACGAAAACGCGTGCCGTGAAATTCGTGCGGAATAAATTCGATGATGGCTTCTTCAAGTTTTAATGTCGAGCGACTCGGCGCATTTTTAGGAAAGCGTAAGCGCCGGATGCCCATGGCGTCGCTGCTGGCACGCGCGCGTTCAACATAACCGACATAGGCTTCACTGCCATTTAAAAAGCACACATGCAGTTGATCACGATGTTCATCGCGCAGCAGATTTTTCTTTTTGAGGGCTTGCTCCAAGGGCGCGCGAATGCCGCGACACAACGCCGCTAATTCACGGCCGTCGGTTGAATCAGGCGATTCGATCAGCACCTTCGCGCCCGCCTGATGACCGAAAGCATTCACCAACGCATCGACGCGATTTTTTGGGTCCAATTCCACGTGCTTTGCGACAAACCACGAGCGCGCGAAAATAAAATCATGTACGTGCAGTTCATCACCTAATCGTCGTACATCCGCTGCGTTTCCTTCGGCGGTGACCAACGCGGTGTTTTCCTGCGCGACAATTTCCAGCGCGACCGAAAAATCGGCCACGATATCGGCCAGTTCTTGCGCGCACTCACGCTCGAAACCGGCGCGACAATGAAAAAATAAATGGTTCATAGAAAGTCCACAGCCCCTGTTCCGCCACCCATAACGCTATTCCGGTTTTTTACCGAGACGGGGATACGGCGGAAACGGTGTAATGTTTTCACCTTTGAGATCGGTGATGCGTGCCTCACCCAATTTATCCACTTCGTCGATACGAATGATGGCATGAGAGGGGATGTAGCTGCGTTTGACCGACGCGAATTCGGTTTTCAGTTTTTCATCCGCTGGGTCCACCAATAAAGACGAACGCTCGCCGAATACAATCTCTTCAATTTCGACAAAGCCCCACATATCGCTTTGATAAACGAAGCGGCAATACAGCTCGTAATGTTGACCTTGATTTTGAAATATGACGCGGTACAAACGCGGTTCAGGCATGGTGGTTCAGGTATTTTGCGGCAGCGAATGCGGGCGCGCATGGTAGCATGCGCCGCCCGCACTGAAGAGCCTCAAACCATGCCGTCGCGCCACCCCAATGCCCTGCGTTATCGACAAGACCTGCACTTCGACGCCACCGTTGGCGACCACACCATGAAGTTCACCACCACGCACGGTTTGTTTTCGCCGCGCGAGCTGGATTATGGTTCGGTAATGTTGCTCGACTACGTCGATATCGCCGCCGCTCACAGCAGCTTGGACGTCGGCTGCGGTTACGGTGTGCTGGGCATGACCTTGGCCAAACGCGCGCCGCAAGGCATGCACACTTTGATCGACAAAGATTATGTCGCGGTCGACTACACCCGCCGCAACCTCGCTGCCAACGGTATTCAAAACGCGGAGGCGTTTTTGTCCAATGGTCTGTCCGAAGTCGGCGAGCGACAATTTGACGTGGTGGTGTCAAACCTTCCCGCCAAAGTCGGCAATGAGTTGTTTTATCTCTATTTCTACGATGCCCTGCATCATTTGAAACCGGGCGGCAAGCTCTACGTCGTCACCATCAATGGCCTGCGCGAATTCATCAAACGCAGTTTTAACGAGGTGTTCGGCAACTACGAGAAGCTGAAACAAGGCAAGACCTACACCGTTTCAATGGCACAAAAATTGACCTGAAACTGGCGTGAAACCTTGTCGATCATGTTTCACAAAGCCGTCATCAACTATCCCCAATTTCTGTGGATAACTTTGGTGAAAACGTGCCAAAAGGCGAGCCGACGCCTTTGGTTTCGGGGCTTGTTGTCGAATTGCTCAAAAAATAAGCAATTTTCAATTAAGCTAATGTTTTCAATAACTTATATTGCTTTGTTCGGTTTATGAACGCCGCAACGGCAGCTGGGTTGCGGGAAATTTGACGCTGCACTGCAGCGAAACGCGGTCTGTGAATTAACTACGTCACAAAATTGTCAATTGGTCTCGCGAACAATGCGGTAAAGGCCGAAAGTGAGGACTAACCGGTGCAACTTGACGCATCGCTTTTGCCGGTCTACGCCACCATAGTCTATGGTTAACGACTAACGCTTACGTTCATTTTTTGGCGATTCACGTTGATGAAGCTTCCCTTCGCTCTTCCCTCCGTCATTGGTCATCGCGGCATGGCTGGGCTCGCTCCAGAAAACACCTTGCCGGCGTTCGCCTGTGCCGCCGACAACGACCTGCGCTTCGTCGAGCTGGACGCCAAGCTCTGTGCCAGCGGCGAAGTGGTCGTGCTGCACGACAATACCTTGCAGCGCACCAGTAACGGTCACGGGCGCGCTGCTAGTTGGCGTCTGCCGGAATTACAACAATTGGATTTCGGTGCCTGGTTTGATGTGCGTTTTCAAGGCACGCGCATCAGCACGCTGACGGAGGTGCTGTCGTTTTGTGCGACGCGAGGCCTCGGGGTCAATATCGAACTGAAGCCCAATCCCGATCAGTACGCCGTTACCGCCCATGCCGTTGCCAACGTCATTCGCGCCCAGCGTTTTGACCAGCAATTGCCGCTGCTGCTGTCGAGTTTTTCGTTGCAATCGTTACGCGCCATAAAAAAATACGCCGCCCATTTGCCTCGTGCCTTGCTGCTGGAACGTCAGTTCGATGTGATGCGCGCGCTGACGTTATTGCGCGAATTGGACGCCGTTAGCTGCAATGTCGATGCACAGCTGTTGCAACCGAAAAAAATTCACGTGATAAAAAATGCGGGCTACGCCGTCATGGCATGGACCGTCAATGACGCCGCCGAAGCCAAGCGCTTACAAAACGACGGCGTTGATGGCTTTTTCTCCGATTATCCACTGATGCTGACGTAATCTCCCTACCGCGCTAGGGGCATTTCATACGACGTTTTTTTCGCGTCGACTATGCTTACGACACACTGGGTTTGTCGTGTGAAATCGTGGCGACTTTTTCGCGCTCATTACTGTTAACACTGGCGATTGCCACCGCTTATTTCCTCGGCGGAGTGGTCGCGCGCTTGTTCGCGTTGCCACCGACGATGGTGATGCCGATCTGGCCCCCTTCCGGTATTGCGTTGGTTGCGGCGGCCGTTTGGGGCAGACACAGCTGGCCGGGCATTGTGCTGGGCTCGATGGCCTTTAACGCGCTGATTTACGCTCCCGATAACAATCTGAACGCGTGGGTCGTCGGTCTGTTAGTGGGCATCGGCGCGGCCGTGCAAGCGTTGTGCGCCGTGTGGTTGTTGCGCCGCTTCAGCGCATTTCCCCACGCCGGTGACAACGCCGGCAATTTAATTCGACAAGTCATATTGGCCGGCCCGTTGTCCTGTCTAATCAATGCGACGTGGGGTTCGCTTACCGTCGTGCTGCTCAAAATCGTACCGCCGAGCGAATGGCTGACCGCGTTCTCGACCTGGTGGATAGGCGACATCATCGGCGTCGTGGCCCTGCTGCCGTTTGCGCAATTATGGGGCGATGCCGCCGCCCGTCCGTACTGGCGTCATCGCTTATGGATCTCGGCGACAGTGCTGGCCAGTGCCACGCTGGTGGTGATCGCGTTTATGTATATCCGCGATCAAGAAACCGCACAAGCGCAAGCGAAAAGCGACATTATCCGCGCCAACTTAAGTGCACGACTCGAAAAAGATTTTCAGGCCATGAATGAGCGTCTGCAGGTCGTCGGTGCTTTTTTTAACAGCTCGACCTTTGTTGATGCGGACGAATTCAAAAACTTTACTCGTCAGTTGCGGCAAAAAAATAACGCCATCATGGCGATCGAATGGGCGCCGCGACTTCATCACGCCGAACGCGCGCATTTTGAACAACAGCAACAACTGCGTTTTCCCGGTTTCGAAGTACACGAGATCCGTAGCAATGCATTGGTGCGCGCCGAGGTGCGTGACGTGTATTACCCGATCGTTTATGTCGAACCCATGGTAGGCCACAGTGCCATCATCGGCCTCGACATTTATTCGCAGCAACGTCGTCAACAAATGGTGAAACAAGCTGGCGAACGATTCCGCATTGAATATTCGCCACCAATCAATTTAATTCAAACACGCGAGAGCGAAAATGCCCTCATCGCAATGTTGCCGTTTTACAGCGACCATGACAGTCAACGCGAGAAAGCGCGCATTGATGAACCAACCGGGTTATTGCAGCTAATTATCGACCCGAAAAAACTGCTCGAAAATGCCGTCAAAAAAGAAACACCGAACAATTATTACACCGGTTTATGGACCCACAATAATGACGAAAAATTAATCGCCATCGCAAGCTTTCCGACGGTCACCACGATGGATGACATCAACCACCCCTATAGTTCTCATCACTTGCGCGAACAACACCATTTTACTCACGGTGGACGCGATTACATACTCACCACCGACGAAGCGGTCGCGACCTTGGATAATCGCATCGGATCGCTGTTGGTACTCATTTTCGGTTTAGTGTTAAGCGCGTTTATCGGCACGTATTTGCAACTATTGCAATCGGCTTACGCCTTAGTGGAAGGCAAAGTCGAACAGCGCACGAAAGAATTAGCCAACGCCAAAGCAGCCGCCGAAGCCGCCAATATTTCAAAAAACCAATTTCTCGCCAATATGAGTCACGAGATCCGCACGCCGATGACGGCCATATTGGGTTACACCGAATTATTACTATCAGACCAAAATCAACCGCCACAACGGCGTGATTACTTACGCACCATTCGTGACAGTGGCAATCATTTACTTGGCATCATCAACGATTTGCTGGATATTTCAAAAATTGAAGCCGAACAACTGACGTTAAAACCCAAACCGTGTTCGATGGTTGAAATGATCTACGAATGCGAACGGCTGTTGCGCACTAAAGCCGACATCAAACATCTGGATCTGCAATTCAAGGTGCACTATCCGGTGCCGTCCTTGGTGCTTGCTGATGGCGTTCGCGTACGTCAAGTGGTCGTCAATTTATTGAGCAATGCCATTAAGTTTACCGACGTCGGCAACGTCGACGTAACGTTATCGTATGAACCACTAGACAACCATCAACTGCGTTGGAAAGTGCACGTGCGCGACACCGGCCCTGGTTTGTCGACTACCGAAATGCAGCGATTATTCCAGCCATTTTCGCAAGTTGATGAATCACACAAGC
>CAZYUS010000131.1:0-7807 GCA_964650615.1 uncultured Pseudomonadaceae bacterium | reverse complement strand
GTGGCCCGCGCACGATCTCGATGCGCTCGATGGCGTCGAGCGGGATCCAGTCGTATTGGAAATCGGAGTGGCCAAAAACATCGTCTGAGGCGCTAACCCGCTGACCGTCGATAAGAAACAGACTGTGGCGGCTTTCCATTCCGCGCAAACTCAACACCCGGCGACCGCCTACCTGGCGACCGATAAAACTTAAGCCCGAACTGCCACGAAGGGCATCCAACAGATCTTGTACCGGCTTCTCGGCCAATTCTTCTCGTGTGATGACGGTTACTGTGGCCGGTGCATCGAGCTGAGAATGTTCGGTTTGCGAAGCGGTGATAACAATGGTTTCGACGTGACCGGTGTTGTCGTCATTGTTGTCGGCATACGCATAACTTGTTGAAAACGCTAAACTTAGTGCGTAGGCGAGGGGAGACAAACAACGCGTTGTGTACAGCTTATGATGGAAAGACATGAACAATTACCCTGAGTAGTGAGTGAAACTACGCAAATGATAATCGTTATCATTACGATTTGAAATCGTTTATTCGCTCATTTCCTATGGCTGGTCGCGAAAAGCCCCTCTCGGTTTGGCCAGAAAATAAAAAGCCCGATCAGCTTTTAGTCTGATCGGGCGCTTAACTTATTAAGGGCGACGGAGACGCCGCAGCGGGATTTACAGACCCAAGGCTTTTTCGGCTGCGACGTATTCCATCTTGAAGCCATCTGCGACCGGTTTGTAAGTGACTTTGCCTTCATGAACATTCAAACCGTTACGCAAATGAACGTTGTCGGCTAACGCTTTTTTGGCCCCTTTATTGGCCAGTTCGATGATAAACGGCAAGGTCGCATTATTCAGCGCAAAGGTCGATGTGCGCGGCACGGCGCCCGGCATATTCGCCACACAATAATGCACAACGTCATCGACGACATACGTCGGATCGGCGTGCGTAGTAGCGTGCGACGTTTCGAAGCAACCGCCTTGGTCGATCGCGACGTCGACAATCGCCGAACCAGGCTTCATTTTCTTGACCATGGCGGCGGTGACCAATTTCGGCGCGGCGGCACCCGGGATCAACACGCCACCGATCACCAGATCGGCATCCAACACGTGACGCTCGACCGCATCGGCGCTGGAGAACACGGTTTCGATGCGCGACCCAAATTGCGCCACCAAACGGCGCAACACATCGACATTGCGATCCAGCACCACCACTTGCGCGCCGATACCAACGGCCATCAACGCCGCGTTCGCGCCGACCACGCCACCGCCCAAAATGACGATTTTGCCCGGTTCAACGCCCGGTACGCCGCCCAGTAACACGCCGCGACCACCGTTGGCTTTTTGCAACGCGGTGGCACCGGCCTGAATCGACATCCGACCGGCCACTTCCGACATCGGAGCCAACAGCGGCAAACCACCGGTGGCGGAAGTCACCGTTTCATAAGCGATGCAGGTCGCTTTGGAGGCGATTAAGTCTTGGGTCTGTTCCAGATCCGGCGCCAGATGCAAGTACGTGAACAACACTTGGCCCTGACGCAAACGTTTGCGCTCGACAGCTTGCGGTTCTTTGACCTTCACGATCATGTCGGCTTTGGCGAACACTTCTTCGGCGGTAGCCAGCACCTTGGCACCGGCCGCTTCGTAATCGGCATCGGTAAAGCCAATGCCGATACCGGCGTTGTGTTCAACCACGACATTGTGGCCATGACCAACCAATTCACGCACGCTGGCCGGAACCATACCTACGCGGTATTCGTGGTTTTTAATTTCCTTAGGGACGCCGATTAACATGGGGGGTACTCCGAGTGTGTTGTGGCTACAAAATATTTCGCTATTTTAGTAACTGTTTTCCTATATATATCGCCAATGATTTTAAACTGGTAGGATAAAATCCTGTTTATTTAGTTGTCACAGCATAAAAATCTTAGGTGTTACCACATGCGCGCGCGCAAAATCCAGATCGCCCAATTAGATCGCATCGACCGCAAGATCCTGCGTGAACTGCAGGCCGATGGTCGTCTGGCCAATGTCGAATTAGCCAAGCGCGTGGGGCTGTCGCCGACGCCTTGTCTAGAGCGGGTAAAACGCTTGGAAGAAGACGGTTATATCAAGCAGTACCGCGCCATTTTGAATCCCGAACGCTTAAGTGCGGGATTGTTGGTCTTTGTTGAGATCCGTTTGGTGCGTACCTCTCCGGAAGTGTTTGCTGATTTCAAACGCGCGGTAGTGATGTTGCCGCACGTGATGGAGTGTCATCTGGTGTCCGGTGATTTCGATTATTTAATTAAAGCGCGTGTAGCCGACATGGCGGCGTATCGCGAATTATTAGGCGAAACCTTGCTGACATTGCCGGGGGTCGCGGGTTCGCGCAGTTATGTGGTGATGGAAGAAGTGAAAGAAACGCCAGCCATCGCCTTGCCCGATTGAGATATAAAAAACGCCTTCAAATCCGTAAACTACGCGCAGAATTTCAGGACACCCTCAATAACATGTCGCAAGCTAGCCCGCGAAAAAAAACCAAAAATAACTCACGCTCGCCCACCCTGATTCACTCACACTGGCGCGAAGCCGGTGTTTTTTCACTGGCGTTGGCAGCGGTTTTTATGTGGCTGGCGTTGCTCAGTTATTCGCACGAAGACGCGTCATTTACGTATCAAAGTTCGAGCAATGCGACCGCGAATTGGGTGGGGCCGTTTGGCGCGTGGTTTGCTGACATCGCTCATTTTCTGATGGGCTATTCGGCGTGGTTTATTCCACTTGCGGCTTCATTTTTAACGTGGGCGTTGTTGCAACTGCGCGATGAGTTATTAACGCCGTCGTTCTGGCTCACAAAAACCAGCGGTGTAATGCTGGCAATAATCGGCGGTGCCGGTTTAGCGACGCGTTATTTTAGTGATCCGTCCGATCAACCCAGCTATTTATCCGGTGGTGTGATCGGCGAATTATTCGAACACAGTTTAACCGCCAATTTTTCGCCCTCCGGCAGCAGTTTATTTTTAATCGTGTTGTTTTTGATCGGCGTAACCTTGTTCACTGGTCTATCGTGGTTTCGTGTGATGGATAAACTCGGTGCATGGACCCTACACGCGACCCAGTGGAGTGTGGCGACGTTAATGTCCAAGCGCGAACAATGGCAAAACGATCGCGCCATTGCGAGTGCGCGCGAAGAACGCGAACAGATCGTACAAGTCGAACGCGAACGCTTAAAAGAACGTAAAGCGCCCAAAATTGAACCGGTCGCCGCACCCATCGAAATCAGTCCACGTGTGCGAAAAGAAAAAGAACAAGCGAAACAGAAAACGCTATTCGACGACACCGTCGTCGGCGATTTACCCGCGATGGACCTGCTCGAAGAAGCCAGTGCGTCGAAGCGACAAGTATCGGCGGCTGCGCTGGAAGCGGTCTCACGCCAAGTCGAATTAAAATTGCGTGATTTTGGCATTGATGCGGCAGTCGTCGCCGTACATCCGGGGCCGGTCATTACGCGCTTCGAACTTGATCCGGCACCGGGCATCAAAGTGTCACGCATCACCAATTTATCAAAAGATCTTGCACGCGCTTTGAGTGTTACTTCGGTGCGTGTGGTCGAAGTGATTCCGGGCAAATCGACGGTGGGTTTGGAAGTGCCGAATGAAACGCGCGAAACGGTGCGTTTGCGCGAAGTGTTATCGTCGAAAGAATTTGATGATGTGAAATCACCGCTGGCGATGGCGCTTGGTAAAGACATTGCTGGTAAGCCAGTGGTGGTGGATCTAGCGCGTATGCCACATTTGCTGGTAGCCGGTACCACCGGTTCCGGTAAATCGGTCGGTTTGAACGCGATGCTGCTGAGTATGTTGTACAAAGCCGATCCTTCCGAATTGCGCATGATCATGATCGATCCGAAAATGTTGGAATTATCGGTGTACGCCGATATTCCTCATTTGTTAACGCCGGTTGTGACCGACATGAAAGACGCGGCAAACGCGCTGCGTTGGTCAGTTGTTGAAATGGATCGACGTTATAAATTGATGTCGGCCTTAGGTGTGCGTAATCTTGCCGGTTACAACAAAAAAGTCGAAGACGCGCAAAAAGCTGGCGAGCCCATTCCGGATCCGTTGTGGAAAGCTGAAACCGAATACAGCGCACACGCACCGGCATTAAGCAAGTTACCGGTGATTGTGATCGTGATCGACGAATTGGCCGACATGATGATGATTGTCGGTAAAAAAGTAGAAGAGCTGATTGCTCGCATCGCACAAAAAGCTCGCGCCGCTGGCATCCATTTAATCCTCGCCACACAACGTCCTTCGGTCGATGTCATCACCGGTTTAATCAAGGCCAATGTGCCGACGCGCATTGCGTTTCAAGTGTCATCACGCATTGATTCGCGCACCATTCTGGATCAACAAGGTGCCGAGGCGTTATTGGGGCAGGGCGATATGCTGTATCTGCCGCCCGGAACGTCGGTGCCAACGCGTGTTCACGGCGCTTATGTCGCTGATGATGAAGTGCATCGTGTAGTGCAAGATTGGCGTAAACGTGGACAGCCATCGTACCTTGAAATTACCTCAGGTTCGAGCGACGGCGACAACAGTGGCGGTGGTTTCGATTTAGGCGATGGCGACGGCGGTGGAGAAAAAGACGAGTTTTACGATCAAGCGGTGCATTTTGTCACCGAAACGCGTCGCGTATCGGTGTCGTCGTTGCAACGGAAATTTAAAATCGGATTCACTCGTGCCGCGCGTTGGGTTGAAGAAATGGAAGCGGCGGGAATCGTATCGGCCATGGGTCACAACGGTAATCGTGAAGTGATCGCGCCACCGCCCCCGTAATCAGTTATAAGAGATTGGCTAATGAAACGATTTTTCGTTATTGCAGTGACTTATTTTTCTACTTTGGTGGCGGCCGAAACCGCCGAGCAAAAATTTGTTGCGCTAACCGCGCAGCTTAATTCCTTTCAGGCGCATTTTGAACAAACCGTGATGCAAAGCGGCAATGCCGCGAAAGCACAAAACAGCGCAGGGGAATTTCAATTACTTCGTCCGGGAAAATTTCGCTGGGATACAACGAAGCCGTACAAGCAATTGTTGGTGGGCAATCATCGCGAGCTATGGATGTATGAAGCCGATATCGAAAGCGCCACCGTTCACGATATGGAACAAGGCTTGGGGGCGACGCCGGCCTTGTTGCTGGCCAGCAGCGCCGCGCAACTGAGCAACAGCTTTACGATTTCTGAAATCGCATTTAATCATTTCAAATTACTACCCAAAGACAGCAGCAGTTCGTTCGAAGAAGTGCAGTTGCTGTTTGATGAACGTCAACCCAAAGAACTGCTGTTGGCCGATACGCTCGGCAACAAAACACGGGTGGTGTTTAGTCAAATAAAACTCAATGAAAAAATCGACGACACTCGTTTTATTTTCAAGCCCGGCAAAAATGTTGATGTGATTGATAATCGTGGCAACGCCAAGCCTTAAGTCCACTGTGAACGCTCCATTGGCGGCGCGTATGCGCCCGCGCACCTTAATCGAGTACATCGGGCAACAACATTTGGTTGGCGCCGGTAAACCGCTGCGTAAAGCCATCGAGCAGGGGCATTTGCATTCGATGATTTTTTGGGGGCCGCCCGGTACCGGAAAAACGACGTTAGCCAATCTTCTGGCTGAAAGTTCGGCGGCCGCTTTCGAAAGTTTATCGGCGGTTTTATCCGGTGTTAAAGAAATTCGCGAAGCAGTTGCACGCGCCGAACAAAGGCTGGCGATGGGCAAGCGAACATTATTATTTGTCGATGAAGTTCATCGCTTCAATAAAGCGCAACAAGATGCGTTTTTACCGCATATCGAATCTGGCACTCTATTGTTTGTTGGTGCCACCACCGAAAATCCGTCATTTGAATTAAATGGCGCGTTATTGTCTCGTGCGCGTGTTTATGTATTGAAGTCATTAAGTAACGACGAGTTATTACTGGTCTTAAACCAAGCCTTGTGCGACCACGAACGTGGCTTAGGTCAGATGAATCTGTTGATTGACGATACGTTGAAACAACAGTTGATCGATATCTGCGATGGCGACGCACGACGCTTGTTGAATCTGCTTGAAATTGCGGCTGATTTGGCCGACGAAACCGCGCACGGTTTGCTCATAAACGAGCACACGTTAAACGCGCTCTTAGGGCAGAAAATTCGCCGCTTCGATAAAGGTGGCGAGCAATTTTACGATCAAATCAGCGCATTGCATAAATCGGTTCGCGGCTCCGATCCGGATGCGGCGCTGTATTGGTTTTGTCGCATGATTGATGGTGGTTGTGACCCGATGTATGTGGCACGTCGAGTCGTTCGTATGGCGAGTGAAGACATCGGTAATGCCGATCCGCGTGCGCTCGATCTGGCATTAAGCGCCTGGGATACCTTAGAGCGCCTTGGTTCGCCAGAAGGTGAATTGACCTTGGCACAGGCGATTATTTATTTGGCGTGTGCCGCCAAAAGTAACGCCGTGTACAACGCCTATAATGCGGCACGGGCCGACGTTGCCAATGACGCCAGTTTTTCGGTGCCACTGCATTTACGCAATGCTCCCACGCGTATGATGAAAGATCTGGGCTACGGTAAATCCTATCGTTACGCGCATGATGAGCCCGATGCGTTTGCTGCTGGTGAACATTATTTTCCCGACGAGCGACAACCGGCCGTATATTATCAACCGTGTAATCGAGGACTGGAGATCCAGATCAGTGAAAAGCTAGAAAAATTGCGCGCATTAAATGCGCAAGCAATAAAAAATGGAAAACCGTAATGAATTTTTCTTTGGCGGCGCTTTTTTGTGTGGCAAGCGGTGCGGTGTTGGGGGCGTTGCTGCGCTACTCAGCCAATGTGTTGAGCGTGCATTTATGGGGACATCGTTTTCCTTGGGCGACGCTGCTGGTTAATGTAGGCGGTTGTTTTACGGCCGGCGTATTACTTGCCTTGTTAACTCGTTCGGCCATCGCGGACAATACGCGCCTGTTCTGGATGACCGGCTTTCTCGGCGCGCTGACAACGTTTTCGGCGTTTTCGGTGGAATCGTTAGCCATGTTGCTGCAATCTGATTTCGCTCGGGCCGCTGTCAATATTACGGCCAACCTAGTGGGCAGTTTATTCGCGGTTACTGCCGGTTATGTGTTGGTGAAGCAATTCATTTAAATGACGAAGTGAACGATTATGATCGACGCAAAATATTTACGACAAGACATTCAAATCGCTGCGGCAAATTTAGCGCGTCGTGGCTATCAACTTGATGTTACGGGCATTAGCGCGTTGGATGAAAAACGCAAAGCGATGCAGAGTCGCACGCAAGAATTACAAAACTTGCGCAACACCAAGTCCAAGGCGATCGGACAAGCAAAAGCCAAAGGTGAAGACGTGAGCGCCATCATGGCGGAAGTCGGGGCTTATGGTGCCGAGCTTGACGAATTAAAAGTGCAATTAGAACAAGTGCAAGCACAATGGGATGCCGTTCACATGAGCATTCCGAATATGTTGCATGACACCACACCGGATGGAAAATCAGGTGATGATAATGTTGAAGTGCGTCGTTGGGGTGACCCGCGTCAATTTGATTTTGCGATCAAGGATCATGTGGCGTTAGGCGAGGCGGCCGGTGGCCTAGATTTCGAACGCGCCGGAAAAATTACCGGCGCGCGTTTTATTGTGATGCGCAAAGCGTATGCGCGTCTGCACCGTGCATTAATTCAATTTATGTTGGATATCCACACCGAGGAACATGGCTATACCGAAGTGTATGTGCCGTATATGGTGAATGCCGACAGTTTGCGTGGCACTGGTCAGTTGCCAAAATTCGAACAAG
>CAZYUS010000130.1:0-7877 GCA_964650615.1 uncultured Pseudomonadaceae bacterium | reverse complement strand
TAGGTGCGTTGGTGGCCTGTAGTTCGGGCGGCGGCGATGATGATGAAGATGATGATGGTGGTGGGGCGACGCAATACACCGTGACCATTAATGTCGGCCCCAACGGTAGCGCCAGCGCGACCAGTCTCACGGTCAGTGAAGGCAACGTCGCCAATTTCACCTTAACCCCCGACACCGGTTACCAACTTGACGCGGCGACGGTTAGTGGTTGTGGCGTAACGCCAAACGGAACTGCCGGCCAGTACTCCACCGCTCCTGTGGTAGCTAACTGCACGGTTACCGCCAGCTTTACACCGTTGATTTACAGCGTGAGCGTGACCACCAACGCGGGCGGGAGTGTTGAACCGAACACTACGCAAAGCGTGGTTTACGGCAGCAGCGCGATATTTATGTTTAGCCCTGATGCAGGCTATAAAGTCGCCTCGGTGACGGCGACGCCCTGCACATTAACGGCTCTGACTCCCGATGGTTCCGACCGTCGTAGTTATGAAGCGGTTGCTATAACGGCGGACTGTGCCGTCACCGGTTCGTTTGCCCCGAAAAATGGCATCAGCGGCACCGCAGCGGCCGGTGCGCCTATCATCGGCATGGTGTGGGTAAAGGGTGCCAACGGCGTGGTGGCGAATTCTGCCATTGAACTGGATGGCCATTTTGTAATTGATACCGCCGGTATGACGGCACCGCTACTGCTGAATGCACGCGGTACGGTGGGTGGGCGCACCGTTAACTACCATTCGGTAGCGCAAACAACGGATCTGGGTGGCACCATCAATATCACACCGTTTACCGATTTGATCGTGGCGAATGTCATTGGTCAAATCACTCAAAATTATTTCGACAACCCTGACTTTGCGGATTTGGGTAATGATGCGGTCGAAGCGGCCCGCGCTCAGTTGACCGCGCGTCTGCAACCGGTATTGAGTGCCATTGGCTTGGAAGCGGGTCTGGATCTGATGCGCGAATCGTTCAATACCGACCACACCGGTCTGGACGCCGCGCTCGATATCTTACGTTTTGAAGCGGATCCATCGACTAACGTGGTGACGATTACCAATGTGCTAACCAATGCCTCTATTGAGGATGACGTTACCAGTGCCAGTGACACCGAGGCCTTGCCCGCTCCGGCGGCTGGCTCGATTGCAACGGCGTTAAGTGATTTTGAGGCGATCATGGCGCAATTTGATGCGTTGGCAGCATTGTTCGCGACCAGTATTCCCGCCGACGACGCTCCAGCCTATATGGCTTTGTTTGACACCGCCACCTACCTCGAAGGCGGTAGCACCGATCCCAACCAAATGTTGCACGACGATCCCGGTATCGGGTGGACGTTGGATAACTATTCGATTGTCCAAAAAGTCGACGACACGCACTGGATCATTTCTGCCTCCATTTTCCAAGACGGGCATTCCATGAACGAAACCGCCGAATGGCATGTACGCAACGTGGCGGGGGCATGGAAATTGGCCGGTGACCAGCAACAAGCCTACGTTGATGCCTATCCCGGGGTATTCCGGTCGTACTGGGGCAACAGTGCGCACTTTGATAGCCACGTCGAACTCGATATCGAGTCGTTCAATAGCGATGCGCGCTACGTGTTTATCGAAGGCCCGGGTCTGAATCACCAGTATTCCGCCGACTACGACAATGCGGTTGGGGTCATCTTTGACCTCGCCGAGCTGAAGTTGATCGACGAGTCTGGTAATTGGCTACGTGATTGCGCCGACGTACCGGCTGAGAAGGTCTGTTACACAAGCAGCGAACTGAAAGTGGGCCGCCACTACACCGTGACCGTTTTCGACACCAACAAAAACCAGATTGGAAACACGTTTGTGCGTTCGCTCAAAGCCATCCCGACGTCGGCAGCCTATGCCGAGGCCAATCAGGCGACGTTATTCCCCAAAATAACCGGCGTGACCAAAGGTGGCGAAGCGGTAACGACCTTGGCGCAAGCCACCGCAGGCGGTGATTACACCGTGAGCTGGACGCTGCCAAGTAGTAACGCCACGCGCTGCGTCACCACCGTCGGCCTGCAAGTGACCGGCACGGCAGGCTATGTCGCCGCCCGCAATGATGTTCTGATTTGCGACAGCACGTCCGATGTGGTGACGACCACCGTTTATCCCGGCACGCCAGATTGGGCCAGCGCTTGGATCTGGCTGAATCACGATTCCGGCGTCGAGTATGGTGAGAATTTACAGTGGCAATAAGCGCGTAACGAACGGCAAAAAAACGTCAATTTCGTCGTCGGGCGGCCGTAAAAGCCGCCCGACCGGATGAATGAACTTAACGCGCCATCGCCACCACTTCCTTGACCAAGCGCTCGATGCCATCGGCCGCTTCGGCGATTGAATGGGCCAACATATAGGCCGGTGTAGAAACAATTTTGCGTTCGCGATCAATCACCGTGGCGCGCACCGGACAGTTGTGATGTTGGCCACCCATTTGCGTAATGGCGGCGGCGGTGGTGCTGTCGTTGCCTATCGTTAACGCCGCTCCGGCTCCGTAAATGCGCGGGATCAGAGCGGGGGCGATGCAAATAAATCCCAATGGTTTACCGGCCTTGGCCATCGCTTGGGCGAAGGCGAGCACGGCGGATTGCACCGTGCAATCGGCCCCTTTTTCGGCGAAATCGCTCAAATTTTTGGCCGCGCCAAACCCGCCCGGAAAGATCAAGGCGTCGTAATCGCGCGCGTTCGCCTGCGCCACATCCAGCACATTACCGCGCGCAATACGCGCCGATTCAATAAGCACGCGGCGCGTTTCGGCGCTGGGCTGACCGCTAATGTGATCCACCACCTGCCGTTGCTCAATGTCGGGAGCCAGACATTGGATCTGCACACCGGCGCGATCCAGCGCCAACAGCGTTAAAACCGCTTCATGAATTTCACTACCGTCTAAAAATCCGCAACCGGATAGCATCACCGCGACGCGCATCATTTCGTTCCTCGAATAAACTGTGTGGCCAAGTATAGAAGGCGCGTTGGCGCTGATGAACACCGGCGGCAACCAGTTGGTAGGCAACCCGTCATAATGGCGCGCCATACAAAAACAGGAAGCGGTTATGTCGGCGTTTGCACTCTTGATTGGATCCGACGCAAAGAGCGACACGGCGCGCGGCATCGCCGAGCAATTTGGTTTCACGTTAATACGCGATAGCGGTGACCAGCAACGTTATTTACTGTTGAACGAATCCGGATTGTCGATTTATCTCGATGGCCTGCATTACCGGCCCGATTTAGTCGGCGGTCGCGCGGGGTTTCGTCGCGCGCACGGTGGTGGCAGCAAGGAGCCGGTGGCACGCGCTTGCGGCGTCAAGCCGATGCAGCGGCCCAGTATTTTGGATGGCACCGCCGGTTGGTTGCGTGATGCCTTGGTGTTGGCGGCAGTCGGTTGTGAAGTGACCGCACTGGAACGTCATCCGGTGGTTTTTGCGCTGATGCAAAATGCGTTATGGCGCGCTCGCCAACAGCCGCAAACAGCGGCGATTGTCAGTCACTTACATTATTACCACGGCGATACCGAAACGCGTTTGCGGCAATTAAGTGCGGCACCCGAACATGATGTGATTTATCTCGATCCGATGTTTCCGCCACGCGAAAAATCCGCGTTAGTTAAAAAAGAAATGCAGGTGTTGCAAGCGTTGGCCGAAACCGATTTGGGTGACGGTTTACTGCCATTGGCGCTCACGGCAGCCAAAAAACGCGTGGTGGTAAAGCGCCCTGATTACGCGCCACCGCTTGCCGATATCAAACCCGATCATGTGGTGGAAAGTGGTGGCAATCGTTTTGATATTTATGTGACCGTTTAACCATCAACAGCGGGCGATTAAAAAACTATCGCAAGGTACATAATTTTTCGTAGGGGCAATTCACGAACCGCCCCATTCTTATTTAAAAAAATCGTCTTTCACTCACCAACGTTGACGGGCAACAAAAGGTCGATCGGGTTGCTCTTTGGCACGGCGCACGGCGATTTTTTGATTTACGCCGAGTAATAAACGCCATTGAAAAAAAGTTTCGCGCGCCAGCACCGCACGTTCGTTGTGCGACCACGCAAAATGATAGAGCCGTTTAACGGCCGCCACGCTATCGGGTGAATGCGCGCAGCATTCCCGCGCCAGTGCCAACGCCGCGTCATAAGGATCGTCTGCTAGCGTGTGCAATAAACCGATTTGTTGCGCCTGTGGCGCCGAAAAAAGATCGCCACTGGATGCCAATTGCATCGCACGATCAACCGGCAATAACTCGCGCAAAGCCAAGGTGCCGCCCATATCGGGAATGATGCCCCATTTCGCTTCCATGATCGAAAGCGATGCGGTGGGGCTGGCGATGCGATAATCGGCACCGAGCGCGATCTGCAAACCGCCACCCCAGCAACGCCCGTGCACCGCCGCAATCACCGGAACGGGTAATCGTCGCCAGTTGACGCAGGCACGCTGCGCGAGATTGGCGTTACCCGGTAACCATTTCCACAATAATTTCAGGCCCGTTAAGGGATGCCCCAGCACCGATTGAATATCGAGGCCAGAACAAAAATCCTCACCTTCGCCGCGCAAAATAACGGCGCGCACTGAACGCATACGACCGATCTGTTTGGCAACCCGATCGAGCGCCTGAAACATCGCCAGATCCAGCGCATTGCGCTTATTACCACGGGTTAACGTGACGGTGGCGATGTGATCGCGTATATCAAGTTGTAAACGACGTTCACTCACGCGGAATTTCCTCATCTCATTTTTGTTTAGGATGCCGTGTTGAGTGACAAAACAAAAGCCCTTAAATCGCCGCGTTCAGTTTTTCTTCCATGCTCAACTTATATCGTACATACGGCGCACAATGCGAAATATCCTGAGTGGCGCTAATCACCAAATCATCAATATAAATCGGATATCGTTCGTGACGGGCGCGTTGTTGAAAAATAGCCTTGGCCGCAGCACGGAAAAGCGCTTCACCTGATTCCAGTTCAGAAAATTCCTGTTCACCGCAAATCAAAACGGCATCGGTGATTATCTCGTCGTGTAACTCGATGCTGGCACTGACGCCAAAATAGCTCGTTGACGCGTATTCGGCTGGCACTGGCAAACGGCGCAGACCGGCTTCGCTATCGCCGCGAGAAGTGGGCAATTCGTAGAATTCGGCAGGAGCGTGGGCGCAGCCTAAAAGCGTATCGAGTCGTTCACCAATGCGACGTAAAAATAGCGCCCAATGTTGAATCAAACTCGACCAATCCGAAAACGCCTGTTGTGCCACCACTAAGGCATCGACTTCATCAAGCACCCACACATCGACACGGTCGAGTTCGACGCGAAAAAACACCTGCACCGCGCCTTGGCGGCGCTGGCGGTAAATCAGTGCCAGCGGCGAATCATCAAATGCCTGCTCATCAAAATGGCGCTCGACAGCGGCGGCGAGCGGTTTGGACAATTCGCGCATCAAGGCGGAAAAATCGTGCAAGGATTGCCATGCAATGTGCTGCCCGTCGACGGTGAACTGCCAATAAGAAAACCCGCGTCGAAGTATGTAATGTTGCGCCGTAGCGCGCGCCAGTCGCCGAATTTTGCCGACCACCAAATCGACGATCGCGGTGACGCGTTTTATCAAACTGTCGGCGCGTGTTGCGCTGAAACAATGCACCTCAATAGGCGGGGCAAGACCTTCGTCGCCGCGACTTTTTAATAATAACGACAACACCTCGGCGAGTGCATTTTCGGAGTGAAACACGTTCACTTCGACTTCGCCCCAACTGTTTAAACGAAGTAAGCCGATATTCAACAAGAGATTTTCGCGCTGCGCACCATAGGCTAAAGGGTCGGTACGACTGGACACCAAATGCACGCCTTGTCGCGCGCGTTCGGCGAATGGGTCAACACCCATATTCAAAAATAACGCGGCGCGTTTTAAGTGCGCATTGTGCAACAGATCGTCATGTAAAACCTCGGGCAGTGGTGGCGCAAGAAATTGTTGCGTGGCGCGTGCAATGGCCAGTAATTCGTGTTGCCGCCACTCGTCCTTAGCGCGTGATAAACGCCACTGGGTTTTGCGGGTGCAAATACCATTGACTTGCGCCCACACGATTAATTCGAGAGGGTCGTGTGCGTAGCGCAGTGGCCACGACGCGTGTTGCGCTTCGCTCGGTTGCACCCCTTGATAAAGTGCGTAACGCAGGCCGTCATCAGCGATCTGGATCGCGAGCGCTGGTTCGGAAATATCGGGTGCAATACCGGGATTGATCTGTTCGATTTTACCGACGCGTTTTTCAAAAGCGGCGTAGAGCTTGCGTCCCAATACCGTCAAATCGTCGCGATTAATCGGCGTCAGTTCACCCCGATCGCGTGCATAATTAAACAAGGCGCGATAGCTGGCGGTTAACTCGTTAATAAGTAAACGACGCTCGTGCTGGGTGCGCGCCACTTTCCAAAAACGTCGGTTATCGAGATCGCTGATTTCACTTTGCGGCCAGCCCCATTCGGCGATCAATGCCTTGAGCACGTTGCGACGCCAACTGTCGGCGGCCGAGAAACTCAATTTTTCGCCGACTTTAATATAAAAACAGCGGCGCAATAACTGCAGGCGCGACGTCCAGCCGCCACGGCGCAAATAATCCTCCGCCGCACGCAACACCATTAAATACGGATCGCATTGTTCACGCGTGACGTCGCCACGGTAAACCTTTTCTTTAAAACGTAAAGATAACGGCGCTAACGGTGGTTCGGCGTTGGCATACGCTTCCATTAAGACGAGTTTCAACACCGATTTATACGGTGAATCAATGGCCTTGTATAAATGCCATACCGCGCCGGAAAAAAACTCGTTAACTGGAATCGTTTCGACATTGCCAAAATCAATGAAATCGTTGTGACGAATATAACGTTTACTTAACAACAGGGCGGTGAATTCGTCGTAATGCTGATGTTGTTCCGGTGGCACCATCCACCATAACGGCAAGCGACCGGCTAAACCGATCGCGGTGCGATAAAATTCATCCAACAATAACCGATGCTGAGTCGAACCGGCGTGTTCGCCGCTTAAGCTGCCATGTCGCCGCTCGCGAAACTCGCGCGCGGTCATGGGAAAGCAATGCAAACGACAATTTAATTCGCGCGCAAATTGACTAATGCGCTGAATTTTTTGATCCAGTAACGCGCGCGCCTGATCGCTCACATCATCAGAAAGCACCAGCCATAAATCGAGGTCGCTGTCGGTCGAATGGGCAATGGTGCCGGTCGATCCCATTAAAAACAATCCGTGCAGCGGGCGTTTCAAACTGGCGCGGCGTTCGTATTCGAAGGTGCGCGCTATTTTTTTTGCCGTGCGTAGCGCGGTTTGCGTTGGTGTGTAATCGGCAATCGCGGCAGGTGTATCGACGCTTACCCACCCCGGCAATGCCGGATGATTGACATGAAACAACAGCGGCAAGACATCAACGACCAGGCGTTCGCGATCACGCGCGGCATGGCGCAAATGTTCCAATCGTTCGCGATTCAATTGCGCCAAGCGTCGTCGCAACAACAGCAGTTGTTTGCGATCGACACCGTCGTCGGCAGAAAATTGAATGGGTTGCAAGGTGGACACGAAAAAGACGCATACCGGCAGTAAAGGTCCGATAAGTGTAGGTCATCAGTCGATAAGTGCACTTGCTGGCCCCCCTGACTTTGCGCACACTGGAATGCATTGGGTGGACGAGGAATGGCAATGGAGAAGTTCGATTGGCGTCAATGGTGGCGGCGTCCTGCCAGCGAAGATGGTGATTTTTTCCTGCCCGATTTCTGCGACGTTAAAATCGTCTTTGTCGTGGTGTTGGCGGCCGAATTGTTTGCCTTGGTGTTGACGTTGGCGGCCCCGACGTATACCAATCCGTGGACGCGTTTAGGGCTGATT
>CAZYUS010000129.1:0-8021 GCA_964650615.1 uncultured Pseudomonadaceae bacterium | reverse complement strand
AACCTATTCAGCGGTGGCCGCGGTGTGGTTGGTGTGAGGTCTGCTAACACCCGCGTTAAGGTTTTGATCGCAGGTGGATGACCATCGAATAACACGAGATCGGGAATGGGTGGTGCGGTGCTGGATGCCCATTCGTGCGCCAGCGACACCTTGAAGCCTTGGTCACTGAGTACGGTAAGCGCGAAATTCGATTCACTGTTGTCGTCGATGAGCAGCAGCAGGTGGATGGAGGAATTCACGTGCGAGTTCATCAGGTGAAAACTCCGGACAACCGTTCATTAATCAAAAATGAAATGGCCCGATCTTTACATGGCCGCCACGGAAAAACGTCGTGTGCCAACGCATCACGATGATCCCGATCTGTTTATAGTCGTGAAGTCGTTTTAATTCAATTAATCGCAATAACACGATGGTTTTTAGTGAATTTGGGGTAGAGCAGGTGAATCGCCTTGCCGTTTCTCGAAACGCTGCGCCATACTGCCTGCGAGTTGTTACACCTGCCCCGCAACAGGAGTAAGTGATGAACACGATGTTGACCGTCACGCAGGATGCGATAGAACGGCCGCTGGAACCGTTATACGTGGGTCCCGATCGCCGTGCCGAGCGGCGGCGCAATCTCACTAATCAGGATTTTGAAAAACTGCTGCGCGATTTTGGTTTGGATCGTCGCCTGCATCGTGAACGCCGTCATCAATCGAGTTCGTGGTTATTGTTATCGAGCGCCATCAATCTTTGAGTCCATCGTCGGCGGATATTTTTGCCCGCTCCGCTGATTCGCCCTTGCAATCGTTATCGTGGCCGTGGTTGCCCGATTTTCATTCGATCTATGTCAAGCGCGACGATCTGTTGCACCCGATCGTATCGGGCAATAAATGGCGCAAATTGCGTTACCTCGGCGATGACAAGACCGTGTCCGTGGTGTCCATGGGCGGGCCGTATTCCAATCATTTGCATGCCTTGGCGTGGTACGCCAAACAACGCGGTTGGCGGGCAACGGCATTGGTGCGCGGTGCGCTGCAACAGACGCCGACCCTGCAAGATTGCGCGCGTTGGGGAATGCGTGTGCAGTGTGTCGAGCGGGAGGCGTTTCGTCGTTTGCGTGATGAGTGCGACGCGTGGCGCGAATGGGTCGATGAACCGGCGTTGTGGATACCCGAAGGCGGTCGCTGCGCCGCTGCGGTGCGCGGTGTGGCCGACTTAGTCGCTGAGTTGCCGTGGACGCCCGACGTGGTGGTGTGCGCGGCCGGCACCGGCACCACGGCGGCAGGTCTCGCCCGCGCATTGCCACCCCGCTGCACCGTGATCGCCGTCGCCGCGCTTAAAAATGCGGCGTTTTTGGCGCGCGATATCGCCGCCTTGCTGGCCGATACACCCGCACCCGCTCGGGTACAACTCATCACCGATGCGCATCTGGGGGGTTACGCCAAAACCTCTCCTGCGTTGCAAGCCTTTATCGAACACTGTGAAACTTTTTTGTCGCTGCCCTTGGAACCGGTGTACACCGCCAAGGTCTTTTACGCGCTTGCCGAACTGGCGCGGCGCGGTCTCATTCAGTCATCGCAGCGCATCGTGGTGATACACACCGGTGGTTTGCAGGGACGTGCGCGCGCCGCCGGATCCTTTGGTTAATCACTCGCCATCTATTTACGTTTGATTAAGGCGACCGGATCGCGCTTGAAATTCACTAAAAAAGCCCTAACATGACGCCGGTTTTGGCAAGGTGCGCCGGATTTGTCGCGCGCTACGGCTGCCATCAAAAAACAACAACGGGGAAATCTTGCAATGATTGAAATCCGTAATTTGACGCGAAAGTTTGGTGAATTTCGCGCCGTGGACGATTTGTCGTTCAACGTTCAGGCCGGTGAGGTGTTGGGTTTTTTAGGGCCTAACGGTGCCGGTAAATCCACGACCATGAAAATGCTCACCGGATTTTTAACGCCAACCTCAGGAACCGTGAGTATTTGCGGTCACGATATCGAATCGGATGCTTTGGCCGCGAAACAGCTGATCGGTTATTTACCCGAAGGCGCGCCCAGCTATGGCGATATGACAGTGGCGCAATTTCTCGACTTTATCGCCGATATGCGCGGCTTAACTGGCGCACACAAAGCGCAACGCATTGACGCCGTGGTGGCGCAAGTCGAGTTGCAAGAAGTGCTCGATAAAACCATCGACACTTTGTCCAAAGGATTTAAGCGTCGCGTCGGTGTCGCGCAGGCCATTGTTCACGATCCGAAAGTGCTGATTCTCGATGAGCCCACCGACGGTCTCGATCCCAATCAAAAGCATCAAGTGCGTGAATTAATTTTGAGCATGGCAAAAGACAAAATCATCATTGTCTCGACCCATATTCTTGAAGAAGTGACTGCCGTGTGTACGCGCGCCATCGTGATCGCGCGTGGAAAATTATTGGCTGACGGCACGCCCGCTGATTTGCTCGCGCGTTCACCACTGCACAATGCGGTGCGCGTAGCGTGCCAACACGATGACACGATGCGGCAAAAATTAGCGCAATTAAACGGCGTCGTGGCGGTCGATGTGGTGTCCGATCGCGAGCTCATTGTGCGCGCGCACCATCGCCAATCCATTTTCACTTCCGTGCATGATTGTTTGCGTGCCAGCGGTCGCCCGATCGACCGCTTAAGCGTCGAGCAAGGCACACTTGATGAAGTGTTTCGTTCGATTACACGGGAGGCTTAATGATGTCGACTCCGGTTCTGCAAACCATTTTTCGCCGCGAATTAAGCGGCTTTTTCGCGACACCGCTGGCGCTGGTGTTTATCGTGATCTTTTTGGTGCTCAATGGCGTGTTCACGTTTTATTTGGGCAATTTTTACGAACGAGGCCAAGCCGATTTAACCGCATTTTTCAATTTCCATCCGTGGTTGTATTTGTTTTTAGTGCCGGCGGTGGCGATGCGAATGTGGGCCGAAGAGCGTCGCAGCGGCACCATCGAATTGTTGATGACCTTACCGGTGACGTTGTGGCAAGCAGTGGTGGCGAAATTTCTGGCGGCCTGGGCCTTGCTCGCGATCGCTTTAACGCTGACGTTTCCGATCTGGATCACGGTCAATTATTTGGGGGATGCCGATAACGGCGTGATTTTTACCGCTTATCTTGGCAGCTTGTTAATGGCCGGTGCATTTTTGGCCATCGGTACATGTTTATCGGCGGCCACGCGTTCGCAAGTGCTGGCGTTTATTGCCACCGTGGTGCTGTGTTTTGTGTTTGTGTTGGCCGGCTTTCCCATGGTGACGGATGCGTTTTCCGCGTGGGCGCCGCAAATGGTGGTGGACGCCATCGCCGACTTAAGTTTCTTGACGCATTTTGATGCGATCAGCAAAGGCGTACTCGATTTGCGCGACATTATTTATTTTGTCAGTTTTATCGCGGTGTGGCTGGTTGCTACGGCCGTCGTGCTTGATATGAAAAAAGCGGAGTAAACACCAGATGAATAAAAAACTGTTTACGCGCGCCGGTTTGGCGCTCACCGCCGTGGCGTTTTTAGCCTTCACCATGATCACCGGTGTGATGGTGAAAAATTGGCGGGTAGATTTAACCGAAAACGGCTTGTACACCGTTTCCGACGGCACCAAAAACATCCTGAAAAAAATTGATGAACCGATCAATTTGTATTTTTTCTTTTCCGAACAGCACACCAAAGACATGGCTGGATTGCGCGCTTATGCGCAACGCGTGCGTGAACTGCTGCAACAGTATGAAAGTTTAGCGGCCGGAAAAATCACCTTACACGTCATTGATCCGGTGCCGTTTTCGGAAGACGAAGACAAAGCCGCGCAATATGGCTTGCAAGCGGTTCCGGTGGCTGCCAATACCGAAATTTATTTTGGTTTGGTTGGCACCAATTCGGTGGATGAAAAAGAAACGATTCGTTTCTTTCAGCCCGATAAAGAACAAACGCTGGAATACGACATCAGTAAATTGGTGGCCAAGTTATCGCAAACCACTCCGCCGGTCGTCGCGCTGATTTCTGGTATGCAAGTGAATGGTGGCTTCGATTATATGACGCGACAACCGCGTGAAGGTTGGATGGCGTTCGAACAATTAAAGCAATTTTATAGCGTGCGTGATTTGAATAACGATGTTGCCGAAATCGCCGACGATGTGAGTTTATTGCTGTTGGTGCAACCCAAAGGCTTAAGCGAAAAGACGCGCTATGCCATCGATCAATACGTTTTGCGTGGCGGTAAAGTGGTGCTGTTTGTCGACCCGTTTGCCGAAATGGATAAATTGCCGCAGAGCCAACAGAATCCGTTTCCGCAAACCATGGCCGGTGATGATTTGAATGCTCTATTAGCGCCGTGGGGCGTGAAAGTGGATATGAATAAAGTCGTGGGCGATGCCGACCATGCGTTGGCGGTGAGTACCGGAGGCGGTCGCGCACCGACGCGTCATTTGGCGCTGCTCGGGTTAAGCGGGCGCGACAACGCCAGCGACAGCATGGTCAGCGGGTTAGAAAACGTCAATATCGGCACCGCCGGTGCTATCGAGTCGCTGAATGTTGACGGCATAACCGTAACGCCAGTGTTGCAAACCGGCAGCAATGCGGCGTTATTGGATCGCAGTAAATTTGAATTTTTACCGGATCCGACCGCGCTGCAAAAAGAGTTTGTCGCGACCGGTCAGCGTTACGCGATTGCCGCGCGCATTGAAGGAAAAGCCAAGTCGGCGTTTTCGCAAGCGATTGACGGTGCTAATGGTGAATTTATCGCCGAAGCCAAAGACAGTATTCGCGTTTTAGTGATTGCCGATACCGATGTGTTGTCGGATCGGATGTGGGTGCAAGTGCAAGACTTTTTTGGCCAACGTATGGCCAATGCGTTTGCAGATAATGGCAATTTATTGTTAAACGCGGTGGAGGCGTATTCGGGTTCGGCCGATTTGATCGGATTGCGTTCACGAGGCCGTTATGCGCGACCATTTGAAAAAGTCGCCGACATTAAGCGTCACGCCGAAGAAGCGTTTCATCAACGTGAAGAGCAGTTGCAAAAGCAGTTGGATGAGACGGAAAAGCAATTACAAGATCTGCAGCGTCGTATGAACGAAACCGGTCAAGCGCAGTTGAACCCGCAAGAAGAAGCTGCGTTGTTGAATTTTCAAAACGAAAAATTGCGTATTCGTAAAGAATTACGCGACGTGCAGCACCAGTTGAACCGCGACATCGAAGCCTTGGGAACCAAGCTTAAATTAATCAACATCGGTTTGATGCCGTTGTTGTTAATCGTGCTGGCGTCGTTTGTGGCGTTGTCACGCCAAAGCAAAGGTAAGCGCGAGGGAGCAAGCCGTGTTTAATCGTCGTTTTTTACTCGTCTTTGGTGCCGTCACGGTGATCGTGATGGCGTTAGCGATGTGGTTGAATCGTCCGGCAGCGACGCAAGATCGGCGTGAACAGGCGGTGTTTATTTCGGCGCTAGCAGCGCAGCGTGATGCGCTCAATACGATTCGGATCGAAAGTAAATCGCTGTCGCTGACCTTGCAACGAGTCGAACAACGCTGGCAAGTGCTGGAGCGTGACGGTTTTAGCGCCGATAACGCGAAAGTGCGTGAATTAGTCAGCGCACTTATCGACGCTAAAATTGTCGAAAACAAAACCGCCGATCCGGCGCGTTATGCCAAATTAGGCGTCGATGAAAATGGCGATAAAGCAATGACGCTGACGCTGCTGGCCGATGAACACATCATTGCGCACGTGATCGTCGGTAATAGCGTTTATCGTCCCGCCGGTCATTACGTGCGTCGTGCCGGTGAGGCCGCTAGTTATTTGATCGATCGTGAATTAAAAGTGGGGCGCGAATGGCGCGATTGGATCGACGCTGATCTGATCAATCTTCCGGCCACTAAAATCAATAAGATCGAACGACTCACCATTGCCCCCGCGATCAAATGCATCAAAGCACCGTGCGAAACGGTTGCCTTTAGCTTGAGTAAAGTCAGTGGCAGCAGCGAGTTTAGCGTCGATAATTTAGCGCCCGGTAAAACCATGCAATCGGCGCATATCGTCAGTGGTTTAAGCGACGTGATGAACGGTTTAACGGCCAACGATGTGATCAAAGCCGCGACGTTAGCCGATACTCAGGTGACCACGGTGACGCGGTTTTATAGCGACGACAAGCAAATCGTGACGCTGACGTATCGGGCGGTGAGCGACAAACATTGGTTGTCGCTTGATGTCAGTGCCGCCGAGGACGCCACGCCGGAGGTAAAAGCCGCGACCGATAAGTTGGCGGTCAAATTGCAAGGCTGGGCATTCGAGATCAGCAGTTACAAGGGTGAAGGTCTGGCCCGTGGTCTTGATGCACTCACGCAGAAAAAAGACGCAAAATAAGTTGCGTCGTTAAATGCGGTGTTATGGTGTGGGGCGGCCTTTAGGTCGTTAAGCGTCGCCCCACAAACAATTTTGGCGCTTGCCATCACCGCTGCGGCTGGTGATTCGGGTGGCCGGTTCACGGGCGGCGCTGCTATACTGTCTCCCCGTCTTTTCCCCCCTTTTTTATCCTTCTAACTTGGTGAAAATCAGCCATGACGCGATTTATTTTTGTGACGGGTGGTGTGGTGTCGTCGCTTGGCAAGGGCATTGCGTCCGCCTCGCTTGCAGCCATTCTTGAAGCGCGTGGCCTCAAGGTCACCTGTATCAAACTCGATCCGTATATCAACGTTGATCCCGGTACGATGAGCCCGTTTCAACACGGCGAGGTCTACGTCACCGATGATGGTGCCGAAACCGATCTCGATTTAGGTCATTACGAACGTTTTGTGCGCACGCGAATGTCGCGTTTGAATTCGGTGACCACCGGAAAAATTTATTCTGAAGTGCTGCGTCGCGAACGCCGTGGTGATTACCTTGGTGCCACGGTGCAGGTGATCCCGCACATTACCGATGCCATTAAACAGAACATTATCGCGGCCGGTGAAGGTTACGATGTGGTGATGGCCGAAGTCGGTGGCACGGTGGGCGATATCGAATCGTTGCCGTTCATGGAAGCCATTCGCCAACTCGGCTTCGAAGTGGGCCGCGAACGCGCCATGTTTGTGCATTTGACGTTGTTGCCCTATATCGCAACGGCCGGCGAATTAAAAACCAAACCGACGCAACATTCGGTGAAGGAATTGCGCAGCATCGGTATTCAACCGGATGTGTTGATCTGCCGCTCCGATCGTCCGCTGCCGCCGGGCGAAAAAGCCAAGATCGCGTTGTTTACCAATGTCGAAGAACGCTGCGTGATCTCGTTAAAAGATCTCGACAGTATTTATCGCATTCCGGCGGTGTTGCACGCGCAAGGTTTGGATGACATTGTCGTCAACCGATTTAAATTAAATGCCAAAACGGCAGACCTCGCCGAATGGGAGCAAGTGTTATACGCACAGGCCAATCCCAAAGGTGAAGTGAATGTGGCGTTTGTGGGCAAATACGTTGATCTAACGGACGCCTACAAATCCATCAACGAAGCGTTGAAACACGCTGGTTTAAAAAATCGCCAAACGGTCAATATCCATTACATTGATTCGGAAGACATCATCAGCGAAGGCATTGATGTGCTCGCCAATAAAGACGCGATTTTAGTCGGCCCAGGGTTCGGTGAACGCGGTATCGAAGGCAAAATCAAAGCGGCTGAATACGCACGCACGCACGGTATTCCGTATTTGGGTATTTGCTTGGGCATGCAAGTGGCGGTGATCGAATTTGCGCGTCACGTCGCGGGCCTTATTGATGCGCATTCAACCGAATTCAATAAAGAAGCGGCGCATCCGGTCATTGCCATGATCACGGAATGGAAAGACGCCGACGGCTCCTTGCAGGTGCGCAAGAAAGACGGCGATTTGGGCGGCACCATGCGGTTGGGCTCGCAAGAGTGTCGCATGGTTGCAGGCACGTTGGCGCGTGAAGTGTATGCCGCCGATGTGATCGCCGAACGTCATCGCCATCGTTATGAATTCAACAACAATTATCTCGATGTGTTGCAAAATGCCGGCTTGCGCGTGGCGGGTAAATCGGGCGATGA
>CAZYUS010000128.1:0-8037 GCA_964650615.1 uncultured Pseudomonadaceae bacterium | reverse complement strand
GTGATCGAACCCCATTTGGTCGAGGTGATACGTTCTTGCAGAACGCCCATTTCCTCGGCCAAGGTCGGTTGGTAACCCACCGCTGACGGCATACGACCGAGCAGTGCGGACACCTCGGTACCGGCCAAGGTGTAACGGTAAATGTTGTCAACGAAGAGCAACACGTCACGGCCTTTACCCGACGCATCTTTCTCGTCACGGAAGTGTTCGGCCATCGTCAAACCGGTCAAGGCCACACGCAAACGGTTGCCCGGCGGCTCGTTCATCTGACCGTAGACCATCGCCACTTTGTCGAGAACGTTCGATTCTTTCATCTCGTGGTAGAAGTCATTACCTTCACGAGTACGCTCACCGACACCGGCGAACACGGACAAACCCGAGTGCGCTTTGGCGATGTTGTTGATGAGTTCCATCATGTTCACGGTTTTGCCGACGCCGGCACCGCCGAACAGACCGACTTTACCGCCTTTGGCAAACGGGCAGAGCAGGTCGATAACTTTGATACCGGTTTCGAGCAATTCAGTCGTGTTGGCTTGGTCGCTGTACGACGGCGCTTTACGGTGAATCGCGGAACGGGTTTTCTCGCCAATCGGGCCGGCTTCGTCAATCGGATTGCCGAGCACGTCCATGATACGACCCAAAGTTTCTTTACCAACCGGAACCGAAACCGGGGCCTTGGTATTTTTGACGGCCAAACCGCGTTTCATACCTTCCGATGAACCCATCGCAATGGTACGAACCACGCCATCGCCCAACTGTTGTTGGACTTCCAGCGTCAAGTTAACGCCGTCAACGACCAAAGCGTCATACACATTAGGTACGGCATCACGCGGAAATTCGACGTCAATAACCGCGCCGATGATTTGAACGACTACACCGTTACTCATCTGCATCTTCCTCTAAATTAATCCGCGTTAAACACCCTAATGGGTATTTGGCTACGACAGAACCTGAAGGTTAGTCTTCGCCTAATTGCCTAACAGTTTGTGTTTAACAGCGAATGTTTCGCTGTTAAACCGCCGCTGCGCCAGAACAGATCTCCGCAATTTCGCGGGTGATCGCAGCCTGACGAGCTTTGTTGTAAATCAATTGCAATTCAGTGATCAAGTTGCCGGCATTGTCGGTCGCCGCTTTCATGGCCACCATACGGGCTGCCATTTCACAGGCTACGTTTTCGACCACACCTTGATACACCATCGACTCGATAAAGCGACGCAGCAACATATCAAGCAGCGGCTTGGCTTCCGGTTCGTAAATGTAATCCCATGAGTGATCACGTTTACCGCTGCTGTCGGCATTGGCCGCCAACGGCAATAACTGCTGCACTTGAGGGCTTTGCGTCATCGTATTCACAAAATCATTGTGTACGAGATACAAGCGATCGATCGCACCGCTTTCGTATTTATCGAGCATCACTTTGATCGAACCGACCAACTGATTCAGTTGTGGACGATCGCCCAAATGCGTTACTTGCGATTGAATGTTGCCACCGACGCGTTTGAAAAACGCCGCCGCTTTGGCACCGATCAAGGCGATTTCAATTTGCACACCTTGATCTGACCACTCTTTCATATGACCAACGCAGCGCTTGAACAAATTCACGTTCAAACCACCACACAAGCCACGATCGGTTGCGACCACGATGTAACCGACACGTGTCGCGTTGCGCGCAATCGTGTACGGGTGTTGGTATTCCAAATTGGCATGCACCAAATGACCAATCACCTCGCGCAATTTGTGCGCGTAAGGGCGTGTCGCTTTCATCCGTTCTTGCGCTTTGCGCATTTTGGATGCCGCGACCATTTCCATCGCCTTGGTGATCTTCTGAGTGTTTTTAATACTCGCGATCTTGGTACGTATTTCTTTTGCACCGGCCATGAACTTTTCCGTTAGCGTAGGTGCGAACGTATTCGCACAAATGGCGCAATATTATTGCGCCCTACATAATCGACTCTTACCAGCTTTGCGTGGCTTTGAACTTGGTGATCGCTTCGGTCAACTGCTTTTCAATGTCGTTATTGAAATCAGCGGTGGCGTCGATGTGATCAACGAGCGCCTTATAATCCGATTTCATAAACGCTTGCAGTTTGCGCTCAAAGCTCAACACTTTGCTGAGTTCAACGTCTTTGAAGAAACCTTTTTCCACCGCGAACAAGGCGACGCCCATTTCGGCAACGCTCATCGGCGCGTATTGGTTTTGTTTCATCAATTCAGTAACGCGTTGACCGTGTTCCAATTGTGAGCGGGTCGCTTCGTCTAAATCAGACGCGAACTGCGAGAACGCCGCCAATTCGCGGTATTGCGCCAGCGCCAAACGGATACCACCGCCGAGCTTCTTAATGATTTTGGTTTGAGCAGCACCACCCACACGTGACACCGAAATACCGGCGTTCACGGCAGGACGAATACCAGCGTTAAACAAGTCAGTTTCCAAGAAGATCTGACCGTCGGTGATCGAGATCACGTTGGTCGGAACGAAGGCCGAAACGTCGCCCGCTTGAGTTTCGATGATCGGCAAAGCGGTTAAGCTTCCGGTTTGGCCTTTGACGGCACCGTTGGTCATCTTCTCAACGTATTCTTCGTTAACGCGAGCAGCGCGCTCCAGCAAACGTGAGTGCAGATAGAACACGTCACCCGGATACGCTTCGCGGCCCGGCGGACGTTTCAACAGCAAGGAAATTTGGCGGTAAGCCCAAGCTTGTTTGGTCAAATCGTCATAAACGATCAACGCGTCTTGGCCTTTATCGCGGAAATATTCGCCCATCGTGCAACCAGCAAACGGCGCAATAAATTGCAACGCAGCGGATTCTGAAGCCGAAGCGGCGACCACGATGGTGTGAGCCAACGCGCCGTTTTCTTCGAGCTTGCGCACGATGTTGGCAATCGTCGAGGCCTTTTGGCCGACGGCGACATAAATACATTTAATGCCAGTCGATTTTTGATTGATGATCGCGTCGATCGCCATCGCGGTTTTACCGGTTTGACGGTCACCGATGATGAGTTCGCGCTGACCACGGCCGATCGGAATCATCGAGTCGATGGACTTGTAACCAGTTTGCACCGGTTGCGACACCGATTTACGCGCGATAACACCTGGCGCAACTTTTTCAATCGGTTCGAAACGGGTTTGTGCGATCGGGCCTTTGCCGTCGATCGGGTTACCGAGTGAGTCGACAACACGACCCAACAACGCTTCACCCACCGGTACTTCAAGCACACGGCCAGTGCATTTTGCGGTTTGGCCTTCGACCACACCGTTGTAATCACCGAGCACCACGGCGCCAACGGAATCACGTTCAAGGTTCAGCGCCAAAGCAAATTTATTGCCTGGCAATTCGATCATTTCGCCGTACATCGCATCAGCGAGGCCGTGAATGCGGATAATGCCGTCCGACACCGACACAATGGTGCCTTCGTTGCGGCTTTCCGCTTGCACTTTGAAATTAGCGATGCGTTGCTTGATCAGCTCGCTGATTTCTGACGGATTCAGTTGCACGCTCATTGGTTTATTCCTGTTCGCTTAATCTGGTGAAAAAGTGTGACACCAGTTCTTGGCGTTAAAGCTGTTTAAACACGTACCGTAGTGGCCAGACGCTGCAATTTGCCGCGCACCGAACCATCGATTACCACGTCGTCGCTGCGGATCACCGCGCCGCCAATCAAATTGGCATCGACGCTGAAATTCGCGTTGATTGTTTTGCCCCACTTGCTGGCTAATTTATCGGTTAATGCTTTTTTCTCGGCATCCGATAAATTTACCGCCGAAGTGATTTGCACCGCCGCCGTTTTTTCGTGACGCGCTTTTTCCACTTCAAACAGCACGCTGATTTCGGCCAAAGCGGCTAAACGCTGATTGTCAGCGAGTAGTGCTAGGAAGCTTTTACCACCGTCGGGCAAACGACCTTCACAAACGGCAATTAACGCCGCTTTTTTGTCGGCCGCCGCAACTCGCGGATTATCCAGCAAAGCGCGCAAAGTCGGATCGGCACTGGCCACGGCGGCGAAATTCAACATTTCGGACCACGGATCCAACGCTTTGCTTTGCAACGCATGCTCGAACGCCGCTTTCGCGTACGGACGGGCAACCGAGTTCAGTTCGCTCATTCGCTACTTCTCGTTTGGTTAACTACGTAGAGTTAACGAATTACAGTTCTTGCGCCAGTTGGTTCACCAGATCGGCATGGGCTTTGGCATCAATGCTTTTGACCAAAATTTTCTCGGCCGCCGCAACAGCCAACACACCCACTTGCGCACGCAATTGTTCGCGTGCACGTTCGATCTCTTGACCGACTTCAGCCTTGGCACCGGCAATGATGCGTTCCGCTTCTTTACGGGCATCACCAGCAGCGGCATCCACGATTTCGGCATGGCGTTTGTTCGCGCTATCAACAATCGTTGATGCTTGATCACGCGCATCACGCAAAATCTTTTTGGCTTCGGTCTGGGCAAGCTCGATGTCTTGCTTGCCACGTTCCGCTTGCGCAAGACCCTCGGCAATTTTCTGACGACGCTCGTCAATCGCTTTCACGATCGGCGGCCACACAAATTTCATTGTGAACAGAGCGAACACAATAAAGGTGACCATCTGGACGAGCAGTGTTGCATTCAGATTCATGCTCAGATCTTCCTTAAGAATTCAAGGAGTTCAAAACGTTAAACAAAATCGTTTAACGCCGGCTCAACGTTGGTCTTAGGCGCCAAACGGGTTCGCAAACGCGAACAACATCGCAATCGCCAAACCGATAATGAACGGAGCGTCGATCAAACCGGCCAACAAGAACATTTTGGTTTGCAATTGACCCATCAATTCAGGTTGACGAGCCGAGCTTTCCAAGAATTTCGAGCCCATCAGAGCAATACCGATACAGGCACCGATAGCGCCCAAGCCGATGATGATGCCACATGCAATAGCAACCATTTTTGTTTCCTCGCTGTATGGAAATTTAAAACTTCATTTAAAACACATTTATCCGGTTGTTAGCACAACCAAACAAAATTCTTTTTTAGTGCGCGTCGTGAGCTTGACCCAAATAAACCAAGGTCAACATCATGAAGATGAACGCCTGCAATACGACGATCAGAATGTGGAAGATCGCCCATGCTAATTGCGCAATAAACGCGCCGACAAAACCTAAGGCGCCGCCCATGCTTTCCCAGGGCATGCCAATCGCACCTAACATCGCGATCAACATAAACACCAATTCGCCACCGTACATATTGCCGAACAACCGCAGACCCAGTGACAGGGTTTTGGCACCGTATTCAACTAACTGCATCGCTAAGTTGATCGGGTACAAATACACTTTGTCGCCAAACGGAGCCGCTAATAACTCGTGCGTGAAACCACCAAAACCTTTGATTTTTAATCCGTAGAAAATCATCAACACAAACACGCCAAACGACAGACCCAAGGTGCCGTTGATGTCAGCGGTCGGGACCATACGTTGGTAATGGAAGCCAAACAGTTCGTTGGCCAGCGTTGGCACTAAATCGACTGGGAAGAAGTCCCAAGCGTTCATAAAGAACACCCAGACGAAAATGGTCAGCGCTAACGGCGCGATGAAACGGCGGTCGCCGTGAATGATGTTTTTGGCTTGCTCGTCGACCATCTCGACCAGCATTTCAAGGAAGCACTGCAGACGACCCGGAACGCCGTTCGTGGCTTTGCGTGCGCCTTTCCAGAGCAACAACAACGCCAAAATACCGGCGAGCCACGACCAAAAAATGGTGTCGACGTTGTAGACACTGAAATCAACCAAGGCATGCTGATGCTCGGTTTGAGCATGCGTTAAGTGGTGCTTGATATATTCACCAGAGCTGGGTTTTTCGACTGCTTCAGCGCTCATTACACACCTTTACGGGCAAGGATCAACGGGATGATCCACAGGCCCTGAAAAATGACGATAAATCCGATAAACACGAACACCGCGACTGGTTTGAACCAGTAAAACGCCGTGCCTAATAAAACGGCAGTCAACAACCACTTGAGGCTTTGGAACACCCAAAGCGCCAGCGCAAATTCCGTAGCTTGTCTTGCCCCGACTGGTCGTAATAGTCGCTTTGCTACCCACCAATGCGGTAGCAACACCGCGCAGGCACCGGCCAGTGCGGCCTGCGCCTGCAACCATCCGGCCAATCCCGAAAGCCCTGCCACGATAATGGCGATCAACGCCATTCCGGCATGCACCTTGGCGACATAGGCTCGACCAAGTTCCACCGGGTGTTGCAGCATCTCGAAACTCTGGGGACGTAAGGGTGTTTTCGTTCGCGACTCGCCATTTGGATGGCCCGCCGCAGCGGGCGCGAATTATACGGATGGCTTTTCGCTTAAGCAATGAACAAATGCATACGAATTGGCGGCGATTCAAGTACTTAGCCGGTTTATATGACGCTCTCCTTACAAGTTCTATATGTAGTATTAAAAGGTAATGGTTAACACAAGATAATGCCGTTTCGCCGCACTTCGCTAGCGTGTGGCCGCTCTGGGGATAAACCCACTTCACCTCGGCTACCGTAAAGTTTTGTCACCGATGACGAGGCTTGCGTCCTTTGCTACTACGCTTGCCAGTTAACTGACAGTGGTCAGTAGCCAACAAGGAGTGGCACAACATGCGACCAATGTTTTTCTCAGTCATGTTGCTGGCGCTGCTTTCGCTGGATTCCGTTGCCGACGTCGCGGTGATCGTGCATCCATCAAACAGTGTCAGCATTAACGAAGACGAAATCAGAAGTCTGTTCTTAGGCAAACACCGTTCATTTAACACTGGGCAAGACGCGCAAGTGATCACCCTCGGTAGTGATCAAGCCGGACGTTCCCGCTTTATCGAGCTCGCCCTCGGAAAAAATGACTCGCAGTTAAAAGCCTACTGGGCGCAACTTCTCTTTACCGGTAAAGGCGTTCCCCCCAAAGAAGTGACTTCGACCGAAATGCTGAAGTTGATTGCAAACACCCCCAATGCCATTGGCTACATCGATTCAACCCAAGTCGATGGTTCGGTCAAAATTGTCCATTCATTTTAGATTTGCAAGGAGCCAACATGCGTTTACCTTTCGTTTTTGCTCTGGCTGCAGGCTTTGTCACGGCTAACGTGAGCGCGGATATTCAGTGGAGCGGTTACGGCTCCATCGTCGCCGGCAAAGTCGTAGGCGGTGAAACTGATCCAAGTACTCATAAAGAATTTCAGGTTGATTTTTACGACTACGCGTATTACACCGAAGAACTCACCTTCAAACCCGAATCCATGTTTGCACTGCAAGCGCGCGCGGACCTTGGCGACAATCTCATTGTTACGGCACAATTTGTCGCCAAAGGCGCAGACAATTTTCGTCCTGAAATCGACTGGCTTTATCTCACGTATAACTTTGATAATGATGCCTATTTGATGGCCGGACGACGCAACTTGCCGATGTATTATTTTTCCGAATTCATGGAAGTGGGTTACGTAATTCCTTGGATGCGCCCGCCGGCAAATTTATATTGGTGGGAAATCACGCAATTTAATGGTTTAACTTTCGGCAAAAATATGGCTTCCGGTAATTGGTCTTTTGTGTTTAACGCCTTCGCCGGTTCTGAAGAACGCGAAAATATTCGCGCACATGACTTTTGGCGAACTCGCGGCTACTACTATTTCCCCGATGAAAGTGCACTGGATGTCAGTAATTACGTTCTCGGAAGCGCCGACGTAACGTGGAGTGATATCTTGGGCGTTAATGTCAGCGCATCTAACGATTGGATAGATTTGCGCGCGTCGTATTTCGAAACGCATTACGCCACATGGGGGGATTATTTGGTCGACCCAGCACAACTACCCGTTCGTTCAACCTCAAATGCCGTTACCGAGTTCGATCTACAGTTCTTTGGACTCAGTGGTAGTTTCAATATGAAATATTTAACCATGATTTTCGACTACAACCTTGTGTTATATGATGACGGTTATGGCTATAAATTCCCCACCTATCTCGTTACCGCTATTTATAACCATGAAACATGGCAGCCCTATATGGGCTTGTCGAAAGCCGCTGGCGAAATTACCGAGG
>CAZYUS010000127.1:0-8310 GCA_964650615.1 uncultured Pseudomonadaceae bacterium | reverse complement strand
CCATGCTGGGCGCAGAGGGCGTTAAACGCTCGACCGAGGTGGCGATCTTGAACGGCAACTACATCGCCAAGCGTTTAGGCGAGCATTTCCCAGTGCTGTACAGCGGTCGCAATGGTCGTGTGGCGCACGAGTGCATTCTCGATATTCGTCCGCTCAAAGAAGCCACCGGCATCACCGAAGAAGACATTGCCAAGCGTTTGATGGACTACGGTTTCCACGCGCCGACGCAAAGTTTCCCAGTGGCCGGTACGTTGATGATCGAACCGACCGAATCGGAAGGCAAAGGCGAACTCGATCGGTTTTGCGATGCCATGATCGCGATCCGCAAGGAAATCGACAACGTGCACAACGGCGTGTGGCCCAAAGACAACAACCCGCTGGTACACGCGCCGCATACGCTGGCCGATATCACGGGTGACTGGAGCCGTCCGTATAGTCGTGAACAAGCGGTGTTCCCGGGCGGCGACGCGCAAAAAACCAACAAGTTTTGGCCCACCGTCAATCGCATCGACAACGTCTACGGTGATCGCAATCTGGTGTGCGTTTGCCCGCCGATCGAGTCGTATAGTTAAGTGAAAAAACGCCCTGCGGGGTAATGCCTGTCAGTTAAGCTTATTTGCAGTCAAAAACAACCCCACCCAACCCTCCCCTTGTTAAGGGGAGGGCTTTAGATCCCCCTCCTTTCCAAGGAGGGGTTAGGGGTGGTTGGCTTTTATGTCGCTAGCAATTTGCTTAACTGACTGACATTACCCTGCGGGGCGTTTTTTATTCAGGATGAATGGCATGCCGCGAGCGCAAGGATGCGCAGGAGCGGCGTGCGGCAATAATCCCGTTGTATGGGTGGCGGCGAGATCGGCTAAAGTTACGCTCGTTACCAACAAGGAGACCTACAATGAAGTGTCCAAAATGCAAAGCCCCGATGGGCAAAGCGCATATGGCGGATGTCGAGATCGAGCGCTGCGATGGTTGCAAAGGTCTGTGGTTTGATAAGGGCGAAGAAGAAAAACTGGCCCACGTCAGTGTCGCCGATATGCTGGACTTAGGACATTCGTCGATCGGTTCTGAATTCAATAATGACGAACCCATTTTCTGTCCCAAAGATCACACGCAGTTAGTGCGTATCCGCGATGAAAAACAAACCCACATCGAATTGGATCGCTGCCCGCACTGCGAAGGCACGTTTTTCGATGCCGGTGAATTTACCGATTACAAAAACAACACGCCGATGGATCTGTTCCGTGGTTTGTTAAGCAAGTGGCGACGCTAATCATACCGCACGTCAAAACCAGCAAAAAAGGATGCGTTGATGGCATCCTTTTTTTTTTCGATAAAAAAACGCGCGCGTTATTTCGGCATTTGGGTTACGGCAGCGTAACTGGTTACCGCCCCATAACTACTTGATCGCGACGCCCTCATCACCAGATAGTGTGGCCATCACGATGTGCCGTTTGCCATCGTGTCAACGTGAGGATTAAACCATGAAATTGTATTACTCGCCCGGCGCTTGTTCGTTGTCACCGAATATTGTTGCGCAAGAACTAGGTCTGCCATTAACGCTGGTGAAAGTGGATTTAAAAAGCAAAAAAACTGAACACGGTGACGACTTTTATGCCGTCAATAAAAAAGGTTATGTGCCGTGTTTGCAACTCGACAATGGTCAAACACTGACCGAAGGTCCGGCGATTGTGCAATACCTCGCTGATCTCAAACCCGAAAGCCATCTCGCGCCCAAAAATGGCAGCTTCGAACGTTATCGTTTGCAAGAAACACTCAATTTTATTACCTCTGAATTGCACAAAGGTTTGGGTGGATTATTTAATCCGGCCTACGATGATGCGGCGCGCAAGATCATGACCGATCGCCTCGCGCTACGCTTGCAGGCACTGGCGGCCGATCTCGACGGAAAAACCTATTTGATGGGCGACACCTTTACCGTGGCGGACGCGTATTTGTTTACCGTATTGAATTGGGCGCAATGGGTAAAAGTGGATTTAACGCCATATCCTAACATCGTGGCGTATCAGCAACGCGTGGCGGCACGTCCGGCGGTGCAAGCGGCGATGAAAACCGAAGGCCTGATGTAACTTTTCAAACAACGGTTTAGTCAGCACAATACGCGCCTCTTCATCGGCGTAGATGTGTGATGCGCGTATTGCTGATTAAAACCAGTTCACTGGGCGATGTGGTGCACACCTTGCCCGCTTTGACGGATGCGCAACGCGCCCTTCCTGCCATTCAATTTGATTGGTTAGTCGAAGAAAATTTTGCCGCAATTCCGGCGTGGCATCCGGCGGTAAAGCACGTCATTCCGGTCGCGCTTCGACGGTGGCGTAAAGCGCCGTGGGCGGCGCGTCACGATCCGGTGTGGCAACGACTGCGCCAGCATCTGAGTGAAACGCCCTACGATGTCGTCATTGATGCACAAGGATTGATGAAATCGGCGTGGCTGGGTTTATTGGCGAACGGTGTTCGCTGCGGATTTGATCGAGCGAGCGTGCGCGAGAAACTCGCCACGGTTTTTTATCAGCGTAAATTTTCGGTTGCCAAAGGCCAACACGCCGTCGAGCGCACACGCCAACTATTGGCTGCTGCATTGCACTACGAAAGCCCGTCTACGAAAGGCGATTACGCGCTCGATCGCGCGCGCGTCAAACGCATCACCGAAACGCAACGATCCGCATCACCAACGCTGCTTTTTTTTCACGGCACGACGTGGCCATCAAAACATTATCCGGAACGTTACTGGACCGAATTAGCCGCGCTGGCCACACGCGATCACTTCACCGTGTTATTGCCGTGGGGTAATGGCGACGAACACGCGCGCGCCACGCGCATCGCCACCGCCACGGGGGCCATCGTGTTGCCAAAATTATCATTGACCGACATCGCGGCGGAAATTGTTGCCAGTGCCGGCGTCCTTTGTGTCGATTCTGGATTAGGCCATTTAGCGTGCGCGTTTGAAGTGCCAACGGTGTCAATTTACGGCGCTACCAATCCCGATCTCACCAGCACTTACGGTCGCACCCAACGCGCCCTCGCCGCGTCGTTTCCGTGCGCGCCCTGTTTGCAACGTGAGTGTACCTTTAACGGCGAATCCCGCGCCCAACCCGCGTGTTATGACACGCTACCACCCGAGAAAGTGTGGCAACAATTTAAACAACAAATGAGTGCGCTGCCGACGCACTAATCCAACGTAAACGTTAACGCCGATTCGGTCGGCGTTGTAAAAATTTTTGGCGCCAGCGTTCGCGTTGTTCGGGTGTCATTTTTTGCCAGCGTTGTCGCATTTCTTTGGCGCGCGCGCGTTGTTCCGGTGTCATCGTGCGCCATTGTTTGAACATGGTGCGGGCTTTTTCCCGTTGCTCGGGAGTCATCGCTTTCCATTTTTTATGACGTTTGACGACGTTGGCTTTTTGCTCGTCGCTTAATTCGTTCCAGCGTGCCAAACCTTGCACAATGTTGTGGCGTTGTTGATCCGATAATTGCGGCCATTGCGCCGCAAATTTTTGCAATTGTTGTTGCTGCGTTTGGGTTAACGCTTCAAATTGCGCTGGCACCTCGTCGCTGCCGTAGGCGGCCATCACGCTGATTAACAACAAGGTAAGCGAGCAGACAACGCGCTTCATTTTTGCTGACCTCTTTCACTTTCGGTGGCAACGTGCGTCATCTTGGGAACGCCTTCGTCGTCGGGTTGATTGATGCTTTCCAGCTCGTCTTCGCCTACTGGAACGGTGGTGGCTTCGGCACCGAATTCGGCGAGGAACTCAAGCAGATCTAACGTTAAGTCGGCATCTTGGTTGACCGGTTCGGCGGCGAAAATCGTCGCCGCGAACAGCCATAATGCATAAGCTTTGCGGGCCATCAGCACCGGCACTCCTTCAGGTTTACCGGTCGGCACCTTAGCACGATGCCGCGCTACGGCAAGCCGCCGATACCCATTGCGTTGATGATCACAACGCCGTCGCCGCCATTCGGTTGACGACGTCGTCAACGAAAAGTCGCGGGCGGCGTTTCAAGCGGGTGGGCGTCCTTTGCGACGAACCTAATATCCAATAAAAATGGGGTGAGCAATGAAGTGGCTGTTGCTGGCGATAAGCGCTGGGTTGGGGCGGTTGCACAGGCGGCCGCACAGGATGCCGAGCTAGGCATCGGCATAGATGGTGACAATCTGGAGGGGCGCGGTAGTCATCTCGATGTCGCGTTGACGATGGCGGGTCGCCACAAATTGAGTTTTGCCACGCAAAACGCGCGCAGTTCTTATGCTTATTGGTCGCCGTGTACGGGCCAGTATCTCGTGGCGCTTATCGCCGCTAACGCCTCGGATCACCCGCTGCGCGATGCGGTCGCGGCGTTTCCCGAATTAACCATCGACACGCGCAGTCGCGATTCGTCGTGGTCCTACAGTTATTTGGGCGAGGTGTGGGGCGGCGGTGGGCGCGGCGCGCGTTATGACGGTGGCGACGGTTTTCGCACGCAGGAAACCAGTCTTAATGGCTATTGGCAGGGCGATCATTGGGATGTCGGCAGCGAGATCGGACGCCGTGAAACCGACTTCGCATTGGAAACCCAGCGTTTGGGCGGCACGCTACAAAATCCGCAGTGCGTCAGTCGCTACTATCGCGACCATTTCAACAGCCGCAGCGCCGGTTTGACGGTGGGCTATACCTTCGACAATGGTTGGCGCTTTTATGCCAATGGCGTGCGTTACGACAGCGATTTCGATTTACCCGCCAACGTCAGTTACGAAACGTTATTGCTGCGTTCGGTCAACGCCGGTGGCTTAAGCACCGCGCTCACGCAACATCGTCGCCGCGTCGGTGTCCAGATCCCGTTCGAGGCGTGGTGGTTAAGTGTCGAATCGGGACGTGAACAATCATGGATCGAAGAGTCGACCACGCGTTTTTACAGTGTCTGGCTCGTGTGGGCGGTGAGTGAGCGCTGGGAGTTGGAGTTAAGCGTCTCGAACACGCGTCTGGACTTAGGCGATGAAGCGCAATCGGAAGATGCCGAACAATTACGCAGCATCGGTCTGGGTACGCGCTGGTATTGGTAAGATCGCGCCCCGTTTTACGTCACGCCCCTGGAGCGTCCATGGAATTAAAAACCTTACGCCTGAATCGCAACGAAGATCGTCGATTAAAAGGCGGCCATCTGTGGATCTACAGTAACGAAGTCGACACCGGCGTTTCGCCGCTCAAACACTTTAAAGCGGGCGAACAAGTGCGTGTCGAAGCGCACGGCGGAAAATTTTTAGGCATTGCCTACGTCAATCCGCAATCCTTGATTTGTGCGCGCTTAATCAGCCGCGACGATCACGTTTTAGATCGCTCCTTGCTGGTGCATCGTTTGAATCAGGCCTTGGGCTTGCGCGAACAATTATTTGACCAGCCTTATTATCGTTTGGTGTTCGGTGAAAGTGATTTGTTGCCGGGGTTGGTGGTGGACCGTTTTGGCGATCATTTAAGTGTGCAATTAAATACCGCCGGTATGAATGCGCTCAAAGGTGAGATCATCGACGCGCTGCAAAAAGTAGTGAAACCCCAATCCATCTTATTGCGCAACGACAGTAGTATGCGCGGCTTGGAAGGGTTAAACAGCGAGATCGAAATCGCGTTGGGCGATTCGCCCGCCGAGGTCGAATTGATCGAAAATGGCGTGCGTTTTTTTGCGCCGCTGCACGATGGTCAGAAAACCGGTTGGTTTTATGATCAACGTCCTAATCGCGCGTTATTAAAACGCTATGTGCAAGGCAAGCGTGTGCTGGATGTATTTTCTTATGTCGGCAGTTTTGCGGTGCAAGCGGCAGCGTTTGGCGCGTCTGAAGTGTGGGCCGTTGATGCGTCAGAATTGGCGCTGGATATGGCGCAAAAAAATGCCGAACTAAACGGTGTCGCCGATAAATTCACCGGCGCTGAGGGCGATGCGTTTGATGTGCTCAAAGCGTTGAAAGAAGAAGACGAGCGTTTCGATGTAATCATCGTTGATCCGCCGGCGTTTATAAAACGCAAAAAAGATCACGAAGAAGGCATGAACGCTTATCGTCGTATCAACGAGCTGGCGATGCGTTTATTAAAATCCGATGGCATTTTATTATCGGCGTCGTGTTCCATGCATTTGCATCGCGATGAATTGGTTGAAGTGCTGCGTGGTGCCAGTCGTCATTTAGATCGTCATTTGCAGATCATCGAAGACGGTATGCAAGGCCCTGACCATCCGGTGCATCCGGCGATCGCGGAAACCCGTTATCTGAAAGCATTTTTAACCCGCGTTTATTTGCCGTAAATTCGGCTAAGTGACCGGCTGCGCTTTTTCAACGTGAATCTCGACACCCGATTTTTACACCTCGATGCGATCTTAAGCCGCCATCACGGTTTGTGGCGAGATTCACCGTTTTGTTTTCCGCAACTGAATTGGCAAGCCGATTTTTCTGAGCTACATCGCGCCTTGCTGGCGCTGGATGATGCCGTGGTGGCGCGCTTAGAGCGCGACGACAACGAACGCCTTCAGTGGATAGTGTCGTTTGTTCCGGAACTAAAAAATTTGCCTGAACTCATCGCACTAAGCGATTGGCCTTCACGGAATACGCCGCTGGCCGAACGATTCGGTACCGATGTGCCGGGACGCAAGTGGCAACAAATCAACGCCTTTAGTGGCGGACTTCAAGCGTCGGATCATCTCGTCGATTGGTGCGCCGGAAAATCGCATTTGGGCCGCGTCGTTCTGTTAACGCAAAAAGCCCGCTGTGTTACTGCCATCGAACGCGACGCGCGCCTGTGCGAAGCGGGTGAACATTATCGACAGCGCCATTCCTTAGCACTGCAATTTATTTGCGCCGATGTACTGACGCACGACAATTTATTAGCGCCGCATCATCACGTGTGTGCGTTGCACGCCTGCGGCGATTTGCATCGTCGTTTAATCGCGCACGCTTGCGCGGCCAACGTGGTGCAACTCACCTTGGCACCATGCTGTTATCACTTAACCACGCAACTCGTTTATGAGCCGCTCTCAGCACTGGCGCGTCACTCGTCGCTTAAAATATCGCGTCAACAATTACATTTAGCGGTAGAAGAAACCGTGACCAGTGGCGCGCGCATGAAGCGGCAACGTGATCAAATGATGAGCTGGCGTTTAAGTTTCGATGTCTGGCAACGACAACAACGTCAAACGGATTCGTATTTGGTGACGCCTTCGCGGCCTTATTCGGTGCTCGCCAAAGGGTTCGACGATTTCATCCATGACTTGTGTGAACACCACCGCCTTCAAGCACCGACGTCGGCGCATTGCGAAACGCTGCTCGTGCAAGGACAACAACGTTGGGCGCAGGTGCAGCGATTACAATTATTGCGCCATACGTTTCGTCCGGCACTCGAAATGTGGTTGCTGTGCGATCGTGCGCTTTGTTTGCAAGAAAGCGGATACGCGGTGACGATGCAGCGTTTTTGTGCGCGAACACTTACGCCGCGCAATGTCATCATTAATGCCAAGAGAAAATAAACGTGGCAACAACGATTCATACGACTATCACGAAAGACGGTGACATCGCGATCGATGTGCTCGCGCGACTGTCATCGTTATCCAAAGCCAAACTCAAAACGGCGATGAACAAAGGCGCGGTACAGTTGACACGCAAGCGTAAAACGCAGCGTTTGCGCCGCGCCACGGCGCAGTTGTTAAGCGGCGATCAATTACATCTGCATTACGATGAATCGTTACTTCAGCGCGAAGTCACTGCGCCGAGCTTAATCGACGATCTGCGACGTTATTCCGTTTGGTACAAACCTGCCGGTGTGTTAGCACAAGGCAATGAATGGGGCGATCACTGCGCTCTGTCACGTTTAGTTGAATTGCATTTTAATCATCAACGCAACGTCTTTATTGTGCATCGTCTCGATCGCGAAGCACGCGGCATCATGCTGGTCGCGCACGACCACGAAGCGGCCGCCGCGTTAAGTCAATTATTCCAATCCAAGCGTCTCGAAAAGACTTATCAAATCAAGGTGCGCGGCGCGTTGCCCGAATGCGGAGTCATCGATCAACCGCTCGATGACAAAACCGCCGTGACGCATTTCACACGTCAGCATTACGATGCCGAAAAAAATATCAGCGCGGCTCTGGTCACGATCGAAAGCGGCCGTAAACACCAGATCCGCCGACATTTCGACGCCATCGCCCACCCCGTTATGGGCGACCCACTGTACGGCAGCCATCACCACGACAACGCGGGATTGCAATTAGTCGCCGTGAAATTAGGTTTTATCTGTCCGCTAACAAAGCGGTCGCGTCAATTCGAATTAACGCCGAACGAAA
>CAZYUS010000126.1:0-8565 GCA_964650615.1 uncultured Pseudomonadaceae bacterium | reverse complement strand
GCCCGCCATCAAAGCCTCCAAGCTAAATCCGGTTGAAGCATTGCGGTATGAATAGCCCACGAAAAAAGCAACGTAAATCTCTTGTCGGCCTATATTAAAAATAGTAAAACGGCTTTCTAGTTTCTTCTGTTCTTAATCGAAAATCAAAATGTTGTGGGGGAAATAGTTGAAACGCAAATCCTATCGTCGTCGCCAGTTAATCAAGGCGTTTTTTATTTTTCAATGCAAGTTATTCTTGGATTGGTTTCGCGATTTGATCTTTTCGCCGGTGGCGTTGTTTTGTGTGGTTGTGGATCTGATTGCGGGAGCGGATGAAAAAAGTGGGTTGTTTAATCGGTTGATGCTTTTAGGTGTAGCGAGTGATCGTTGGATTAATATGTTTAATTCGCATTCCAGCGAACCCGGTGAGCATTTTGATCAGTGGGTCGAAAAAGCCGATGCGGCGGTTCGAAAGCGCAGGAACCGTTAAGCTTAAACGCGAAGAGGTCGAAAATAAAAAAGGTCGCGGAGGCGACCTTTTTTATCAGCGGTTACTTAAGTGCCTGCATTAATCCAACTTAAATTCGATGCCTTGAGCCAAGGTGGCTTTGTTGCCATAGAAAATGGTGTTGGTTTGACGACGCATATAGGATTTCCATGCGTCTGAGCCCGCTTCGCGACCGCCACCGGTGTCTTTTTCGCCACCGAAAGCGCCGCCGATCTCGGCACCGGAAGTGCCGATGTTGACGTTGGCGATACCGCAATCAGAACCAACCGCAGATAAAAACACTTCGGCGTTTTTGAGATTGTTGGTAAAGATTGACGACGATAAACCAAACTTCGACGCGTTATTCAACTCGATCGCTTGGTCCAGTGTGTCGTAAGTCATCACATACAAAATGGCGGCAAAGGTTTCGTTCTGCACCGCTTGAAAATGGTTTTGCGCGCGAATAATAGTCGGCTCGATGAAGTGACCAGCGCGATTCAAACGGTTGCCGCCTGTTAACACTTCGCCGCCTTCCGATTTGGCCAGAGCCACTGCGTTTTCGAACATTTTAACTGCGCCTTCATCGATCAGCGGTCCCATCAGCGTGTTTTTATCCAGCGGATCACCGATACGCACTTGTTTGTACGCGTTCACGATGGCGTTGACCACTTCTTGTTCGCGTGATTTGTGCACGATCAAACGGCGGGTGGTGGTGCAGCGTTGACCGGCGGTGCCAACCGAACCGAATACGATGGACGGAACGGCGATTTTCAAATCGGCCGATTCGTCCACGATGATGGCGTTGTTGCCCGATAATTCCAGCAAACATTTGCCGAAGCGCTCGGCGACTTTCGCGCCTACCAAGCGACCGACTTGCGATGAACCGGTGAACGAAATTTTTTCGACGCGTTTGTCATCGACAAATTTAATGGCCAATTCGTTTTTGGGTGAATCAATAAATAACTGGAAAATGGCCGGTGCGTTATTGCGTTGTAAAACTTCATCGCAGATCTTTTGCACGGCAACTGCGCACAGCGGCGTTTTGGGCGACGGTTTCCATACGGTGACGTTGCCGCATACCGCGCCTAAGAACGCGTTCCAGCTCCATACGGCAACCGGAAAATTAAACGCCGACATGACGCCGACTAAACCGAGCGGATGCCATTGTTCTTTCATGCTGTGCTCAGGACGTTCGGAGTGCATCGACAAACCGTACATCATGCGCGATTGACCGACGGCAAAATCCGCCATGTCGATCATTTCTTGCACTTCGCCATCGCCTTCGGCTTTGATTTTGCCCATTTCCAAGGTGACTAAGCTGCCGAGTAGATCTTTTTTGGCGCGCAGTGCTTCACCCATTTGACGCACGATCTCACCGCGTTTAGGTGCGGGAATTTGCCGCCACTGAGCAAACGCAGCGCGCGAACTGGCGATCACTTTTTCGTAATCGGCGGCGGTAGAGGCGTAGACCTTACCGAGCAGTTCGCCGTTGGCCGGATTGAACGATTCGATCAATCCGCCCGAAGTGTCCGTTGACCATTGGCCCAAGCCGAAATGTGTACCCGACTGAATGCCATCAATACCCAATGCTTTCAAAATCTCTTGTGCGTTCATAAGCTGCCTCAAGCGTAACGACGACTGGAAAGGGCGCGCACTTTATCACATCGCCCTTTGCCCTGTTGCCGGACCAATGGTGGTCTTGATCTTTACCAAACCGACACGCCGTGACGCGTGAGGCGTCTACACTTTGTCGGCATAAGCCGTTCGCGAGGAGCGCGTGCCGTGCTGTTAACTGGGTATGACCTGAGCCTGTCTGGCCTGCTGATTCAGGGCATTGGTGTGCTGACCTTGGCGCTGATGTTTCTGCTGCTGTACCGGATCTTGCCGCGCCATTATTTTTATTTATGGGGATGGGGTTGGGCGTCGTTGTCAGCGGCCTTGTTTTCACTTTATGTCGCCTTGCAAAACCCGCCTTTTGCGTGGGCGTTTGAAATGGCTTACTTTTTTGGTGAATATGCTTTTTTGTGTCTGTTGTATTTCGGATTGCGTTTATTTCCCAACGTTGCCTTGGTGTGGCATCGGCGCGCGCAATGGACGATGGTGGCGGCGCTATTTTTCGTGCTGTTTTACGCCGTCGCATTTGATGGGTTCGAGCCCCGTTACCAACTTCATGCGGCGGTATTTTCGGCGGGTTTGCTACCGCTTATGTGGCGTGTTTCGCGCTTGCCCGTAGGCGCCGGATCGCATTGGGTAAAACGTGGATTGTTCCTTATCCTTGGATTGCTTTTTTGCCAATTTTTATTTAACGCGCTCGGCGAAATCAAGGTTGTCATGCTGGGTAATCGTTGGTACACGGTGTACACCGCGTATCAATCCATTGCCGACTTGATGCTTGAATCGTTGCTGGCGTTTGCGCTATTAACGATGGCGGCGGTGGACATGAAGTCAACGCTCGAACGAGCGAATCAGGCCTTGCAAGGCGAACGCGATCGCATGGTGATGTTAGCGCATCAAGATGCCCTGACCGGATGTTTCAACCGGTTGGCGCTCGATGAGTTGGAGCAACGCCTGCATGATAGACGCGGCGTTGTCGCGATGATCGATCTCAACAATTTAAAACCAATTAACGATCACTATGGCCACGCGGTCGGTGACGTGGCGATATGCCGCGTTGCCCACGGTTTGCAAAACCGGATGCGCGGACATGACCATGTATTTCGCTACGGTGGTGATGAATTTCTGGTGGTCGCTTTCACCATGTCGCGCACCGAAATGCAGCAACGCTTACAGCGTGTTGAACAGCAATTGCAACAATTACGACTCGCCGGGTTACCCGAGCAGGGGTTATCGGTGGCATGGGGTATTGCTGAATTTGATAGCAACATCACCTTTCACGAAGCACTCAAACACGCCGATCACGCGATGTATGAACATAAACATCTGGCGCGTCACGTCAACGCAAGCGTCGATCACTCGTTGCTAATCGATCGCTCCTTACCCAAAGCCGAATAAAAGCGGAATAATAGCGACCTTGTGGCAACGTGGTTTTGTCACGCCTTGGTTATGGTTAAACCTGCACGCTTTTTGAGGTGGCTAATGATTTTCCAATTCGACAATAACCGTCCGCGCGTTGCCAGCGACGCGTATATCGCACCGGGAGCCTGTGTGATCGGTAACGTGCAGATGCAAGCACAAAGTAGCGTGTGGTTTAACGCCGTGGTGCGCGCCGATAACGATCGCATACACATCGGCGTCGGCAGCAATATTCAAGATGGCGCGGTGTTGCACACGGATCCCAGTTTGGCATTGACGATCGGTGATTATGTCACCGTTGGGCATCACGCCATTTTGCACGGATGCACCATTGGTGATGGCAGTTTGATTGGCATGAATGCGGTGATTTTAAATCGTGCGCGCATCGGCAAAGAAGTATTGATTGCCGCCAACACCTTGATCGCAGAAGACAAAGATATTCCGGACGGTGTGTTGGTGATGGGCTCGCCGGGAAAAATCGTGCGCGAATTAAGCGCTGAAGAGCGGCAGCGATTATCGTGGTCGGCCAAGGTCTATATCGATAAAATCGCGCGCTATCGCGACGGCCTTAAGTCGCTCGAATCGTGAACCAAAAACGGTGGAATAACGTGACGTTTTTGCGTGTGCCAATACATTACAGACTACCTTTCGTTGGCGTGCTACTGGTGTTGATTGTCACCGTAGTGTGCTGGCAAGCGCTCTTCGCGCCGGTGCAATGGACGCCGGAAAAACTCGCACAAACGCCGCAGTCTTATGACGTGTTGTGGAACCAACAACGCATCGGGCAGCAGCAACAATCGTTGGAACAATTACCGGACGGAACGTGGCAGTGGCACCAACTTTATTTTTTAAACGCCAAAGCGCGTGATGCGACCATCAGCGAGCACATTGATGAGTTACTCGTTTTTGATCACAAGCCGCCTTACCGTTTACGTTTTGGCGAAATTCAGCGCAATAATGAACGTTTCACCGTGCAAAATGAAAGCGCATTTCTGGTGCAAAAAGACGGCGTAACAGTGGTTGAAAGCGCGGCGCTGGATTTTGGTCTGGGTGACAAGTTATACGCGCTGCAGTCAATGTCCGATGCCGAGCAATCGGGAACAGTTTTGCAATGGAGACAATTTAACGCGACCACCTTTCAGGTGCAGACCGCCCATGTAAAACTGATCGCGCAAACGATCGCCGAAGGCAAGCCGGTGTGGCAGGTTGCGATCACCGAAGACCCACATCAATCGCCGCAGGAGGCGTGGTTCGGCGTCGATGGTGTATTGCAAAAAATGATCATCGGGGCGATAGAACTGCGGCGAGTGAATGACGCTGCCAGCGCCGCAAACCCACTGACCTTGGTTGATGTGTACGAACAGCAAACGATTCCAACTGATCGCGCGCTCGGTGATGTTCATAACATCAGCAGTCTGGCTTTGCGCTGGCCGCAACATATGGTCCTACCCTTGCAAAAACGCTCCGACCAATTTGTTCAAGCCGGTTTCGTGCGCACCGAAATCGGTCGTAATGCCAGTGCCACGGCAGAAGAGCAAGTGATTGCGATGGCACCCGAGCCGCGTTACAGCAGTGACAACGAAAAGTTTATTCGTCAATCCAAAGCGTTGACGAGATCCTTGCGTGACAATGAGCAACGCGTGCGGGCATTGCTGCTATTTGTGAGTGAACACCTTCGCCCCGGTACCGAATTAACTTCGTTAACCGCCCATGATATTTTGCAAAAAGCGCGGGGCGATTGCACCGAATACGCGCAATTATTTGTCGCGTTAGCGCGTGCGAATGGTGTGCCAGCGCGAGAGATCAGTGGTTTGGTTTATCTGGGCGATAAGCAGCAACGCTTTGGTGGCCATACGTGGGCCGAAGTGGTCATTAACGGACGCTGGCAGGCCGTCGATCCGATGTGGAATTTATTCGGCGTGACCGCCACCCATTTGCGCATGGGTGAAGGCGAACAAGGCGCGTTAGCGACGTTGGCGCATGATGCACGTTTGCAATTTAATGTTGAACAAATTCGATATAAACAGTGAGTAAAAAATGGTGCGACAATTATTTTCGGTGCTGGGTAATTCGCAGAAACTCGACGGCGGTGCAATGTTTGGTAACGCCCCGAAAGCGATGTGGTCAAAGTGGGTAAACGTCGATGAACAAAACCGTATTGATTTACGTTGCCGCGCGCTGTTGGTGAAGGACGGCGAGCGCCATATTTTATTTGAGTCTGGCATCGGCGCGTTTTTTGAACCGCGCCTACGCGAGCGTTACGGTGTCGTGGAAAGCGAGCATGTTCTGTTGCAATCGCTGGCGGCGTTAAACGTGACACCGGAAATGATCGACGTGGTGGTTTTGTCGCATCTGCATTTTGATCACGTTGGCGGTATCTTGAAAGCGTGGCAAGCCGACACACCGTTGCAACTGGCGTTTCCCAACGCGCGCTATGTGGTCGGTGCGCAGGCGTGGGAGCGCGCTGCCAAACCTCATGCGCGCGACAAGGCCTCGTTTGTGGCGGGCTTGTTGCCGTTACTCGACGCGACTAACAAGGTCGAGAAAGTCAGCGGCGATTATTCGGTGACGTTGGGCGAGGGGTATCGCTTTTTTGTCAGCGATGGCCATACCCCCGGCATGTTACTCAGTGAAATCGCTACCTCCGACGGGCCGGTGGTGTTTTGCGCCGATCTCATCCCCGGTACGGCGTGGGTACATGTTCCCATCACCATGGGCTACGACCGTTATCCGGAATTACTCATCAATGAAAAGGAGCAGTTGCTTACGCGGGTAGTCGCGCAGGGGGGGCGTTTGTTTTACACCCACGATGCCGACACCGCCATTTCGGGTGTGCAACGTGACGAAGCGGGCCGTTTTACGGCCATTAATCCACAACGCCAACTTTTTTCATCAAGCCGTTGAACTTATTCGCCAGCAGAGACTCCGAGTAAACAGTGACAACCATCCCGGGTTGTTCCTGATGTGGGTCTCCTTGTGAGGGTAAGCAGTATTTTGGGCCGCTATGCGGCCCTTTTCTTTTCTGGTGATTGGTCTTTAACGTTTTCGCGATTGCTGGTTGTGTACTACAGTTATGCTGTTGCTGGACCGGCCGGAGCTTTCCCTATGTACAAAGAAATGTTCGCCCATGACGAACTCGAAAACCTCTGTGAAGAAATCGTGTTTGAGCAGTTGCACAAGCTGATTCAAGAAGGTAAACACAATATCAGTGCCAACTCGGTCACCATTCAAGACATCGCGGCGATCGCCTTAAACGCCATGCCGCCTAAATACGTGACCAACTTTATGGAAAAGAAATTTCCTCGCCCCGGTCTGCAATCCGAAGTCAACGATTTGCGCCGTTACGCACGTCGGCAAGTGCTCAAAGCGATCAAACGCGTCACCGCCAATCCGCACGATTAGCGGCATCGGTTGGCGCAGAAAGGAGCGAAATCATCGCTCCTTTTTTGTTTCCGTTACTCCGTTGGTCGCGATAAAATTGCGTTTTATGATTGTGCGAGTGAATCACTATGTTATTGCCGGATCGCGAATACACCTTGAGTTTGCCGGTAGGGGATATTGCCGTTTGTGAATGGGGCGATGAAGCGGCCGCGCCGCTTTTGCTGCTGCACGGCTGGCTAGATAACGCGGCCACCTTTTTTACCTTGGCCCCCTTGCTGCAATCATCCTATCGCTGCATCGCTATTGATTTTCCGGGGCATGGTTTGTCGTCGCATTTAGGCGATTTTGCGCAATATCATTTTGTCGATGGCGTGCTGACCATTCACAGTGTTCTCGAAGCCATGCACATCCAACGTTGTCGTGTAATTGGTCACAGCATGGGCGGTGCGTTGGGCTTGCTATACGCCGCAACGTTTGCGGAACAGATCTCTCACTTAATGTCGATTGACGCCTTCGGTCCTTTGTTGCGTGATGCCCACGAAACGGTTGAACAAATGCGCGCAGCCTGCATTGAACGCAGCAAGCGCAAAGACTCGCGTAAAGCGTTGTACCGCAGTGTCGATCAAGCCTTGGCGGTGCGCGCGGTTGCCGGCGATTGTGCCGCTGAATTATTGCGTCCGATTGTCGAGCGTAGCTTGCACGAAACCGATGGCGGATTTCAGTGGCGTTCGGATGGTCGCTTGCGCTTGCCGTCGATGCTGCGATTAGCCCCCGAACAAGCGCGCTGTTTTATGCAACGATTGACGATGCCGAATTTGGTGGTGCAGGCGGAAAACGGCTTGAGTTTTGTTGGCAAGGCGCTCGATGCATTCGGTGCTTTGCTGCCGGATCTTAACGTCGTTAAAGTGGCCGGCGGCCATCATGTCCATCTCGAACAAACCGAACGGGTCGCGCAATTAGCATTGCCGTTTTTGGCGCGTTAAACGGCGCGTTTTCAGTGACTTAAAATACTCAGTAGCGTCGATCGGATGGATTCCGGTTCAAACGGTTTATCGCACAAGGCGGACACGCCCGCTTGCGCAATCAAATCGAGGCGTGTTTGATCCTGTTCGCTGGTCACCATCAAGATCGGCACGTACACGCCGTCGCTGCGCGCGCGAATCGCGCTGACCAATTCTTTGCCGTCCATTTCGGGCATATTGTAATCCGTCACCACCAAATCAAAGATCTGCGCGCCGAATTGGTTGACGCCTTCGCGACCATTTTCGGCAAACGTTATGTGGTTGATGCCCATGTCGCGCAATACGCGCGAAATGTGTTTGCGAGCCATCGGACTATCGTCCACCACCAGAACGCGCAATGACGCCACGTCATAGGTTTCCAGTTGCAATTCTTCCGGATCGATAAAATGTAATGACGCGCGCAGCGCGCGTTGAATATCGGCCAGTTCAAACGGTTTAGGCAAAATCGCCACCACACCGGCTTGGCGGATCGGATCCAATACACGAAAGCTGGTCTCACTCGACACCAGCATAAATGGCAAATGGTGATGTTTAACATCGACTCGGATCTGGTGCAGTAATTCGGTGGCCGTCATATCGGGCAGATAAAACGTGCTGATCAATAAGTCCGGCTGCTGATTTTTCAGCCAATTCAACGCGTCCAGACCATTGCCGACTGCGTCG
>CAZYUS010000125.1:0-8584 GCA_964650615.1 uncultured Pseudomonadaceae bacterium | reverse complement strand
TCGTCGACTTCTTCGTGGAGCTGGAATTGCGCTTCATTGGTGACCGCTTGCATCTCGCTTTCATCGCTGTCTTCGTCGGGAGTGGCAAAGGCAATACCGCCGGCGATAAGGGTTTCGAGCGATTCGCTGCGCACCTGCACACCGTCGAAAATGCCGGCGTCAAAACTTAAACCGGAGGCGCGCCAGAATTGCGAGCCTTGACGCACTAGTGCGGTGTTTTCGGGCCAAATGGTTAAATAAATTTTCACGCCATTACCGTGTTGATTTAGTTCGCCAAACAACACTTCACCGACTTTGACTTGACGATAGAGCACCGGATCACCTTTGCTCAAACCACCGATGCGATCGCTGTTTAGGATCAGGGTTAAACCATTGGGCGGTGGTGTCATGCGCGGTTCACGATCCAGCAAGGTGAAACGGGTTTGTGTTGCGCCTTGGCCGGGTAGCACACCGATATACGCACCGCTTAACGCCGCCATCACGTTTTCATTGCGCGCCAAACCAATGCTGCCATCGACACGAAAAAATTGGCTGCCGTCGACTGCGAAATGGCTGGCGGCAGAGTTGAGTTTGGCGTTGATCATGGCTTGATTAAATTGATCGCGATACTCAAGCGCCGTAACAACACCGACAACCACGCCGCGATAACGGATCTCGGTGCCGACCCGCAAACCATCAACGCGGGTACTGGTGAATTCAATGTCTTGTCCGTCGATCTGCGCGGCACTTTCATCGTTGTACAAAATGAATTGATCACCGTTGACAATGGCGCGGCGATTCACCGGCCCGCTGGGACTTTCGAACGCGATACCGCCTTGCACGATGCTACTCAGTGATGCACTGCGCACATCCAGACCGTTTAATCCCAGATTGGCTTGCACACCACCGGCTTGCCAAAAACGCGTATTGCTTTGTACTAAACCGGCAAATTCGGGGGCCAGATGGATGCGGATCTGTACCTGTTTTTTGTCCGCCGTTAAGGTCACTTCTTGCACTGCACCCGCGACCATTTGTTTGTGCAATACCGGTGATCCCACACTTAAGCCACCGCTTTCTGATGCCAGCAAAATTAAATCCAATCCCGGTTCGCCGCTGCCCTCGGGCGGCGCATTTTTTAGCGCAACAAATTCCGTTTTGACATTGCCTTTGCCCGGTTTCACGCTGATGTAAGCACCGCTAAACAAGGTGTCGAGTCCGCCGAGATTAGTGAAGCTGAATTCTGGTTTAACGAGCCAAAATTGCGTACCGTCGCGCAATAAGTTTTCGGCATCACGAACAAAACCAATATCGGCGGTAACGGTTTTAAAATCGCTGCTGACGTCAACCGCATCAACGCGACCGATCTCGATGCCGCGATAAATCACTTTGGTGCTACCGGCTTGCAATCCGGCGGCGCTATCGAATTGAATTTGCGCGGCGAAGCCGCGCAGGGCTTCGCGTTCGCCGCGGAATAATTCAAAACGCGCGCCGTTTTTTACGCTGTCTGCTTTCGCATCGAGCGGCGAATCAAAGGTAATGCCGCCACTGATGAGGCTGGCCAGTGGTCCGGTTTTGACTTCGACACCGGATAAACTGGCGTTGACGTGAATACCGCTTAAATTCCAGAAACGGGTTTTGCTGGCAATGAGTCCGGCGTATTCCTCGTCGATCACAATATGCAGATCTATGCGATCTTTTTTGCGATCAAAGCGCTGACTCAACACGGAACCCACGCGCACATCGCGATAGAAAACCGGTGATCCGCTGGACAAGCCATTGAGCGCTTGTGCCGATAACAGCAGATGTAATCCCGGTGCTTCGAAATCCATAAAATCGGGACCATCGTGAGCGATAAACTCGGTGCTGACATGGCCACTGTCATTGGGTGCAAAGGTGACAAAACCGCCGCGCAATAAACTGTCGAGATTGGTGCCGCCACTTAGACTCAATTCCGGCTTCACCAACCAAAAACGCGTTTTGTCGGTGATGAAGCGTGCGATGCGTGGATCCAGTCCAAACACCGCAATAATGCGGCGTTGTTGTTCATCCAGCGTCAAAGTTTGCAAACGGCCGACATCAACCCCTTTATAAATCACGCGCGTTACACCGGCTTGTAAATTATCCGCATTGGTAAACGCGATGCGCACCTGCAAGCCGGCCTCTGCAGCGTCAAAATCTTTAAACAGCGTAAAGCGGTCGCCGTTTTGCGCTAGCTCACCGTCATGATTGTTTTCGCTGATGGCGATGCCACCGAATAATAAACTGAGCATTGAACCGGTGCGCACTTTTACACCGGCAAGACTCGCGTGGAAGTCAATGCCGCTGGCATTCCAGAATCGAGTGTTTTTATGGATCAGCGCGCTGTATTCCGGTTTGATGTGCAAGTCCATGACGACATTGCTGCGATCGGGCGACAGTTCATACGCTTGCACACTGCCGATGGCGATATCACGAAAATAAATTTGCGTACCGGCATTGACCGAATTCAAATTATCTGCGGTCAACTTGACGTGCAATCCCGGCGTGTTTTCCGAAAGCGGAGGCGCGCGATCCAGTGCTTTGAAATAACTGCCGCTGTTGTCCGCCTTGCCCGGCACGATGGCCAAATAATTTCCGGTTAATAAGGTGTTTAATCCACTGACACCGGTGATACTGACTTGCGCTTGCACCAACCAAAATTGCGTGTCTTCGGGCAAACCTAAACGGCGAAATTCCGGTTGAAATTGCACCAGCGCGATCACGCTGTCGTTTTCTTCGTTGGGATTGAGTTTTTTAACCACTCCCACCGGAATACCTTTGTAGCGCACCTGCGTTTCACCGGCCACCATGCCCTCGCCGGTGGGGAATTCGATCTCGATGCTTAATCCTTGATTGAGCCACGTTTGCCACAACAAATACAGACCCACGATAAACGTGAGTAACGGCAAAAACCAAACCGGCGAAAAGCGCCGATGTTTTTTGATCGTGGCGGCGGTGCCATTGTTTTCGATGGTTTCAGACACTTTGTTTTCCATGTTCAGAATCGTGTTGATTGTGCGCCGCGTTATCCCACAACAAACGCGGATCAAAACTGCTGGAAGCGACCATGGTGGCGATCACCACTAAGGTAAACGCAAAACTGCCGCCCCCGGCGATGACGCGCGACACATTGCCCAGTTGCACGACGGCAACCATTAAGGTAACCACAAAAATATCGAGCATGGACCAACGCCCGATAAATTCTAAAAAACGGTACAGCCGCGTCCACCGCAGTGGCGTGGTTGGAAAAACATTGTGCGCAGCTAATAGCAACATCACTAACGCGCCTAATTTAAATAACGGCACGGTAAAGCTCGCGACAAATACGATAATCGCAATTAAATATTGCTGATGTTGCCACAGCTTGATGATGCCACTCAAAATGGTGGATGGATCGTGTTTACCGAAGCTCATCACGTCCATGATCGGAATGGTATTGGCCGGCACCAATAAAATGATCGCCGTTAACACCAAGGCCCATGTTCGCGCCATACTGTCGGGTTTACGAAAGTGTAGCGGAGCGTGACAACGGGAACAGTGGGTGCTGCTTATGTCCTGACTCAGCAAGCGGCACACCTGACATAAACGGAAGTGTTTAGCGCGCGCGGTGTGCATCATACGCTTCCCAAAACACCGCATCGTCCACCGCCCACGATAGCGCCGCTGTGATGAGCATAAGACAGGCAAAACTGACCAGACCCAATCCGATTATCACATCGGCTTGTTCGCGCATTTTAATCACCGACACGATCACGCCCATCATAAAAACCTCAAGCATACTCCAATGACGAACGTGATGATTAATACGCAAGAGTAGCGGCGTGTGCGGCCAGTTTTGTTTGACTAGACTCGCGCTGGCAAACGTGACGGCAAGATTAATCAACGGCGCAAACACGATCATGGCGGTAACGATCAGGGCGGTGGTGCGATGGCCGCTGTCGTACAACGCAAACGGCGTCGCGCCTAAGCTTGCGGCGTGCGCTTTACCGAGCAAATGCAATTCCAGCATCGGCAACAGCATGGCCGGAAAATAAATGATCAGACCAAACGCGCTTAACCAATACGCGCGTTGTAAACCGTCGTGATGCGCCTCGATCAGCAATTTATTGCAACGCGGACAATGGGCGTCGGCACCGCTTAAATAGGGCGGTAACTGCACTAATAAATCACAGTCGGGACAAGCGGTAAGCCGGTTTGGAGAGGCCATGCGTTAACGGTCGCTGAAAGACAAAAGCCGTTAATGAGTCACTCAATAACGGCTTGATGGTCGCACTATTATTGCAGATTTTTATTCTTGCTGTGGTGCCTCAAGCTGGCCTTCCCATTTCGCCACCACCGCCGAGGCGACACTATTGCCAATCACATTGGTGGCCGAGCGTGCCATATCGAGAAAATGATCGATGCCAAGCAGCAATAACAAACCGGCTTCGGGAATATTGAATTGCACCAAGGTCGCGGCGATCACCACTAATGAGGCGCGTGGTACACCGGCCATTCCTTTGCTGGTTAACATCAGCACCAACAACATGGTGATTTGTTCTGCCAATGAAAATTCGATGCCGTACGCTTGCGCAATAAACATGGTCGCGAACGTGCAATACATCATCGAACCGTCAAGATTAAACGAATAACCCAGCGGCAGAACAAACGAGGCAATGCGATTGCTGACGCCGAATTTTTCCAGTTGCTCCAAGGTTTTCGGGTAAGCCGCTTCGGAACTGGCGGTTGAAAACGCCAGCAGTAACGGTTCGCGCACGCGTTGAATTAAATCAAAAACGCGGGCGCGCAAAAATACAAATCCCATCGCGATTAACACCAGCCACAACACCACGATAGCAAAATAAAATTCGAGCATAAATACGGCGTAATTGGCCACCACATCCAAACCGCTTTTGGCGATGGTCGCCGTGACCGCAGCGAATACCGCAACGGGTGCCAGTTGCATGACGTAACCCGTCACTTTCAACATGATGTGAGCGACGCTATCCAAGGTCTCAACCAGCGCTTTGGCTTTATCACCTAAAGACGCGGCGGCAATACCAAAAAATAACGAAAAAATGAGAATTTGCAGAATTTCATTTTTGGCCATGCCGTCGATGATCGAAGCCGGCACCGCGTGTTCGATAAAAGCGGTTAAGGATAAAGCGCCAGCTTTGATGCCGGAATCGCCAACTAATTGCGCGGTGGCGTCGTGCAAGGCATCACCGGGACGGAATACATTCACCAGCACCAGTCCCAGTGTCAGCGACACCAATGATGCGAACACAAACCAGCCCAATGTTTTTAACCCGACACGGCCTACTGATTTGCTGTCGCCCATTTTGGCGATGCCGACCACTAGCGTCGAAATAATCAGCGGCGCAATGATCATTTTGATCAAACGTAAAAAGATCTTGCTGACCACGGTAAAGCCATCGGCGATGGCCTGATGTTGCGCTACCGGCGTTTGCACATTGATCGCAAATCCGGCGATTAGCCCCAGCACCAGACCGATCAAAATGTACAACGTAAGACGACTGGATTTCATTATTCGATTCCGTTAAATGGGTGTTATTGTCGGAGCGCCTTTAGGCGCGAAATAGGCGTGTTCTAAAAATTATTCGCGCCCAAAGGCGCTCCGACAACCGCGTTAATCTTCTGACATACCGAGTTTGGCCAAGATGCCATCGAGCTGATCCAGCGAACTGTAATTGATCACCACTTTACCACCGCGTTGACCGTGATCGAGTTTCACCGGCGTGATGAAATGTTCCGATAAACGCCGTTCCAAACGGATGATGTCGGCGTTGCTTTCGGCTTTTTTATCGCCTTGTGCCTCGGCTTTTTGCGGTGCCAGTATTTTGCGCACCAGACGTTCCGTGTCGCGCACAGTAAGTTGTTTGGCCACGACATCGCGCGCGGCCTGAATTTGCTGGGTGGCGTCTAAACTCAATATCGCGCGGGCATGACCCATTTCGATGTCGCCGTGTTCCAGCATGGTTTTTACATCGTCAGCCAAATGCAATAAGCGCAGTAAGTTGGTCACACTGACGCGCGATTTTCCGATCGCAGCGGCCACTTGTTCTTGCGTTAAGGTGAATTCCTGCATCAAGCGTTGCAAGCCCATGGCTTCTTCAATGCAATTTAAATCTTCGCGTTGAATGTTTTCGATTAAGGCCATCGCGCCAGCGGCATTTTCGCTGACTTCTTTGACCAACACCGGCACTTCGTTTAAACCGGCAATTTGTGACGCGCGCCAGCGACGTTCGCCGGCAATGATCTCGTAACGGTTATCACCGGCACGACGCGCCACGATCGGTTGAATCAATCCTTGCGCTTTAATGGATTCGGCCAATTCATTCAGCGCATCTTGCTGCATCACACGACGCGGCTGATAACGACCCGGTGATAAATATTCCACCGGCAAGGTTTTTAATTCGCCATCGGTTTCGGAAAGGGTTTTGCCCGATTGCAAAGCGGTAACGGTATTTGCGCCAATTAAAGCGCTTAAGCCGGTGCCGAGTCCGCGTTTTTTGACTGCCATTTTTATTTACCTAAAAGATTCATTTTGACACGATGAAACAGTTTTTTTGTTGTGCGTCGTGTGTTGGGTGATCGTCGTATCGACGTTATTGTTATTACTGTACGGTGATTTCAGAAAACGGCACATTGTCACGCCGTAACACTTCACCGGCTAGGGTCAAATACGCTTTGGCACCGGCCGATAATTTGTCGTAAACCAACGCCGGAATACCGTGTGATGGCGCTTCGGCCAACCGCACATTGCGCGGGATCACGGTGTTATAAACGCGATCGCCAAAATGTTGTTGTAATTGGTGTGCCACATCGACGGCCAAATTATTGCGCGGATCAAACATGGTGCGCAGCACGCCTTCAATGTCGAGCGTAGGATTAAGCGCAGCTTTGATTTGCGCCACGGTGTCCATTAAGGCGCTGATGCCTTCGAGCGCGAAATATTCACATTGCATCGGGATCAAAACCGTATTGGCCGCCACCAAGGCGTTCACCGTCAACATATTCAAACTGGGCGGGCAATCGACATAAATATAATCGTAATCATCCAGCACCGTTTGCAGCGCCGATTTCAACCGCGTTTCTTTTTGTTCCAGCTCCAGCAAATGCACTTCGGCACCGGTTAATTCTTGATTGGCGGGCAGTAAATCAAAACCACCTTCGGTTTTAACAATGGCGCTTTTGGCGTCGATATCGCCCATCAACACGTCATAACTGGTGGCGTTTAAATCGTGCTTATTGACACCGCAACCCATGGTTGCGTTGCCTTGCGGATCGAGATCAACCAATAAAATGCGGCGCTTGGTCGCAGCGAGGCTGGCCGCCAGATTGATACTGGTGGTGGTCTTGCCGACGCCACCTTTTTGATTTGCAACGGCGATGATGCGTCCCACGGGTACGCTCCTAAAAAACGGGTGAGGCCACACAAGGGGCCGTTCGGGTCGGAAAGGATAACGGATCCGTGGAACAATGTTCCACGGCATAGATCGGTGTAATTGCTGTGGATAACTAGTGGGTTTTATTCAAGCGCCGGTGTTCTGTTAACACTTTCAATAGCTTAGCGTGATCAATCGCCTCGACGGTGTAACCCATATGGCCGGTCATGGTTTTTGCGGCGATTAAAGCGTTGATGATGGCTTCTTCGCTGGCTTGCACGGTAGCCAGAAACAGCGGGTCCAAGGCGTCATTCGGCAAGGCGTCGAGGACGACACGCGCGGTTTGATTAGCGGCCGCGTTGGCGGTAGAAAACGCGATGAAAATGTCGCCCGACCCGTTACCAGCATACGAACCATTACGCGCCAGCCCCAGCGCGGCGCGCTTGGCCAGCCGCTTCAATTGATGCGGCAGCAACGGGGCGTCAGTCGCCACCACGATGATGATAGAACCGCTATCGCCGCGCCGATGCGGTTTATCGGTGACCGCAAAATCGCGCCCCACCGGCACGCCGGCGACACGCAATTCGTCGCGCACACCGTAATTGGCCTGCACCAAAACGCCGACCGTATACGACCGATCCGCCACGTTGATCACCCGCGAGCTGCTGCCATTGCCGCATTTGAACTGGTGACAGACCATGCCGGTGCCGCCGCCGACGTTACCTTCGGCAACCGGACCGCTTTGGGCGCTGGTAAGCGCGGCGTACACGTCGGCGGCGGTAATGTGAAATCCGTTGATGTCGTTGAGATCGCCATCCCAGGTTTCAGCCACCACCGGCAATGACCACCAATAGCCGCTGCTGTCGGCACCGCCTTGTTTTACTCGCCACGCGATGGTGGCATCGCGCACCACGCCGACGCTGTGCGTATTGGTGAGCATGATCGGGCCTTCGAGAAAACCACCTTCGTCGACCCATTGCGCGCCGGTCATTTCACCGTTGCCATTAAGCGAAAAAATCGCTGCCATCACCGGCTGTTTTAAGCTCTGTTGGCCGCGCGGCAAAATCGCCGTGACGCCGGTGCGCACCGCTGTTCCGCCACTTAAATCGCGCACCAATGTCGTGGTGCCGACGGTAACGCCAGCGACATCGGTAATGGCGTTCCAGCGTCCGGGCTGGCCGGAAAACGGGATGCCCAGC